>JAFGQG010000023.1 GCA_016935765.1 bacterium
CGTGTCACCACACAAAAGGCACGGATAAAGAAATAACAACACCAGAAATGTCAGTGTTTTTTTCATGTTTGTTAATTGCGTTTATTAGATTATTATATGACAATCTGAAGAAAAAGTCAACTGTAAAAAGAATTTGTTAAAGTATGATACACCTGCCCACATGTAATAAGAGATTACCCATTAAAACTAAATTGTCAAGTTGCAATCAGCTTCCAATCAGGATTCGCAAACAACCTTTTTACCTTTTCGAAGATGACCATATTTTTCCTTGAGTTCACGTAGAAAGGCATCCCGACCAGCATTGTATTCTGCGCTTAACTTTTCCCTAACCTGGCGCTGGAAATCGACTGCTTTAAATTTCTTCGACATTCACTATCTCCTTTGGGCTTCTTGAGAGAGAAAAACATTCTCTATACTTGCTTGGGGAATCGACTCAAGAACATCTTTAACCTCTTGGTGTGCTCCTTCGAGTTCTTTTCGCGTAAGATCAGATACTACCGCGATCTTCACTCCGACCTTGAACTCGTCAAATAGCTTGTTGGACCATTCCGAAAACTCTTCGTCTTCGCAACCACCAATGACTGAAGTGTCAATATATACCCTGTATTTGATCATAACCACTAATCATCAATTAACACATTGTTGCTTTCACTAATTCTTTAATATATAAACAAAGATAAAGAAAGTCAAGTGTTTTGCAGTCTCAGAATTAAAATAAGTAAATACTCCTAAAGCAAAATTTTATTACTAGAATGAAATTAGTTTATCTACTTTAAATAAATCACTTTTTTAACGGCTGCCTTTGTTCCCACTTGGGCTTTGATGAAGTAGATGCCGGAGGGGATTGCTGGTGCTGGAGCCCAAGAAAAAGCCGCCTGGATGGTTGGATGACCGGATGACTGGATGTATGTAGCCTCCACATCACTCATGTATGGACATGCATCCCTGACTGTCATAGAAGAAACCATCCTGCCATTTATATCGTATACTTCTATTGTGACATTCGGCGATAGATGGACGTTTTGGATGCTTGGATAATCCAAGCTTCCAAAACTCCTAAATTCAACCGTGACAGCGGTTGAATACGGATTAGGATAACACGAAATCTCAATTTTGTCAATAATAATTGGAGATTCATCTATCCCTGTCATGACCGTAACTTCGAACGAGCAGGTGTCACAATACTCATAATCGCATACAATAATATTGAACGGTACTGGAAACGAGTCTGGCGCGGAGGGTATCCAAACCACAACAGAGTCGCCTTCAATGAAAGCGCCGGCAGGAGCATCGAGGGTGTATGTCAGCAGGTCGGTCTCCCTGTCGATTGCGGCAAAATGTACCATCAAGGTGTCGCCGTACTCTATCGAGGTATCACCCGGGCAATTGGTGAAATCCGGCGGCGCGTTCGCGGTTTCAATATTGCCAAGCGAATCGGTCTTCACCACGTAGAAGTCGGTCGAGGCAATGGCGGTTTTGCCAGCAATGACAAACCCGCCATCGGACGTATTCGCCAGGCTGTGCCCCTCGTCAGTTGAGCTTGTGCCATAGACACGGTTCCACTGGACTTCCCCGGCTGAGTTCAATTTCAACAACGCCATATCCCTTCCAGCTTCGCCGAACTTGTTGACCAATCCTGTAACCGCGTATCCCCCGCCAGGTGTTTCCACAATAGAATAGCCATAATTGTCAGAGTCGATATCGATGTTGAATTGGGTGCACCAGAGAGTATCGCCATCCCCGTCGAGCTTCAGCACCCAGATGTCGTGGTACCACACCCACATCTCTTCGCGAGTGCCATAGTATCCAGCCACCACGAAGTTACCGTCGCTGCCCTGGATTACCGAGTACCCGAAGTCTGTGAAGGTTCCACCGTACGTTCTAGCCCAGAGACTATCCCCCTCGCTGTTCGTTTTTAACACGAGGGCGTCGCCGTATTGGGACGCGCCAGTCAATACGAAATCTCCCTCCCCGGTCTCAGTTACTTCCCACGCTTCCTCCCGGGCTGTTCCGGGTAAGCCGTAAGTCCTGCTCCAGACCTCTTCTCCTTCCGCGTTCACTTTGACCAGGTAAATATCGCCGCCCACAAGTCCCAGGATATCCATGTATTTACCGTAGAATCCGCAAATTATGTATCCCCCGTCCGAGGTGGGCGCTACCGACAAGCCCTCATCATAGTCAGGTCCTCCAAATGTTCTGCTCCAGATTATTTCACCGGTTTCGCTTATCTTGACCAGGTACACATCCTCGTTCCCCGCGCCGGCGGAGTAAGTCCCACCCGCTATCACGTACCCGCTGTCGTGGGCTAATGAGACGGAGTAAGCTTTATCGATGGAAGCGCCGCCTAAAATTTGGCTCCAGACCAGCTCCCCCGATCCATCCAGGCGTACTGCATATATATCGGTTGTGCTTTCGAAGGGCCCGCTCATCGAGTCCCTGGTACCGACCACGATGTACCCGCCGTCTGTTCTTTGTTTGACGCCCCAGGCTTCCTCAGTTGCCCCGGGACCACCGTAGATACCTTCCCAACCGGCGTAGGCTATTCCGGCAAAAAATATTACTACAGATAAAACAATGGGGAAATATTTCATCAGGACTCCTTTAATAATATATTGACAAATTATCATATTCATGATATTATAATTGAAAAAAGAATCTCATTCACTACTTTTATTCTATCTATATAGGTATGTTTTAAAAATATAACGCTTTGTTAAAATGTCAACAACAACCTCCACACTTACACTTGACTTTGAAAACTAAGAATAGTATAATTTATCTTAGGAAATTGGAGTATAGTCATGAAATATCCTTATAGACTTTTAATTCCCATCATAGTTGTTTTAAGTTTCACAGGGAATGCAACGAGAGTATCAGGTGAAACCGCTGGCTACCCGGTACTCTCCGAAGACTTCCCTCACTTCCTGGAGAAAATCTATACTCACGATACTCTAACTCCTCCACTAAAATGGTCCGTAACCGCGCAGGAAACAGTCACGGTTTATAAAGATGGGGAATTTACGGAGATCAAGGGGCGCGCAATCAAAACCAAACGATATGTTTACAAAGGTGATGAGGTCATTGAAGAGGAAGTACTCAAGGAGAAAATTGAGGGTGATTATCCCGACCGCAAGGGGAAGAGGGGCTCCTTTGAGGGTAACGCGATGCCATTCTCTCGGGATGCACAGAAGGATTACCAGTATTTGGATTACGGAGTCGTAGATCTCAATGATACTGAGGCAAGGAAGATATCGTTCAAGGCAGTTGAACGCGATGACGAGCACTTCGATGGAATTGCGTACTTCAATCCGAAAACGGCACTACTTAAAAAAATGGAGATTACTTACGCCGATAATCCCACAGCCATCAAGGACTGGAAAGCGGTCATGACTTTCAGATATATTGATGGATACAGGATAATGGAGGATTTTGAAATGGATTTGCGCGGGGGATTGCTGCTTGTTATTAAATTCAACGTTCGCGTGCGGCAGCATTTAAGTGACATCGAAGTTTTGGAGTAGAACGTTGGGCTTCACCTTGGAAGTGAGGTCCAATTGCTCTTTATATCTATAAAATTTTCATTGCCGTTTTTGCTAATTCTTTTATATTAAAATTGAAGGGAGTTTTTAGTGGAAAGTTCTTCAAGATTGATTGAGTTAATCTCCCATGGTAGGGAGGAAGGATTTCTGGATTATAAGTGGGTTATCACAAATTGTGATAATATATAACAAATACGAAGGATACCATGTCAAACTTAATTCCGGTTGAATGGAATAGAAATATGATGAGAAGTTTGCAATTATATTAACAGCTATTAAAAAATTAATGACTTCTTCTGATAAATATAAAACGAAGATTGGATTTCAATGATTTTGTTAAACATAAAATTAAGGTGATAAAAACTTCTTAAATTTTCATAATATGCGAGGTGGTGTCATGAAAAAATTAATATTTTTATTTTGTTTAATTGTTTTTTTGAATTTCGTTTCTGCGGAAACAATAACCTGGACAGGTTCTGGCGGTGACAACGATTGGTCCAATCCCGGAAACTGGGATCCTCCGCGTGTTCCCTCATTCCTGGATGATGTTACCATCCCAGGAGGTTCCACAGTGCAATTACTGGATGGCAGGCACGTGCTTATTAATTCCATGGTCAATAATGGAGATGTAGAAGTTGAAGCTCCAGATTACCGGGTAGTCTCTTTTGAAACCCGGGAGGATTTCGAGAATAACGGGGAGTTCACCAACAATACCGAACTGCACTGGAGGGGCAGGGATTTCACCAATAACGGAAATTTCAGAACGAACGGACCGTTAAGATTATTTTGCCGGAATTTCAGGAATAACCCTGCTGCCAGAACTGTGATAGTAAATATTCTTTGGTTCTCAGTGCCTGTGAATTTAGACCAGGTCGAGATAGTAGCCAGGGAACAGGCTATAAATTTTGGTGAATTATGGGGCGAAAATTCAGAAATCGAGAATGTTCCAGGATCTGATATTAGAATTGAATGCCATGAATTCCAGAACTTCAACCTGGTTAAAACCGGGGATGGAGGCAGAAACGCGGACGGGGGAGACTTTACCGTGCTGGCGGATATCGTCCGGAATTTCGCGACCATAGAGGCTGGCGAAGGGGGAAACCTTGGAAATGGAGGTGATATCGAGGCTTACGGCAAATGGCTTGTCGAAAATTACGGTAAAATATTTGGGGGCAATGGTGGTTATGGAGGCGGCGGGGGACATATAAGATTTATCAGTAATTACATAGACAACCAGGGAACGATAAGGGGCGGAGAAGATGGGAAAAAAGGGGCTGCCTCACCACTCACTCTTTTCGCTGAAATTATATTAACAGGAGACACCATAAATATCCACCCGGAAGATTCGCTAATCTATGCTAATATGTTCTTCACTGCTACAGGAAAGAACATAACCGTATATGATATTAACCGGGCTTCTGGCTTATACGCGGATGCCAGGGTGAATTTCAATACTGCCGTTGGCGGTATCCTGGATTTCTCGGGAGTGACCGTTCCTAATGCTATTGGTGTCGATTACGGCGATATCTGGCTGAGAAGCGACAGCATAATCGCGCCTCCCGCCGGGTTTGCCACGATAATGAGCATTCCTCCATTGATAGTGGGTTCCGATACCACAATTATCGGTGGATATATCGGTATAAATTCTGCGATTGCCGACACTGGTGATACTGACACCCTTGAACTGAAGGTGAAAAATCTTAGCACCGCTAACAAGACCCTGGTCTATTCCGTTAATTCGGCACTTGGTTGGGTGATCCCCGCGACAGGAATGTTCTTCGGTGTTGCCCCCTTCGCGCTCGAAAGCCTGAACGTAATATTCAATATCCCACCAGATGCTTACGAAGGGCAAACGGATACGGTAATAGCAATTCTTTCCATCGATCCCGAGTTTGCGGAAACCACTTACAGCTTAATAACCGTATCAAATGGGGTGATACATTTTATCGACGCCTTCCTGGTCGAGCCGGTCGATCTGAACGCGGATGGCAAAGTAATTTCCGCTTGTGACAGCCAATGCATTCACTGGCACCTGGACCTTCCGGAAGATTGTGTCGTCGAAAATGTAGAAGCCAGTATAGGTTCCACAATGTATGATTTACGCTCTCCTGAATTATCTCTTTTAGGAGATGACGTGATATTGTGCCCAGCTCTGACTACTCCCTGGCTTGAAGGAGACAGCGTTGAATTTTGCCTGGCTTCCGTACTGGGAACTATGGGCGCATTTCTACCTGACCCGGTCTGCGGTCGGGTGAATTTCGACTTCTCACCGCCGGTTATAGACTCCCTTCAGCCTCCACCCGGCACTACAGTTCCTGATACTGGAGCATGGATCTCATTTTCACTTTCCGGTTCAATCTGTTGGCCAGTTAGTTATGATGCTTGGGTAAATTTTCCAGGGGGATTGGATGAAGATATACCTTATGTACCATACTTCTTTAGAGATTTAATCCCAGGAGATACCGTATTGGTATGCGTTGAAGTTACTGAGGGCTGTATCGCTGACTATTGCACCAGCGCCATCCGAAGCGATACTTGCTGGACGTTCTACGTGGAAGCTCCACTCTTCACCTTCGAGTACGATATCCCCATGGGCTGGAACCTGCTCTCATACCCCTACGCAGATGAAGTCCTTCTCTCTGAAACCTTCGAATTCTTCACTCCGCCCGGTTATGGATACGATGTTCCTGGAAGAGCATATTTTCCAATAGATACCGTTACCGCAGGCTGGGGTTTCTGGCTGATGTCCCCATTCGACACCACCGCAACAGCTACAAGCTCAACTGAACTGGACACTATTCATTATACCTTCTACCCCGGCTGGAATATCTTCGGACCGCCTTCAATCACAGTACCATCATCATTTTTCGATGCTTTCCCAGAAGTGCTTGGACCTCCATTCGGGTATGACGCTCTGCTCCGGAGTTACTTCATCGCCGATGAACTCTACCCTGGTTTCGGCTACTGGATTCTCTCGCTGGATACACTGGAATTTGCGCTTCCTGAATAATTCTTAGTAAACATACTTTATTCTTTTAGCGCCTGGTATGTGATGCATACGAAAGAATACAAACCTTTGATCTAAGATATTTTGAAGCTGCTATATTTTAATGGACACATAGTCAGAAAATCAATATATTAAGACAAATGGAAGAGTCCACAAGGAAGCTTTTTAATCCCAGCGTTTATGGGTATTCTGAAGAGACTGGAATTAGGCAATATTCCCGAAACGGTTGTAAACAAATAATATAATTACTAACAGCCGGAAGGAGAAACCCTGATGATCGATATAATAATACTTTTAAAAGAAAAAGGCTGCTTATTTTCTAAGTTTAAATATTACATAATGATCTTCCTCCTGTTTCTTTCATATTCAAATGTATCGGCTAACAGGGTGTTCTGGTGGACAGTCGTGCCTTCGGCAGACATTACAGATAGTGGAGGTTATGGCGTGAGTCTAGGGCAGACTGCTATTGGTCCAGTGTTGAGTGATACACTCGAAGGCAATTATGGCTTCTGGTACGAAGGATTTGAGCCCACAATCTGTTTTTACCTCAGTGATTCTATCTGGAACATCGATTCGATATCACTTTGCGAAACGAGAATTATGGAAGCAGGTGAAGAAATATTAATTACAAACTGTGGAAACTGCCATCTTAATTTCGGACTATATTTTATGGGAGCTGATTCAGGAGGTTGGGAATGCGGATATACAATTGATGTAAATAAGTTTGTTCTTCGAGGTTGTTTTACGAGGATTGGTTTTCCCCCGACAAGATTTCAACCTGAGAATGACCTGATTAAAGCTTCAATGAGATGGGCAAACCACAATATTTTTGGAAGCCATGGCTATAATTTATTTATTAATAATTCATTTGCTTTATGGTTTGAATTTACCGCACCTTCAAGAAGTAGTCATTTTGGACATAATATAATAAATGTAGCGCTTTTTGCTAGGACTGTGTTACCTTAGTTATTAAAGCTATCTCATGTTACCATTATTTAGTAGATATAACGGTTTTGATTTTTTTCGCGGTGTATTGCGTGCATTGCTTCAAGGAATGATTGCCATAGTATTTAGAAGAATTGAATTGGCAATAACTGCAGTTAGTGGATCAAATGAAAATTTCCAACAAACGGGGGTTCAACCCCGGATAAACGGGTTAAAACCCGGAAGAGGATGCGGAATTGGTATCCACGAGTTAAAACTCGTAGCAATTCAGAAACTTGAGGAAACTAAGAGACCGGTTACATTTTCAAGTTAGCGGCAATTTAACCATAAACTTAAGTGAATTATTTGAGTATGAATTAAAAATTTAGAAGGAGATCAAAATGAGAGTAACGTTATTAAGCTTAGCCATTTTACTTATCATCTATGGGATTGTGGCTGCTGTTCCTTCACAGATGTACTTCCAGGGGAGGCTTACAGATAGCCTTGGTACACCCATAGATAGTACAGAAAATGTTATATTCAGAATCTATGATGATTCGCTGGGAGGGAGCGCACTTTGGGAAGAAGCTACCGAAGTATTTTTCAATACAGGGCTTTTTGCTGTTAACCTGGGTGATGTCAATCCGCTTCCTGATTCTATTTTTACAGGTGAGATACTCTATCTTGAAATGATTATTAACGGAGATGTCTTAGAACCAAGAAAAACGTTAGTTACAGTGCCTTATGCCTTTAGGGCTGATATTGCGGACAGTATAGTCGGTGTAGCCCTTAATTTCGATACATTGAGAGCATATCTTGATACCACTTTTTTGGATACGCTTAATGCATATCTCGACACTACCTTTCGAGGTAATGTTACTCATATTGATTCTATATCATTTATTGACAGTATCTCATATATAGATTCGATACACAACATAGATAGTATTTCTTATATCGATTCAATAGGTTGGATCGGGCATACTGTCTGGGCTGATTCTGCACATTGGGCTGGTTATATTCATTGGGATTCAATTGACGGCATCCCTGATAGTGTTTTTGAAGGTGGTGCTGATAATGACTGGACAGGTGCAGGAACCGGGCAGATGTACACAACAGACACGAATGATAGTGTTGGAATTGGTCTGACTTCGCCAAGCGAGAAATTGCATGTAAATGGCAATGTTCTTATCACAGGCGGCATAAACGACGGCACAGGTTTTGGCACACCGGGTCAAGTCTTAAAAACCGATGGTTCTGACGCTTACTGGAATGATGAAAGCTGTATTTATGTTGATTCCTGCAAATGGCATGTCACTGATTCAGTCTTATATACAAATAACCTGTGGGGTATTGCGCGTGGCGGAGCTGGAAATGCATTGCTCGGTGATTCAGGACATACCCATGTAAATCTTGGCGTGGCGTGTACGACTAATAGTTGGTATTCAACGGTCGGTGGAGGGGAAGGGAATATTGCAAGTAGTGTTGATGCTACAGTAAGCGGAGGAAGATGGAATACCGCTAGTGGAGATGTTTCAGCAGTCGGTGGAGGAGATAGCAACACTGCAAGCGGTGGAATGTCTACAATAAGTGGTGGATACCAGAATACAGCAGATGGAGGTTATGCTACCGTTACTGGAGGAAGAGATAACTCAGCAGACTGGGATTATGCAACTGTTTGTGGAGGAACTTCTAATACTGCAAGTAATAGCCGGGCAACTGTTTGTGGAGGTAGCGAGAACACAGCAGGGGCATGGTGTGCTGTTGTTAGCGGGGGAAACCAAAATACTGTAATTGGTCAATATTCAGTAATCCCCGGTGGTTCTACCGATACAGTATCCGGTGATTATTCATTTGCATTCGGAAGGCACGCTGTAGTTAATACTGATTATACTGCCCGTTTCTTCAGTCCAGATTATCCCGGCTCGCTATTAGTATCAGGTTATACATTTATTTATAACGATCTATCGGTCCCCCAAATTTATGCAGATTGGATCGATCCATTATATGGTGATACTGTCTATTTTAGTGCGCCGATAAAAGCACCAAATTTCCCGTCCGGAGATTCTTGTAATTGGCGCGTAACTGATTCAGTGCTTTATACAAGGAGATATTGGGGTATTGCGCGCGGAAACGCGGGGAATATTCTGCATGGCGACTCAGCGAACACACATGTGAATCTCGGTGTTGCTTGTACTACAGGGGCAAGAGGAATCGTAGATTACTGGTTTGCAACAGTGAGTGGGGGAAGGTATAACGCAGCAACCGACTATTTTACTACGGTTGCTGGCGGAGAATACAATGATGCTATTGAATGTTTTTCAACCATTAGTGGCGGGGAAAACAACACAGCGTCGGGTTTTGGCTCAACGGTAAGTGGTGGGTCTTTCAACACCTCATCAAGTGATCATACTACTGTTGGCGGAGGTAGCTGGAATGAAGCCGAATCGCCTAACGCTACAATAGCGGGTGGGCAAATAAATATCGCATCTAATTCTTCAGCAACAATTGCTGGTGGTTATTTCAATTTAGCATCAGGTGAAGCTTCTACTATTGCTGGTGGTGAACACAATACAGCGTCAGGGCAAGCTTCTATTATCGCTGGTGGGGAATATAATTCGGCGACTAGGCGAGCCTCTACCATTGCCGGTGGTTATCATAATATGGCTTCAGGAACTTATTCTACGGTTGGTGGCGGTGAATATGACACCGTTAAAGCATTAAACGGCGGTGTGTTTTCCGGAAGAAGAAACTATGCAGGTGATGCCTTGAATGATACTGCTTCCCATGTTGGCGGTGGATGGAATAATAAGATTACTGTAAAATTTTCAACGATCAGCGGCGGTCGTAATAACAGCATCACAGGAGCTTCCTCAGCTATAGGTGGTGGCTACCGTAACTCAGCCACAGGGATTTATTCAACAATAAGTGGTGGTTATTTTAATACCGCAGGTAATGGATCCGCAACTGTTAGTGGAGGATCACAAAACAACTCAAACGGTCAATATTCAGTAATCCCAGGCGGATTCGCTAATATAGTCTCTGGCGATTATTCATTCGTATTTGGCAGGCAGGCTATAACCAATAGTGATTATACAGCTAAATTCTTCAGCATAGATTTTCCCGGTTCACTTTTAGTAGAAGGTTACGCATCTGTTTCTAGCGATCTGGCGGTTCCCCAGGTCTATACAGATTGGATAGACCCATTACATGGCGATACGGTTTACTTCAGCGCACCCATAAAAGCCCCTAATTTAGGCGCTATATACGACGCTATAGTAGCTCCCGCAGGAGGGGATTATACTACTGTTGAAGCAGCTTTGGCGGCCGGAAATAAAACTGTTTTTGTGAAAGCTGGTGATTATAGTGAAACCCAATGGGTGCTTGATTCCACTGGTATTAGAATTATTGGTGAAAGAAGGGGAGCTGTTACTATCACATTTAGTGATCTTAGTCAGTGTATTCAAGTCAAAGCAGACAACATTCACCTCGAAAATTTGATTCTGAAGGGAAGCGGCACCAATGAAACGGATTATCTTATTTACTGTGATAGTGGTAAGAGGAATTTGGGGGTAGTAGAATGTGACCTGGAGAATATAAAACATACGCTGATCTATGGGCAAAACAGTACAATCCGTCTGAATGGCTGTAAATTAGATGGAACAGGGGGTTCTGATTGGGGACTCTTTCAGGATTTTTACAGGAATTCAATAGTTGAAGGCTGTATGCTAAATACCGAACCGAGCACGGGCTTGCAAAACCTCTGGAGTAGTGTAAGCGGAACAATCTCTGGCTGCAGGATTGAAGGGAATAAGCTGTTGCTCACTATGGGAGGAATGGGCGAAGGGGTGGTAACAGGTTGCGATTTCCGCGTAAGGACTATTATTTTGGGCTCAGGAAATTATAAAGGGAATTTTGTTTATGGCAATGAGGATCCCGGGACGGACGCAGTTGTGACATTACAGGGAGTGTCACGGTTTATTGGAAACTCCATTAATTCAAGCTACTACGCCAAGAAAATCCTGAAGGTCGAAGGTTATGGCATAATAGTCACGGAAAACTATTTTGAGTCAGGTAAGGATATTGAAATCGCAGCAGACTATGTCCAGTTTTGCAATAATAACTGGTCAGGGGCGGCTGTAGGTCAGCAAATGACAATTTCCTTATCCACTGATTGCACATACTCACAGATTAATGAAAACATAGTTGCCGGCACCGATTTTATCCCGCAAGTAATTGATAACGGTACCGGCAATAATAAAGTGAACAACATTCTTATTGTGGATTGACTTCGATAATTAAAAAAGATTTCAAATGAGGAAACCAGTTGTACTTTTATTTTTCTAATCATGGTAAGCAGTTCCTGGGGAGTTCCCAGGCTTGTTGAATACCAGGGTAAAGTAACTGATAATCTGGGTATTGGTTTAAACGGGACATTTCCGGTTCTGGTCAGGATCTATGATGACGCCGACAATCCGAATGGAGATTTTTATGTATTGATGGATCATGATACTACTGAATCCAAAGGAATTTATGCTTTTAATTACGGAGCCGGGTATGGACTCTTTGGAAAAAGCATCAAAAAAACTAACGAGCCTCTTGATACTAATAAAAAACTGGAATATATTAGCGATTAGTTTAAATAAAAAAACCATTTATTCTTAATTAAATAAGGATTAATTGCAATCGTTAAGGATCTGTCCATTCCCGGACTCAATACTCTCTCAACGCTCTTATTCCATCGGGAGTTTTGATACGGATCCGCGATGCTGCCGGGTCAGCCGGATCAACCAGTACTATCCCATAAACCACTCCATCCTCAGCAATGCGCAGGCGGGAGGTCGGAGTACCTGGTTCACAAGTTATGGCAATCGTTGTATAACCGTCGAACATTCGCAGCCCGATATCGATGTATGGTGGTGGCGGCGCTGAAAGCCGGGCTGTCCATACAGCATTCCGGTGGGGAGTTAACGTATGGCTGTCGAAATAAAAAGTTGTGGGTGATCCGAAAATCGTGCCGGTACAATAAGCATCTCCATCGCTTCCGATCTTGATGCCCTTTCCCCATGCCTGGTAACTGCCTCCGGCGTATTTTAGATATTCCAGGTCGCCATCAGGCTGGTAGCACGCGATGAAAATGTCGTCCGTCGCTGCTGAACTCATAAGCGAAGTGTCAGAAAAGGTTGCTGCACTGTCAAATGAGCCTATCATATATCCATATCCGTACTGGTCGATCGAGCACCTATAACCCATATCGGAGCAAATGTCACCGCCCTTTCTAGCCCATTGAAGAGTCCCGCTGCTATTGTACATCAACATGAAAGCATCAGCGCCCCCGATATTGGTGAGGGTCGTGGAACTGACCGTAAAATTAGCATCCCCGTAGAATCCTGATACATAAACATTCGTTCCATCTGTTGCAATGCCGCGCCCTTCGTCGTATTCTGTGGAGCCACCGAAGCGCACCCAAAGGCAGGTCCCCGAACTGTTGTACTTTGCAACGAACATGTCGCTTGAACCTGATGAAGTGACATTATACGAGCCGAATGTCGCAGTGTTCTGGAAATGTCCGCAGACATAGACGTAACCGGATCCGTCAACGTCCACCTGCATGCCGTATTCATAACCGGACCCACCAGCCGACCTGACCCATTGGCAGGTCCCCGAGATATTATACTTTGCAAGGAACATGTCGCTCCCACCCGCTGATGTAACATTATAGGAACCAAACGTGGCGGTGCCATTATAGTAACCGACGATATAGATCTCCCCTGTGGACGAAATCGCGATTCCCCTGCCATAATCGCTTGAAGTACCCCCTCCTTTCACTACCCACTGGTATGTCCCGGATGCAGAATACTTGGTTAGGAACATATCATCGCTTCCACTGCTTGTAACCCCGGATGAAGTTCCCCCATGGTAGTAAGTATTTCCGAACCTTCCGGTAAAATAGATATATCCTCCGTAATAAGCAGCATCGTATCCCCTTTCGAACGAACTGCTCGCGCTGCCGCAATAGTCAGCCCACTGTATCGTCCCGCTGGAATTGTACTTAGCGAAGAAGATATCACTCTGGAATGCGCCTGCCTGGTAACCTGGAAGGTAAATTCCATCGAAGTACGCGCGCTCATCCCCGGAAGTCTGAGCGTAATAATAACCGGTGATGTATGAATTGCCGTCGGGATCAACTTCTATACCGCCTTCGGTATAAACGCCGTTGTTGCCGTCGGGACGATGCCCCATTCTCGCCCACTGGAACGTCTGCCCAAAAACCAGAACAGGCAGTGAAAACAAGATCAGCAATACTTTAATGTTCTTATTCATTCTCATTCTATTCAACGATCCTTCAATCCACTCTCAACCACATTCTGCCGTCTTCAGGGCTCGATGGATCGCTGGTTCGGGTTTCTATTATCAAGCCCCCTGATGTATGAGTTATACCATTAACTTCCAGTTTCGCGTCGGGTGAAGTAATCCCAATACCTACATTGTTCGAACTGTTTACGAATATACCGGTTCCCGTTGATGATGCCCCTATTTCAACTGAGTTGCTGACATTATTCGTAACATTTCTGCCAATTGCCATAGTATTAGAAGCTGTCGCATGGCAATCTGATCCGAAGGTATATCCGTTGCTTACGCTGGAACTGCTTGCGTTCCCTATAACGTGCGATCCCTGGCTGGTCCCAGTAATGCTGGAGTTGATACCCATTACGATGCTGTAACCCTGGCTGGTGGAAACCGTGTATCCCAGGGCTAACGCGCACTCAGTGGAAGTAACGTCCGCGTTCTGCCCGATGCCTACGTGAGTATGGTGTGTTGCGGTCCCGGCGGAAAGATCGATGTTCCTTCCGACAGCAACGTTTACCGCGGTTGTAGCTGCCAGGTTGTTCACTGCGCCCAGGGAAATCCTGTCTCCTTCCGCATGAAGAGTGTAAGACGGGCTCGATGTGCCTATACCAAGCCTAATATTAGTGTTATCCCAGTAGAGGTTGGAATTCGAGGATATCGAGTTGGTGCCATTCCAGAATGCTACACGTGTGGCAGTTCCGCTTCCGGTCACGTTTCCGCCGGATAAAGCGTACCTGCCATCGAGGTCAACCGTGACGTTACCCCCGTGATCCTGGGTCAGAGTCAATATTCCATCGCCGGTGCTGAAGCTGAGCCCGGTTACATCCTCGTTGCCTATCTCTGCATCCGCGTCGGTGTCGTCATCCGGTCTCCAGGCTGGAACACCGGTACCGCTTGTCTTCCACACATAATTGTAATTAGCTCCCCCTGCGGTGACGTACCCATTCTGCGACTGCGTATTTACCTGCCATGTATCGTCGTCTCCGTCTCCTAATCCTGGGGGAACTGCAGTAAGGTTGTTCCAGTGAACCTGCCCTCCAGCGCCCGGGCTGTTAAGTTCCGTTTGTGTATAATAACGGCTGTCGAGGTCTGTCGTATTTACTGATACCTCCGTGGAGGATGTGGTGATCCCCCATCCATCGCCGACATCTATCGTGAAATTTCCCGAAGTCCCCGGAGATTCCGCTCCCGCAACACCATCGCCGGTGATTATCGTCTGGTTGCTTTCGCCTGCTCCAGCGGCGTCGATGGTAAGTGTATTCCCGGTTCGGGTTACACTCACGCCGCCAGTACCCGCCAACGTGATGGTTCCACCGCCGTCTGAAAGTGTGAACGCGGAAGCCCCGCTGCCTGCAACAGTCTGTAACTCATTTGACTCGTCATTGTCGCCATCGCTGCTGTGGGTGAGGGTTATCACGTTGCCAGTCGCAGAGACCGACAAACCTGTACCTGTAACTTCGATGTCTACCGCCGGACCATGCTGACCTTCCACCGAGGTTACTCCCTCGTTGTCAACATTGTCGGCGAAACCAGCCGGAATGCCACCGATGGAATCCCAGTGGATGTAACCCGCCCAATTCGCGCTGTCAGCCCAAAGAGTATAGCCTATCCAACCGATCGAATCGACCCATGAGATCGAGTCTATGAACGAGATGCTGTCAATGAAGTTGATAAAATCGACGTAGCTTATCGTGTCGATATAGGTAACAGTTGCCACTCCTTCGACGCTATCCGCCCATAATGCGCGGAGTGCATAAGGGACCGAAGCGAACGGCTGCCTTGGAGCTAAGGTTTCACCACCGACTTCGAGCTCGATCCAGTATTGGTCGTCAAAGGGGAGATCGAATGGTGTTGAACCACCGAGAATTACATCGAAAAGCCCGTTGTTGACCGGGAGGGCGGGATGCGCTTCACTCCAGAGCATAGTTCCCCCCGTGTGGTCGTCGTACAGGCGGAACAAGATGTCGATGGGACCTTCCAGAGCAATCCCGGCGGGATCCGTGAGTTTACCCTGGTAGTTTATCGTCCCGGGCACCTGTCCAAACAGCGACAAAGCCATCAAAAGATATATCATTATTAATTTCTTCATTTTTATCCTCCATTTTTATTAAGATACTGTTCTTCATTGTCAACTTAAACAACCTGTAGGGCAAGTCAATAAAAAAGAGCAGTGAAAATGAGCATGGTGATTATTGAGGGTTGGCGCAGTTTTTGTCGCTGGAAGGTATTCGAAAAGCGTGCCAACCCGGTGCATAATCCCGGGATTGATTATAATTTGTTTCAGGAAAATTGCACTCGAATGCTATCATCAGTTGAGTGTTTTACCGCAAATGACTTTAATTATTCTTTTAACGAATCCGGTCCGTTTATAAGGAAAATAATTGACACCAGCAAGCGAGGTGACTATTATTATAAGCAACCAAACCAAAATTACCTGGAGGATAAATGAAATATATAATAATAATTCTGTTAATACCTTCATTGACCCTTGCCGCAGGATTATCGCTTTTGCAGCAGGATCACAATTCCGTACTTCTTGAATGGCGCAATGACGGTGATATTCAAATCACCGAATCCCGCTTCGAAGGCTTTGAAGAGGTCTCTCTCCCCGACGCCCATTATCTCTGGGAAGTGGGGAACCCGCATCTGCCCGTTTACCGAATACCGTTGCGAACCGGCGAGAACGCGCGCCTCGAAGTCTCTGCTGAAGGCTGGGCAGAACACCAATTGAACGCGCCGGTTCTCCCCTCTCAACCGCTTCAACCTCAGAAATGGGACGAAATTACCGAGATCGATCCCGAAGTTTATGAGAACGACCAACCCTACCCACAACAAGTAGCGCGAATTGTAGAGCAGGGTATAATTCACGGAGACCATTTCACTATTGTGGAAGTATGCCCTGTTCAATATGACCCTGGCGCTAACGTTATTCGAATCCCGAACAGTATCGAGGTGAGAGTGAGCTTTGAAGCTACTCAGAATCGAATCCCTTCACCCGTGTTCGATAGAATAAAGGAACGTTTCTATGCGAATCCCCTTCTCGACCCGGTCTGTCAGCCGCCGGCAAAGATGCTGGTTATATGCCCGGATACATACCAGGCGACCCTTCAGCCGTGGCTGAACTGGAGAAGAGCCGTGGGATACTGGATATACGTGACAACCCCCGGCGACCTGGGCAGTACCTACGAAGGCATTAGAACATCCATCGACGCCCTCTACGACTTCTGGGGCGGAATCGACTACCTCATATTAGTCGGCGACGTGGATGATGTAACTACCCATTATACCGGCGGGTCCGATTCCCCAACCGATATCGACTACGGCTGCGTGGACGGCGGCGATTACGTCCCCGACATTCTCATTGGGCGCATCTCGGTCGAGAACAACGACCAGCTCGCAGAACTCGTGAACCGCTTCATCGACTACGAACAGTTCAACTACGCGGACAGCGCATTCGCAAGTAGATACCTCTTCGGCACTACCAACGACGATTACAACCATGACATGGTGCATACCTGCCACACTTACGTGAATACTACCTATATGGCGCCCCTTGGAATTGGCTATATGGAGATAGACGGACTCTACGCATCCGAAGCCGACGTTCTCGCTGCCCTGAATGACGGGTATGCTTACTATTATTACTATGGCCATGGTTCAGCGAACGGATTAGCCGCTCCACCATTGACCATGGCTGGAGTGCCGACAATGGCTAACAGCAATAAGTTTCCGTTCATCGTCGGCAACGCATGCTCCACGAACGATTTTACAATAGCAACTTCGTTCGGCGAGGCGTTGCTGAGGCAGGTAAATGCCGGCGCTATCGCCTACATCGGCGGCTCGAATTCGACCTACTGGAATCCCGACAGCGTCTGGGAAATCGAGACTTTCCGCGCGTTCCTTGAGGACTCGATGGCGTCAGCGATGGCGCAATGCTATGAGGCTCTTCTCGAAGTCATGATAGCCTTCCCCGATTACGGTCATTACTTCTTCGATGTTTACAATTTGATTGGTGATCCCGCGATCCAGCTCTGGGCTGGGATTCCACAAGCCCTTCACCTGGAGGCTCCCCCCGTTTATCCCATGGGAGGCTCAACCGAGATAAGGATAGACGTTGACGTTGATGGAATCCCGCTCAGCAACGCCCGTGTCTGCATCTCCTGGACCGATTCAGCGCTTGTGGAAATTACGAACGAAACGGGCTACGCGCTCTTTAACATACCCCCAATTCCCCCGGAAACCCTGCTCGTTACAGCAACAGCATTCAGGCATATACCCGCTCAGTACGGGATATTGCCGGCATCACCCGAAGAGCCTTTTATCTATGTTACCGGTATCACCACCAGCGACGCGGTAGTTCTATCCTCCCGTAACGATGGCGACGGTGAATGGGACTTCGGGGAAACACTCAGCGTGAACCTTCAATTGAGCAACATGGGCATCACTGCGCACGAGGTCGGGCTCGACGTGAACTCAGACGACCCGTACGTAAGCCTGTGGGGAACAGCAGCCGGTTTTGTGACGGTGGACAGTGAGGGCTCCGTCGAACATACTTACTATTTAAATGTTCTCCCCACGGTTCCGGACGGACACGTTGCCGAAGTATTTTTCGATATCGAAGACACTGCGGGGCACACCTGGAACTATAGTCATTTTCTCACGTTCCGAGCGCCAATCGTCGAACTCGTCAGCATCAGGTTGACTGACACGCTGTACGGGGACGGCGACTATTTCATCGAGGTCGATGAAACCGTTGCAGTTTGGCTGGAAGTTAATGTACCCGGCGGCTGCGATCTGAACGGGCTTCTCATTAATTGCCATCTCCCACACGAGATCGACTTCCTCGAGATCGTATCCGATTACTCGTGGCTGACCGGCATAATTCCCCCCGATAACTTCACAGTGCCGTTCTACCTGCACGTGACAAGAGAACCGCTGTATGAATTCAATCTCATCCTGCAGTGGCAGTACTACGAGAGCGGCGGATTTGATACGATGCTGGTTTTTAGAGGCTCCCCGGGATTTTTCAGTAGCGGGGACGACCTCGAATCCTGGACTTCAGAAAGCGCTGGTTCATGGTCGGTGATCGATGACCCCAGCAATTCCCCGGGGACGTGCTTCGCAAGCCGCGCAGCGGGTAACCCTTTTTATGATGACGACCGATCCTGGGCATTGGTTTCGCCCGAGTTTGTCGTACCGTGGAACGCCAGTCTCGTTTTCTGGTACCAGTTGTACGTGCCCTCCCATTCGAGCGACGACGATATCGCTCGTGTAGAACTTAGATGCGCCGAGGAGGAAGTGACCCTGTGGAGTCACGATGAACCCCAGGTGCATTGGGATTTAGTGATAGCCGAAATTCCCACTCAATACTACGGTAGAGAGTGCAGCATTGCCTTCCTCTTCGATTCCGATGATGACAATTACCGCTCGGGATACATGGTCGATGATATCGCGGTAACGTCTTCGGGCTATTTCATGGGTGACGCGAGCACGACTTCAAAGACCGGGCAGGAAGGCTCATCCTACAGTTTCGGAGTGACACTCGGTTCGATAAGCGGTGAATATCCCAGGGGCGTTCTCCTGGTTATCGACGGTCACGAGGTTTCAATGGTCCTGGATGCCGGCTATGACACGCCATGGAGAAGGTACACAGCAAGCCAAATATTGGAATCCGGAATCCACCAGTACCATTTTATTGCTGAGGAAGGGGGTATCTATTACCGGTTCCCGGCAGATGGCGAATTATCGGGACCCGGCGTTGGCGAGTTGATTTTTGCATCCGACTTCGAAGCTGACGATGGTGGGCTCTACGTTGAATCAACCGGGTGGTACCGTAGTTCTCGAAGCGAATCCCATTCCGGGGATTACTGCTGGAACAACCTGGGCTCCGGCACCAGCTACGCTGCCAATTTAGACGCGAGGCTTATCTGGGGGCTCGACCTCACAACCCTGACCCAGCCTGCGATCTCCTTCTGGAGCAGTATAGATTTCGCGCGCGGCTCCTCCTCCGGGCTGATAAGAGACGGTGGAAACGTCAAGATAAGAACTACGGGGGGAACGACCATGGTCTATCCTTTCCCGCACTATCATGGGAGAATCCTCAGTGATACCAACCCGTTAGCGGGGGAGATCAGTTATGGTGAATCGTGGGCGGAAAGCTGGCAGCAATATTACATCGACCTGCAGCCATGGGCTGGACAGACGGTGGAAATCATATTCAACGCAGGTACTAACGACATAGAACCCGCAACCGGCTGGTTCCTCGACGATGTGATGCTTATAGATGTGGGAGCGGTAGTGGTCAATGAAGACCACCTCGTACCGGAGCGTTTCGGCTTAAAAGTATTCCCCAATCCGTTTAACGCATCGACGGAGATTGAATACAACCTGCCAACCACGGAGCTTGTGAAACTGGATGTTTATTCAATCGATGGGAGGAAAGTGAAGACTTTGATAAATGAGGTTCAGGTTAAGGGAAGGCATAGCGTGATATGGAATGGGGGAGGCTGCGGTTCCGGGCTGTATTTCTGCGAATTGAGAACTGGTGACAGAAGCAGTTTGGTTAAGGTGTTGATGTTAAAGTAGAACATAGAAATAATAATCTAATAAGGTAAAAAATATCCGGGTGATTTTTCTACTAAGGTTGGAGATAAAAAGAAATAAGGTCAAAACTTTTTACTCAAATCATCAAATCTTCAACCTTATTCTTTCTTACAAGCTTTGCGGAGCAAAGATTCCACCTTAGTAGCCCATTGAATCCCCCCAAAACAAACCTTATTAGCTTATTTAGAAATGAAATTTTTTATTTTAATAACAAGATTCGTACGGTACGTGATAAAACATGGCTTTGAAAAATACTAATGACTCTCGTCATACTGACCCCGGTCATTATAAATTAATACCAGAACAAAAATAATCAATATTTCAAAAGTGTTAATAAAAAAGCAACCGAAATTTGTGAATTATGCATTTCTGATCATTTTAGTATTATTACTTTATTTGTAATTGTGGAATTCTCAATTCCGAGGACCGAAAAGTATATGCCGGATGAAACAGGATAACCTTCTTCATCCTTACAATCCCAAAAAACCTGATATTCACCTAACTTGAAGTTTTTATTATTGAATAGTGTCTTAATTTTGCTTCCATAAATATCATAAATAGCCAACGATATCCATGCATCTTTAGGAATAGAATACTTAAATATCGTGTTACTATTGCAGGGGTTTGGTGAATTCATAAGATAATTTTTAACTGCTTCAGTTTGATTAATTTCAGAAATAATTGTAACAAGGTGAGAATAGTGAA
This sequence comes from bacterium, assembly GCA_016935765.1. Lineage (GTDB taxonomy): Bacteria > UBP14 > UBA6098 > JAFGQG01 > JAFGQG01 > JAFGQG01. The sequence continues at coordinate 21,130 of JAFGQG010000023.1, forward strand.
TCCAACTTTCCCCATAATCGCTGCTATAATAAATATGAATCTCTCCTCCCACCCAATCCCAATAAGACCTTAAAATAAATACTTCCCCACTGATATTTCCTCCAGCAACATCCATATATCCTATTGTATCCATTACAGTATATAAATGTCTTTCCTCAAATGTTTCCCCAAAATTAGTGCTAAATAACAACTTTCTTTTCCTGTGGGATTGAGTACATATATTTCCCCTGAGATTGGACCGCTTGCCATACGCATTGTTGGAATTGCAACTGTTGAATCAATAACATTTATAAAGCTAAACGTTTCACCATAATCAGAACTGAAATATATCGAGGTTTCCATTCTACTGAACGCATATATTTCTCCATTCAACGCTCCTGAAACTATTGCACCTGCGGGACCAGCTCCTATAGTGTCAAATGTTTCACCAAAATCGGTGCTATACAAAATACCAAAGCCACCTCGCCAAATATACAGTTCACCAGGCTCTACTCCTCCGGTAAGGCTTGTCACTTCCTGGTTAATTCGCCGAATCCAGGTACTGCCGTAATCAAAGGAGCAATTTAATCCAACACCTGTATTTGCATAATAAACAACCCCAAGAGATTCATCAGCTGTATAAATACCACCCTCAATAGCACATTTAGGGTACAGAGTTTCACCATAATCCGGGGAATAGTATAGTTTTGAATCATCTTCATGAAGAACATCATTATGAATATATAATCCTCCAGGGCTGGGATCTTTAATTATCCAACATGAGATTGAGGGTGTAAAACAAAAAAAGATAAGTAATATACCAATTAATAAACGAAATATTTTATTCATCATTATTTAACCTCCAAAATAATATTACGAAAATAATAAAAAAAATGTGTTCTTCACTTTATTAGTAATAGTCTATATAGTATAATTCTTTCATTCTCATCATGTGTTTTTATAAAATAAATACCCGAACCTACCACTTCTCCTTTTTCATTCTCCCCATACCAAAAACCCGGCAACTTTATCGATTTAATAAATCTCCCCGAAACATCGAGTATATCCGCTTTTAAACCATCCGGACCGGAGAGATAACACCTTGAATTAAACGGATTTGGGTAGGCTCGCAACAATTCAAGAGAAGAGGGTAACTCCTCTTTATCCCTAACATCATCGCACGGTGAAATTATCCCAAAACATTTCACATACTCGTCATAGATTCTGGCTTGCGTCGCGCCCCTGACATCCATCGCACCGGCATAACAGGCGGAATAAATTGCGGTATAACCGCTGGTATATATCGATGCTCGCGCTTTCCCATCCTGGTCAACGAAAAGTATCCTGGCTCCATTGGGGGCAATTTCATCCACGAAACGGTCAGCAAGGGTGCCGTTATCATAATCGCAAACCAGCTCCCTCGCAAACCATGTGGGTCCATTATGATACAGGAAATCCACATTTACAAATTCTTCGCTAACGCCATCATCGATAAAGGAGATACCGAACCTTTCGAAGAATTCCACCTCGGCAGGAGTCCCTTCAGAATAATCAGCGCCGAAATCCGGTCCCTCGATATAGACCGGATACCTGTCATCCATGTAAGCCATCAATTGCTGCAGACTCGATTCGGGAATATGGGCATCATCAGCATCCTGAATGCCGAGAGCTATGAATACGGCATCGTAGTCTTCAAGGTTATAATATACGAGATCATCATCCTGCCTGGTTGTCGTATATGTTATGCAGAGTTCATCCAGGATGTTTGCCATGGCGGACTCGACACCTAATCACCTGCACGGAGTTGCGCCGTTGTCAAAATCGTATATGAGTATCTTGCTAGGATCGGGGAGAGTGGTTGCAGCTTCGCATGCATATTCAATTACATGAGAGCAATAATGCGGTCCAAAGAATGGGACTATCGTAACACAATACACTGTATCGGGATAGAGTCCCGTGAATCGCAACCCGGTGTCTCCCATCCCGGAACCGGCAGGTAGTGTTGCAGCAAGATCCCAATCCCCAATATAATCAGAATAAACCGTGGTATAGAAGATGGCAATCGAATCGCAATCGATGGGCTCGGTCCAGTAGAGTGTAACCGACAACGTTTCATCTATTACCGGGCGCGCGAGTGTATCGGTTCTCGCAACTATATTTGTGCCGTGTGGTAAAACCGGAAGCTCAAAATTGTATTCTGAATCAGCAGTAACATTGAAAAGGGTTTCAACGAGTGTGAAGTAGCAGTCTAACGAAGCAGTGATTACGTGATCGTCACCGCATTCCATATCGGTAAACTCAAATCCTCCATCCCTGCGTGTTATGATACAATCGCCATCCAGGCAGACTTCGATATTGTCATATACCGTCGCACCTTCTAACGATACATAACCATAAATATCCACCAATAGTTGTGGAAGTTCAAGATCGACAGTTGTATCTTCATTAATATTAACTGTTTCAACTACAGTTTCATAACATTCATAACTGGCAGATATTGTATAAGTTCCAGGGATTAAGCAATCGATTAAATAATAACCTTCGGTGTCGGTATATGTTGTCTCAGCTTGAGAGGGTGACGTTAAAATTACTTCCACACCGCTATGGTCTGTCAGACCTTCGAGAGTTATAATCCCGGAGAGGGGATAGCATATTAGGCGCAGCATTATTTCATCCAGCAATATATCCTCATCCAGATCGATTGTCAGGCAGCTATCATAATAGCCTTCGTGGTGGAAGCATACAGTATAAGTTGACCAGTAATAATCGAGAAAGCAGAAATCTCCTCCAATATCAGTTATTCCGGTCGCAAGTGTCTCTCCTTCACATATCCAGTAAACGTGAGTTTCAGTAAAGTCGGTTTCTCCTTCGAGGGTGACAGTTCCATATAAATCCCAGCTACATGGACACCAATAGATATGAATATGAAGGTGTTGCCCTACTTCCACAGATAAAGAATCAGATTCATCCATATTTATCCATGTATCAGGATCTTCACCGTAATATGCCGTGCCGATGTAGTTACACCAACTAGGTTCATCGATTAAACCTTCCGGATCCCAGAATGCTCCCAGGTCATCCCCGGGGTTTTCAACATTTATTCTCCAGTATGCTGTAGTTGAGATATAATCCCGTATATCGGTTCGGAGTTTGTCTATACCAGGATAAACCGAATCATCGAGCATGAAATACATACACACGCGTCCGGGAAGGCAGATTACTGGTACATCACAATCATCATAACCATTCTCACAGGTATTCCAACCTCCAAAGGTTAGTTCCTTGAGTGTGGTGTCGCTTCCAAGTTTGCTCCAGACGGTAATTAGAGCTTCCCAGCCATCAGGACAAGGTCCGGTCATGAATGAAATACTGTCGGTCATGGCATTGCCATTTAAATCTTCAGCATAGACCCAGACATTAATCCAACTATGGGATGGTAAAATTGCCTCGGGTGTGTACACAACAAGATAATTGCCCGATAACGGGTGGTCGATAGCGCTTATCATCAAATCAGCGGTTACATCGATACCGTTAACTTTCATGATTATGGATTCGTCATTTACTCCAACTCCCCCATCTTTAATCTTAACTGATATATCCGTATTTATGCCAACTCCCATTTCTTCATTCATTGGATTCCAATCTTCAGTATAAGGAGGAATACCCCATTCAAATTCCATAATTCTAAAGCAATAGGTAAAAGTATCCATAACGTGAACGGGGTCTGCGAGGTCTTGCGCCCAGATATTGACGCAGATTTCCTCACAGTAAGGAAAATCCCCAGGCGGGTCATAAAAAACCTCGAATGCCGGGTAGTAACCATAGGTGATTTCAGTAAGTTCAAGGTCTGATGTAACATCTACACCTGCAACCTCGACGTAGATCGATGATTCATCCACACCTGCATAATCATCATATATTATGAATTCGATGTTCCTATCCGGTAAGACTCCTTCACCAGTAGGCTGATAATCAGTTACAATCGGAGCTTGGAAATCATGAGTTCCTGCATGCAAGAGCCCTTCAGTATTAAATATTGAAATAATTAGAAAAACTGAAATTGTACTTACAATAACATTTTTTAATATACAAACTACCCCCTTGTGTATAAATTTGTATATAGTTAAATCCAATTTATACGAATTGTGGTAAAATGTCACCTGTTTTTTCGATTCCTAATGTTTTCCTCCACAATTGAATCCAGGGATAAATAAGCTAACAAGGTTTAAAATAAATGGGAAAAAATTGCATTGCCACTAAGGTTGCGAACAGAAAACGATATAAGGTTTAAAAAAACAAAATCATGCTAAAGATAATAAGCTGGTATATACGACACCTCCGTTTGACCAATCTTCTTTGTGCTTGTATCTCCACGGGTTATGATTACTCCTTTTGGGGGAGAATATTTTTTCAAAAAACTATGAAAACTCTTTCCCGGGGCAGGGCTTCTTGAATATTTCATCTCTACCGGAATAATTGTATTGCCACGGTCCTCGATAAAATCCACTTCCGCTTTACTCTTGGTCCGCCAATATTTAATGTTTGTTATCATGGAAGCTGAATACGCCCTTTTCAATGCCATAAAAACCGCATTTTCAACGGCATTGCCCATATCACCCCTCGCCATAAATTCACGGAAATCGTTTATTAGATAGTTCCTGAATCCTAAGTCAATGAAATAAGCCTTTGGATTTTTTAGCAATTCCGTTTTCCGGTTTGTAAAATAGGGAGTAACAAGGTCTATAATATAGGTTTTCCTTAATATTTCAAGGTGCTTTTTCAGTTGCTGATAGTTCAATCCCACAGCCTGACAGAGTTTATTATAGTTTATAAGCCCACCAATTTGGTTTGCCAGGTTTTTTGCCAATTTCAATAATTCCTGATCAGTTGCTAAAGTTAAAAGACTCTTGATTTCTCTCAAAAGGTAAGCATCTAATATCGATTGAAGCTTTATTCTTTTCAATTCGCTACCTTCAGACAAGACTACTGCAGGATAACCACCCCAAAGGATATATTCATGATAATATTTTTCTAAACGCCGGTTTATCTCATCACCAAATTTGTTAGCAGGAACAAAACCTTCGAAAGGATCAGGTATCCGCTGTATAAGCATATCATATAATTCATTATCGAGACCGTGCAGAAATTCCCTGAATGAAAAGGGCCATAAATGAAAGGTGAATAATCGCCCTACCATATATTTTCCTGTTTTGAACGTTAACTCGAGTGATGAGGAGCCCGAAATTATATATTTAGTAGAAGTAGTATCGTACAGGAATTTAAGCTTTTGACCGCCGTTGTCTGCGTATTGAAATTCATCAACAAATACATATTTACAGTCCTTATATCTATCCTTAAAATCGTTGATATCATTAAAGAGATTTAGTTCTGTTCGGTCCTCAAAAGTCAGGTACGATTTTTTTTCCGGTTCAACTTTAAGCTCATCATAAATATGTTTCATGAGTGTGGTCTTACCAACCTGTCTTGGACCTACGATTGCAATAGCCTCTTTAAGCGGCAAATATTGATTCAGTTTTTGTTCTAATTCTCTTTTAATGTACATCATATCAGCAGGGTTATTTTTTATTTTATTTTAAAAATAGCAGGGTTATTATATAATGTCAAGGAAATTATTGAAAATAAACTCCTTTACGACTAATTGATACCTATTTTAATAAAACGGCTTTGCCACAATTTTTATTATTTATATTATAAAAGTATATCCCTGAACTGATAGATTCTCCATTGTTATTGCTGCTATCCCAAACGAATACATGCTTTCCTCTTTTGATATTCTGCTCGCAAATAGTTGCAACTATGCGTCCGGTTATATCGAGCACACTTATTTTCAACCTTGTTGGTTCCTTCACAGTAACCTCGATGTTTACTTTTGAATTGAATGGATTTGGGTATGCTTTAATTTCAAAATCAACTGGTAACTGAACTTCATCTATTCCACTGGAATTGAGATAAAAACTCCAGCACGTATCGGTTGGATTTGGTGGACAGTCAACGAGGTTGTCTTCAAGATAGACACAAACTATTATCATAGTATCCACCCAACCAGGATTTAAACCTGCACAATATGGATCAAAATATATTGTGTCACCATGAATCCAAATACATGAATCTCCCCAGTTTATTATCGAATCAAGAAAGGTGAATACTATCGATGAAGTATCGATCCCGGATGAATCCGAAGCTAAGATATAGATTGTATCAAGGATAAGTAAAGTTTCCCCTTCAGCAGGCTGGAGGATATTGATGGTTGGAGACTCTCTATCCGTACAACCTGATTTTAGTATAAAACTCCAGCAGGTGTCCAATGAAGTAGGTTCGCACTGTTTATTATCGTCCTGGATATGAAGGCAGACAAGGATGGTTGTATCCTCCAAAAAAATCGGAAAATCCAATAGAACAGTATTAAAAAATAGCGTATCACCAGTCATCCAGAGACTTGGGTCTTCCCACCAAATTGAAGTATCCAGAATAGTAATTTGAATTGAATATAAGTTGATATCAGAGGTATCGGTTGCAATAAGTGAGATAGTATCCAGCAAACTCAATGTCTCGCCTGGAGCTGGAACAAACCCTGATAGGCTTGGCGGGTATTCATCGATCTCGACATAATACTCCCAGCAGGCTGAATCGTAATGCCAATACTCATAAATATCAACCAAATTAGCAATGCAGATTATGACTGTATCTCCATCGTGATAACTGTATGGTGGAATAGTGAATGAAAAACTCGAATCATAAACAGATAACTGCGGAGAATCAATAGTGTAAATACTATCTCTCCAGAGAATAGATATGCTATCAGGATCGATGTTTCCAAAGTTATAAATAGCTGTTGAAATGGAAAAAGATTCACTAAAACATCTTATTAGGGTTTCTTCTAAGGGGGAATGAATAAAGTGGGGATACCTGCTGCAATCAGCTAAACCCAAAATCAGTTCAAGATTACGATTAGCATCTCTATATCGCCAATATTCTCTAAGTGAAGAAAAGTCGGAGTGATAAATAATAGTCCCAAAACCATAATGTGACATTCCTAAAACAGCAGGATAGGGTGTAATTCTCGTAGAATCGTAACAATTAACAGCATAACCTGTTGGATACGTATTAGCCAGGGTAACTGCTGGTGGGGAAGTAATGACTGAACCTGCAAGACCGGCATAAACAACAGTATCTAATTCAGGAAGTACAGGATGATCATAAAATGAATAAATAAATCTCGCTGGATTCCCAAGGACGTTATTCACAGAATCGTACACAATAGTTGAACATGGTTCAATCCCAAATAACCAGCCACCAAGACTATCATAAAGAATACCAATATAACCATTATACCAAAAACAAATATCACCTAGAACTAATATTATACCTCCCTCATAGATAAATTCCCTAAACCTATTAACAAGTGAAGTTGAAAATGTATGGGTATTTGGTCTAATCGTTATAAAATAAACATCAATGGAATCTAAAGGAAGATCTGTATCTGAAGTATCTATGGTATCTACACGAAAATAAGTAAAGTGTCTTGATAGAACTGCATAAAGACTGTCAGGTTCCAAAAGTGATGCTGGGTAATAAAAGTCCAAATACGTGCCATCTATTGCTGCCCGGCAAGCTGAAGATTGGGAATGGAGTGATCCGGTAAAAAGGATTAAAATCAAAATTACACAGAGAAATATTTTATCATATAATTTCATATTTGTCAAGCTATTTTTATAAACCTTATTGCAAAAACCACCCATTGTAAATTATTATATAACCCACTCCCAAACCTTATATTTCATTCTCAAGTGGGAATTTTATCCTTCTTTTTCA
>JAFGQG010000024.1 GCA_016935765.1 bacterium
ACATATTTCAATTTCACCGCCTCCCCATTCTCCCATGGGCGGTTCATTATACAACCTTCTCAAACCGAATAACTCACCTGTATTGTTACCCCCTGCAATTTCGTTAAATTTGTTTCCACCTGCGTAACATCCTGTCCTGGTGAATGTTTCACCATGATCCGAACTGTAGTAAATCGTATCATAATTATAAGCGTAAATTTCTCCGGCAGTTGCTCCCCTGGAAATATCCCAGCCTTCACCCCTATCAAAGTCGTGCATTAGTGTAAATGAATGACCATAATCATCGCTGTAATACAGCCTTCCGTAACTGTCATAAATCCCATACAATTCTCCTGGTATTCTACCTACCTGGCGTACATTGAACGGTGATACAGCTCCTGTATCTGCAAAGGTAACTCCATAATCTGCTGATCTAACGCTATAATAAGCACCTTTATATATTTCCCCTGATAATAATCCAGAACAAACACTTCCCGGACAATATACATTATGCAGAGCCCAACTTTCACCGAAATCAGTACTATAGTAAAGTGGAGCACTACTACCTGTTCTATATATTCCACCTATAGTTAAATCGGAAGTAATATAACAAAAATCAACACAACCTGTTGGATCGATATATTTTAATACAAGTGTTGAACCATAATCCGCTGAATAATAAAAATAATCACCCGTTAATGAATCGGGGCTAATGTCAGGTCCAACAATATATATGCCACCGGAGTTGCATCTTTGCAAAGATCTTTCTCCGAGTGCGCAAATGAAAAAGAAAATAATAATATAGTTAAACAAATTATCGCTTTCTTTGCCATCATAACCTAAGACTGTTTAAGCCCTAAACACAGAGACACCGAGACACAGAAACGAAGAACAAACCGTTTCAATAGAATAAATTTCATTTCCCCTTTCGGGATTCCACCTGCCACGTGAGACACTTTAGTTATCTCATCTGGGTGACTCTGCGTTTTTTCCTCTTCCTCTACTTCTTCAATCTTCACTCGTTAATCGATACCTGTCTCGTGAGATAGGAACTTATCTAACGGGATTCTGCATTCATTCTATCCCTGGATTGAATTCCGTTTGTCAGCAAGGACGCACCCCGGTTTCTCCGGGAACGACCCTTGACTATTACGGCGACACGCTCCCACTCTCTTCATCAGATGGCTCAGAAAAATTCTTCCCTTCCTCCGCAAAATACTGAACCTTATAATAATAGGTCTCACCTTTAGCCACCTGGTAATCCACATAAGTATTCTCCTGAATGTACGAACTTACCTGCCTGTACGGCGAATAATCGGACCTCCTGAACACCACAAATCCCTTGTGCCCGGATTGGTATGACGGAGTCCATTTGATCTTCAAAGCGCAACTCTCAGTAACAGCAGCAACGGAGGTTATCTCCGGCGTCTCAGGCTGCATGAAAGTGAACGTATATGTCTTGATAGCAGTAGAGGGATCGCCGATATTGCCCAGGTAATCCGCGCCTCTAACCCGGTAATAGTACGTGGTTTCCGGTATCGCAGTGCTGTCAATGAAGAGATAGGTACAGTCTTCCGCCCAGGTATTAACCGCCGGAATGGAATCACAGATATGGTCCGCTTCCGGGAAAACGAGATCGGGGCTTATCGTATCCCAGTCCGAGGAGCTTTCCAGTCTACGTTCCACCAGAAACCCAAATAGATCCTGCACGGGCGGGGAAACCCACTCCACGCGCACCTTCCTGTCCCTCGCCTTCAGAGAAGCTATCACCGGTTGAGGAGGCGGAGTCCTCTCCAGCAATTTCACGCAAACCGTGTTCGAGGTATCGCTGATATTCTGGCTCAGGTCATAAGCTTTCACAGTGTATCTATAGCACACTGCCGCATCCTTCGGCATTGACGTATCGGAGAATGTCGATGCGTTAGGATCTTCAATAATCCCAATCAGATACACTTCGAGGATCGTATGCTTCCATGCAACACATTGAGTTATGGATTGATTTCCAAAATTGGTGGTATGCCAATCCTCGCAAACCGAATCTTCACCGCATACTCCCCGATAAACGTAGTAGCCGGCGACATCAGTATCAGAGACGTTCGGCACCCATTCCAGCCCGATGTAATCCGTAAATCCTTTCGCGGTCAGGTCTTTTGGCGGGTCAGGGGGAATGTAATCCTCCAGGTGCCCGTGCCCCGCGCCGGATCTCGCGCTCCAGTTACCGTAAATGTCAGAAGCCCTCACCCGGTAGTAGTAAACCTTCTCCCCATAATTCTCGCGTAAAGCGCTCGTGTCATCATCTGCCAGGGAGTACTTCTCCACCACAAGGCTGGTATCATCAGGAACCATCGAACCGATCGCAGTCCCGGAAGTCGTATCCCCGAGTGAATCGTACCTGTAAACCTGGTAACCGTCTATAGTATCGTAGTGACTCAATATATCGTAATCCACACCCCACCAATTTATCACGAGTGAATCCTTGTATGAATCCACCGTAACGCTTGTAGGGACTGTTGGCGGAGTTGAATCGTACGGCGAAACCTGGGATGAATACGATGTGAATGAGCCCTCCCTGCCCAGGTAGTCAATCATCGTTATCCGGTACCGGTAATTATAAACTACTGAGGGTCCTTCGACAGTATCAGTGACAACCACGTGGTCGACGGGATTGCCATAAGTGTCCCATCGCTGATAGTCGAGGAAACTGCTTTTGCAGTCTTCGCAAGGAGCCAGAGTTGGGGGTGAACTCCCCGGCACCCAGCATAGCGTTTCATTTATCGCGTAAACCGCTGAATCCTCCGTCGCGTATAAAGTGTCCGTTTTATGATGATCGGAAACCTGCAAGGCGTCATTTATTCTGACGGGGCTACCCGAAATTTTACGGTAGATATGGTACCCGATGTACCACAGGGATGTATCTGGCTTGTTCCAGGAGACCAGTACCTGTCTATCACCCGCTTGCACTGTAAGCCCGGTTGGAGCGGGAAGGGAAACGGTTGCGCCGGCAGTAATTTCCACAGTATCAAGAATAGTTCCCGGGCTGCTGGACGGCTCAAGTTTATAATAGTAAGTTACGCCGTTCGAAGCTGTGCTGTCAACATAAGCATTACCCATGACGACGGCAATCTTCCAGTAAGCTCTCTTGAGAAGGTCAACAATCGAATCGGCTTCGGAATCTTCAGTTACGTTTGTCAAGCTGCAGGGCTCAAAAAGCAGTCCCGCCCATATCGGCAGCTCGAGGTTAAGCAACTCCATACTCGGTGTAGCAGGCGTCATGGGAGTTGGCGACATGGGAAAAGATGGCATCATCGGGCTGGGTGCCATCGGTGTTGAAGGAGTTGGAGTGAACGAGGGAGCAGGAGAAAGTTCCAGGTAATCTTCAGGGACTATCGGTAAAAGTCCATAAGTACTTAGCATATCATAATCAAAAACTCCCAAAGTCGCTGATAGCGAAGAGGAGAACAGCGCGTCCATCAACCTGATGTACTCTTCTGAATCGGGGGGGATAAGGCTTTCGATCCTGCTGCAATCCGTCCACTTGCTTATCGGTGTGGAATTCAGGGGTGTGCTCGAATATGGCTGCCCTTCTGCCCTTCTGAAGAGGTTGAAAGATGAGATACCCGTCGTGTCATGCCATGCGATTAGGATGTACTGCTCCCCTGCACTATAATTTCCGCTTATAGCGCGCATTTCAAATCCTTCGGCTGACAAAAAAGCTGCTGCAAGGTATCCTAATACAATTAATAGGAATATCATTTTTGTTTTCATCTATACTCTCCTGATAATTCTTATAGTTAAAATATCATTTTATACTCTTACCAACTTGCGTGAAATCCGTCATGATCGATAATTATGTCCAGTTCGATCGACTTACATGCGACCCATACTACACACCCTTTCAAGCCGAGTGTGCCCTTGAAATAGAACGGGTAAGGCAAGACTATCTGCAGATTCACCCACCCCGAAGCGGAAACAAAGCCCCAGAATATTTCACCATGTAAATAAAACCCGACATTTCCAATGATACTGATGCCCGTGATATCGTCACCGTCAGTCAGGACTCCCAGACCGGCTCCGACAAACATCTCGTATTCACCTTCAACTATCCCCCAATCGAAACCTTTCCCCCAGCTGAAGAAAGCGTACATACCCGACATGGCAGTTCCCCCGGTTTGAGTGAGGGCTTCGGTATCCAGACCGAATTTCCCATGACTGCCCCCCTCGTTGAACACCCATATCTTGCTGATAGGTGTCAGAACGCCGATGAAAAACCCACCCTGCGCGCTGCCAACGCCTTCCATGGACACCTTGAGCATCGCCTGGAGGAAATAGTAATCCCCCGTATGCCAGTTTATCTGCCCTTCCACAGAACAGATTTCGTTCGTGGAATTCAGATCGGTACCCTCCTTCACTGAGAATTCACCATCGAGGAAACCTTCGGTAATGTAATTCACACGGTCGTAGTAAAGCTGCACACTTGCCCCTCCGTGCAGGGTCGCCCTGCCATTGAGTATCCACATGTACAGGTCGCCGTCAAGGAAAAATTCCGTAATTGTAGGTGTGATAACAAGTTTCACGAGAACCTGCGTTGTAGTCTTTGAACCTATCATGCCATTGGTAGTTGCTAGTCTCCCCCCTACTACCATCTGCGAAACGGTATCCCCCTGAATGAATACGCACCCCCAGATTTCAGCAACCTGCCCAACGTTCGCGAAGGGTCCTAACGCAAGGTCGTGAGACTCGGAACCTACCATGCAAACCCTTATCCCCTCAGGTTTCGCGTTTATTGTAGCATATATCGGTGAATCCGTAAAATCCTTGTAATCGACCTCGCCATCCCCAATAAAACCCTTCTGCATGACCGAATCGTATTCCACCTTGTCGAAATCGAAATCAGACACGGAATTACCGTTATGCGTTCCCCAGGACCGGAACGGTATATCAAAATAGTGGGGTTCGATCTGCACCACCCTGTTATAGTATGGATAATCCGGTTTCTTGTACTTGTAATCCCAGATATTAATAAAGGTATCGATGTTCGCGAAGAAAGGGAAGTGGATATCGGCATTTACAAGCAGAGCTCCCTGTTTAGCAGGCCAGGAGGTAGTATCAGACCCTAATGATGCCGGGAACTTTGACAAGCCAGCGGAATCTACTGTAACAGCGAAGCCGTCGAATTTTTGCCCGGTAGTATTATCTGAGAAGACAAATTCTCCCAGGTTGCCATCCGGGAACATTTCGCCCCAGATGACCTGGAACGAATCCGCGAAGTGCACCGTTTCATCGACCGCCGCGTTCGTGAAGATTATCTGACCGGTTTTAACACTCATAATTCCCTTCTCAGATGAGAATAGTACTCCCCAGTAGTATAATTCCTTTTCCTCAAAAGCCGCGTTACCTCCAACAAGGTTTGCTGTGGAGGTTACATTCAGGTCTGTAAAAGGCGCTCTGAATCCGCAAGGTATCGGGATATCGACCTGCCCCCCGATGTCGCCATCAAAGGACGCGTTACCGGCAAACTCAAACTCTATTGCAAGTGACATTACTCTCTCACGGTACTCGTTTGGACCGTAGTACGTGTAGGTGGTACATACCCCGAGAGCGGCATCGAACGTTGAATCCGAAAGGTAGCAAGTACTATCGAGAATACCCAGGTCAGTGTGGATCCCCGGAAACGCCAGACCCCTCATGAAATGACCGCTAACGCCCCGCATTCCGATATTCAGCCACCCCGTGATATCATTCCTCTCCTCGAACCCGAATGTATCCCTAACATCCGGTGAATAGACATAGAACGAATCCAGGTTAGTATACACCCCTGCTGAATCGAATATAATTGTAAAACCTGTCAGGCTATCTTCTACAATAGCAGAACTGAGATGTATGCTATCCCCTTCAATGGGGGTTATGAAATGCTCCGGCGCTGCGCTTATTCGGAAAATTTGGTTAGCTCTTCCCTGCAATGCCATACCAAAACCACCCCATAAGAAACGCGTCTCGAAGTCAATCTCACCATATATGGATAGATTCGAATCGATCACCATTTTGCTCATTTTACTGACTACAGTATCTCCATCTTCCTTCCTTACAAAATCATAAGGCAAATAGACATAACCGCGCAATTCCCCGGTTTTAAAATGGCAATCATCAATTGCCAGATATGAATTACTTGCCCCAGGAGCTATCTTCAATTTAAAATGATTTGGCGAAAGAGTAGTAAATACCAGCGTATCAGCCAGTTTCAATTCAGCAGAAAATCCTGATTTAGTTACCTCCCCGTCACTAAATTTATAATCACCATATAAAAAACCAGTATTCGAAACAATAACCGAGTCTTTCGGAGGAATAGTTTTACCTTCTGTAATGATGATCAAAGCGGTATCAGCGGGTAATACCCCGTACGATTCCACATCGCTAAGATCAACGATTACACTGTCGGTCGTTTCGAAAAGTATGCCAAGATCGTTGATCCTGAATGGCCCTAAGGACATTGAGTCGTTTGGGAGATCATCAACTGCAAACGCTTCGTAAATGTTGCAATTAGGATCGAATTCTGTTTCAAATGGACCGATAGAACTCGGATTGCATGTTAGGGAGTCATTTAAACACGGCATGTGCACCGTTACAACTGCGCTGGCAGAATCCGGGGATAGAAACAGTTCGTGAATGTCCACATCGAATCCCTTAATAGTCTCCTCTTCAGGCGGATCAAATACTTCATGAATCGTACCGCTTGTAACGTTACCGACCTCTGTCCTGACTTCCGCAGCTTCAAGATTACTGAAATTAAGTTCTATACCACCGGGGATGGAAGGATTCAGTGGCAGCAAACCGCCAACCACAATATCCGGAGACAAGTATCTCATTTCAGAGAACTCGTGAAACCTGACCTGTTGTATAGGCGCAAGTTCGAGCAGTGGAGTAAATACAGGCATTCCGCCTTCGTCCTCGTCTTCTTCCTCCTCAAGGGGGGCGAGTTCCAGAAGGTCCGCAGCCTCAAAAACAGGGATGAGCGTAAAAATGCCGTCTGAAGGGCAGCCATACCAGATCGCTGTGCCGGAGAGGTCATCCCACGTGGAACCAGCGTCATAATTGCTTACTATCAGCGTGAACTCACCAATGATGAGAGTATCCGGCAGGTTGATAAGCGGGATCAAGGGTCCTACCGCGCCATAATCGAAAATGTTAACCTCACTCCTCGTTTCAACATCCCTGAATATCCTTCTACCCGGGGAGGACATCTCAACCGCCCAAACGTACTTCTCCCCCTCCTCGAACCTGGTTCCGCTTATAGGGTAAACCATCTCGGTTCGGTTCGGAATCGTTTGACTGAAAAATGGGCGCGTGTTGTTGGCAATATCCTCTACCGTTCTCCCTTCAATGAAGTGCCATACTTTCACCTCGTAATTAATCGGGTACCCGATTGGGATCGACGCGTTAGTCCACTGGAACCTGGGATTCATGTTCTGCACCCTGAAATCGTCGGGCGGATACACCAGGGTCGGGGCGCGCGGTATCACGATCGTAAACCTGTCAGACGCGCCGGGACATGGTCCGCCATACTCCTCCGGAATGCTCAAGCGAGCAGTATATCGACCCTCAGGCAGCAAACCCGTCCTCTGGGTCTGCCTCTCTAAATTCTCGTTATAATCGAACTTGTCCCAGTCGATTATCTGGCTGTTGTCCAGGACCTTGGTTTCATTCGGTCTGAAGGTTAATGTCTTACATTGTCCGCTCGCAACAATACCGTACCTCTCATGCTCAAATTCCGCGTAAAACCTCACTCTCGTTTCTTCAGGTCCGGTATATCTGACCACTAATCGCCAGATGGATATATCCCTCTCCCAATCAGAACGGTATGGTGAAGGGTAATCCTGTATATCACTGGCGGAGAAACTCCAATAGTGGCATGGTTGCCCGAATGCAAAATTATAAAGGAAAATGAGTAAAATTAAACAAAAATAGATCTTATATTTCATGGTTTCCCCTTGGATTTATTGGATGGTTGGATGGTTGGATATACTCCGTCCCGATACCCGGGATTACGTATATTAAAATTGTTGCATTGTTGTTAATAAAAGTATTCTTAACTTTGTTTCTCATTTTCTGGATTCTCAAGTTAAAAACTCATTTTTTAATTTCTTATAATTTATCAATTTTAATATTAAAATGTTCTTTTTGTTTTTCCATTCATTGACCGATCAAACGATACAGACATCCAGTCATCCAACCATCCAGTCAATTTGTTATCTAAATTAACTCGTCATTATTACTTTTAACCGCTTTTTACATTAATCTAAAAGATTATCTGACATTTTGTCTATTATCAAGTGTTTTCTTCGGAACAGTTTTCTTAACTTCGATAGTTTCAATCTTACTTTTATTCAAATTCTTCCATTCCGAGGGCTGCTGCTTTTGCCAGACGCCAGGCTCAACTTTAATATTCTTCTCTTCTATACTCGTTTTCTTACCCTCCTCAGCCTGGGTAATCTTCAAATCGTAACTAAGCTGCTGCTTCTCGCTTTTAACCATCAGACCGTAGGGTTCGTTAACCGCGGCTCTTGTAACCGCCATCTCAACTGGAGAACCCGGGGATATTTTGAGGTTCGACACTTCGAAGGTCTTCACTCTCTTCTCCTGCCTCTCGAAAATATCCATCTTCACGTTATAACTTTGCTGCCCAGCCTGCGGTTGAATTTTATAACTTTGCTGGGTAGTGGAAATAGCATTAATCTCTATTTTCCCCTTGCTGCCCGGGGAACCGCTACCTTCAAGTTTTAGACTCGCCATCGGTCCCGCAACCTGGAAATCATATTTACCTGTCTTGCTGTAAACATCAACATTCAGGTTCTTCCCCGCATCCTTTATAACGAACATTCGGGGCTGCTCTTCCGAACCAGCTTTAAACGGCAGGGGAACAAAAAACATGTTTGGTATTTTCATATCTGAATCCTGCTCGAGGTCCGAATAATATTGAACGTTCTTTTCAGATTTGAAGAACCTGTGACCTTCGTCGTCAGTGATTTGAGAAGGAAGCGCTCCCGCCATAACAAGCGCATTGAATTGATCAATGAATGGGGACAACCCCGGAATAACCGAACTAAAACCCGAAGCGACCTCAGCACCAAACATGAACGGGCTGTTATAAGCCGTCTTCCACAAAGAATAAGGAACGGTGATAAGTGGGCATAGAACGCTCCACCACGAAGTTCCAGGCCAGATCGAACTGCCGAAATCGAAATTCCACTTGTAGGTCCCGTAGCTATTATCTATCGTAACATAGTTGGAATCATTATCGTAAAAACTTCGACAGCCTTCGTAGTAGATAGAAGTATCAGCCCCACTAGTATAATAATAGCGATTTTCTATATATGGTCTATTGGGGTCATAAACGTACATGCGATAATGCCCAGCGCTCATCATTTTACAGCAATAAGGGACAATTGTGTGCGCTTCGAAAGTCTCATTCACCATAATCAGAAGTGGATAATCCCCTTCGGAGAGGTAATATTCAGCCTGGTCATAGGCATACTCAGGGTCCTCATGCTCCTGTAGATCGAGAATTAACTCCGCCAGGAAGTTCAGGAATTCATAAGTAAGCAATTTGACCTGCATCTTCTTTATGGTCTTGTTCAGGAGGGTATCCTCCGGTGAATTATCGATATAAAAGGTGGGATTGCTTCTATTGCCGTCATAAAAACCTACCGGAGAACAGTATCCCATGTGCCCCTTCTCTTTTCGAATGATCACGCTCAGCAAGGACATTCCCGAGCAATTTGCCATGCCTGTTACAAGGGATGTATAGAGGGAATACATCGCCGAACCGAATGGGCTGTCCTCATTGATATCCACATAAACATCCGAAAGTTCATCCATACTCAGGGGAGTTACAGTAGCCCAATTACTGAACGCCCAGGCATAATCGAGCGGGTACGGTCTATCCTCCCAGTCAGATTCGCAATCCGCGAAAACCTGGATCGCTCCACAAGCTATAAATATGATTATTAAAATATAAAAGCTCTTTCCGTTAAACATTTAACCCTCCTTGGTATTCGATCAGGCTATTACTAAATAAATTAAAGATGATTCTATACATTTCAGTTGATATATATTGTATCGAGATAATTTTGGTTAATCGAAATGTCATAAATACTTCGCTTTTTTCGTTCAGTAATAAAATTATCAACCGTTTCGATTCTAAAAACTCCTTGTATAGCTTACCTGCGCGGTGAACTCGGTATAATTGGAACTGTCCGCTGGAGCATCGCTGAATATCGACAAATCCACATCGAATTCTATCGCGTCAGCGCCCGTAATTCTTAATGTTGGGCTAAGACTGCTATAGAACAGATCACCCTGATTGCTGGGATTGTATGAAGCGCTCAGGGATACCGGGAATACTCCATTAAAAGCATCGTAATTCATTCCCGCAGAATAAGAAGTGGACCTCAGATCATACTCTTCAGTTTCGCTCGAGGTCCAGGTGAATCCAAGATTCGTGGAAAATACCGAGCTGAACTGCGTCGAATAATAAGCGGTTATACTATTCGCTGAAGAAGTATATGGAGAAACAGGATTCTTATCTTTCGTTCTCTGAAGCGTATAAGATAAGCTTAAACCATGATTAATAGTGTTAGTTCTAAAATAAAAATACGGTGAAACTGAGAATGAATGAGTGCCATTATCTATAATGCTTGAATCGACCTCTGCATCGTTATCCGTTCTGTAAAAATAATAATAGAACGTATTAGAGAAATACGGTGATGGAGCGACACTCAAATATGTGGAGAAATTTCTGTAAAAAGTGGTCTCCATCAAGTTATTATAAAGATTGTCCCTTGTCTGAGTATAAGCGCTTGATAGCGAGAGCATCTGGATGGGGTAAAGGTTGATGGAGAATTTCGAATCCCAGGTATCATTGATGGTTGAGTATAAGCCAAGTGATGTATAACCCGGTCCGATGTAATCCATCGAAGCGCTGAAAGAACCGAATGGCGCTGTTTTACTGAGGCTGACGCTGTATGCCGCATCAACATAAGACGAGGTTCTCACGGGGAAAATACCGGATAGGAAATCAAAATCGCCCATGTCAATTTTATCGCTGGCAAGATTCCGGGTGTATCCGCTGACTGCAGCTTCTCCAGCCCAATCCAATCCAAGGAGGTGAAAGCCCAACTGAAGCCCGATTATCAAGTTTTCTTCAGGAGTTATAGCAAGCGTATCTTCCCCTTCTGGTATCTCATCGTACTGGTCTCGCCCTTTCAGGATGTTCAAGTTCAAGGGTCCCGCTCCTATCTGGAGACCGTAAATCCTTCTATCGTAATAAGCGGATGAATCCTGTTTGACCTCGCCCCCAAGCAAGTAGAAGTTAAAAGCGCCCGGATGAAGTTGCAGTGCAGTTCCACGAAGTGCTATGCCGTTCAGTATCAGGTCCGACATATATGGATAAAAGTCCATGAATTGAAGACCGCCCCACGACCAGGAAGGCTCAATTGAAAACTGGTTAAACGAAGGTAGTATGAACTGCGGAGCCGCGGATAGGTAATAATCGATATCCGTTTCGATATCGAGCGTTATTCCAGCTATGTCAATGTAGGGATTAACTTTGAAGTGAAAGGTATGAGGTGATTCCCTGGCTTCTATTCCGCTTACTGTGTAATACTGGTAGTATGTGTTTATATCGCCGTTCAGAGAGAAATACTTTGTATTGATGAGGGCATAACTGGTACTGAATGGCAAAAATAGGAGAAATGCTATCATAGCAAATACGATAGGATTTCCCCACTGTAAAAATAGATTTTTCAAAGATTTCAGCCTGGTCCCGAAATAATTGTTAAATTTTCATATAATTTCTGCTCTCGCTTATTTGAATAGTGCTACTATAATTTAGTATAATAAAATTTACCATATTTGTCAAGTACAACTTTAAGGGATTCTAAATAAATTTCGTAAGTTGAATATTATATATTCGTCGAACAGCAGGACATAATGTATTATATTAAGTAATTAGCATAACATATTGATATACAGCGATATATACACAACATAATATTTCCTAATGGGGGATCTATGTACTGCTGATCATTAGTGTTTGCTAACATGTCTGGAACTGTAAAGTTGAAAGCTCCTCGCTTGATGCCCTTGAAGAGATACCTAGAAACTCCACTCCAACAACTTTACCTTCCTTATTATAATCCAGAATGACACCGGGTTTAACCTCTTCTGATTCGATAATATCACTCTCATCAAACCTAAAATAAAGAGCATCGCTTTCCTGATCACTTGATTCGAACCTTCTTATTCATTTTTCCCAATCCTTCTTTTTATGTACTTCATCAATAAAAAAATAATTTATTCCGGTTTTCACTTGTTTTTTTTTACTCAATTACAGTTTTTTTTTAATAATTTGCATTTATTTCTTGCTATAATATGGATTCTTTATATATTGTTAGATTGATAACTTAATAGCTTCTCTGCAGCTTATCCCAAGCAGATGATCGATTTGTTCCTGTTTGCCGTGGACGGACAATTTCGATTAAACAATGTTCCCGGCAAAAAAAGGATGGATGTATGAACATCTACGCAGGAAACTTGGACTTCTCAGTCCAGGAAAGTGAACTCAAAGAAGAATTCAGTAAACATGGTACCGTTGAAGACGTTCGCCTGATTACTGACAACCAGACAGGCAGATCAAAAGGCTTTGCCTTTATTGAGATGCCGAACGAGGAAGAAGCCAAAGCAGCCATAGAAAAACTCAATGGCTTAGAACTGAAAGGTCGAGCATTGAAAGTTAACGAAGCTAGACCTCGCAGGGAGAATCGCGGCGGCGGCGGAGGAGGCGGTAAACGCTGGTAGAAAATTAATCCTATTAATAATTAAACCCCCGAATCATTAGTGCTTCGGGGGTTTTTTTTAGGGAATACTGAATAGTCAGATATTTATCATACTCAAACTAATCCTCCCCCGTTCAAGGTCTATATCAATCACCTTTACTCTAACCTCTTCACCTATTGATACTACATCCAGCGGATCCTTCACAAACCTGTCCGCAAGCTGTGAGATGTGTATCAACCCATCATTCTTCAGACCGATATCCACAAAAGCTCCAAATTGGGTTACATTACGAATAATCCCTTCCACGACATCGCCAACTCTCAGGTCCTCAGCCTTGTAACTAGCCTGCAATTTCAGGTTGCCATCGTATTGCCGCAATTCCTTGCCCGAGTCCCGGTAATTGTGAATGATATCCTGTATTACTGTATTCGTTATCCCAGGATATAGTTCATCAAGTTGAGTCCGGTACCTGTTGAAAATGTTCTCCTCATCAATATGCTTCACTATGAATTTCGCTACGTTATATTGTTCGGGATGAATGGCAGTCCTGTCAAATTCATTCGGGCTGTCCGGTACGCGCAGAAAACCCACCGATTGCTCGTAAGATTTAGGTGTGAGAACATTTATCAGCTCTTCACGTGAGTGGTACGGCTTGTTTTCGAAGATCCTGGCAGCGGTCCGTTTGTTTAAACCTGAAACATAAGAGAGCAAATAACCCGAGGCGGAATTAACGTTAATACCCACCAGGTTTACTACATCCTCCACCACGCTGGTCAACTGGCGCTCCAACTCCTTTTGGGACATGTCATGTTGGTACATTCCCACTCCAATGCTGATTACGGGGATTTTTACAAGTTCAGAAAGACAGTCAATGTACCTCCTTGCTATAGAAATGGTGCCCCTATCAGTAGCATCGAGGTCCGGGAACTCCTCCTGACCCGCTTCTGATACCGAGTACACCGAAGCTCCCGACTCATTCACTAATACCACCGGTATATCAAATTTTTGTGAAACCAGGTCATAGACTTCACCTGAACCGGTACCGTTACCAATAATTACTACATCTACCTGGTAACTTGATAGTAACTCCCCCAGCGTCTTCATGGCTTCAGTGGTATCAGCCAAGAAGAACTTCGAAAAGTGAATGGGATTTCCGTTCCTGTTGAGAAGGCAAACCTTGCAACCGGTACGGTAACCTGGGTCGATTCCCAAAACTGATTTGCCATAATGGGGTTTCAACATCAGCAGCCTTTTAAGGTTGACCTTGAAAACCTTGATGGCGTCCACCTCCGCGCGTTCTGTTATAAAATTCCGCACTTCCCGCTCTATTGACGCGAAGATTTTTATGTAACCTTCTGTTATAGCAGTATCGAGAAGCTCCGAGTTCTCTTCCTTGAACACTATCCGGTTCCGGAACCAGTTATAAAACCCTTCATCCTTGTCCATTTTCACCATTAGAATACCCAGGTTTTCTCCACGGTTTATCGCTAAAGTCTGATAACTCTTCAGTTTAGTTATGTTCAACTTGAAATCGCCGTAAATCTCAAACTTATGGGCTTCCGATTTCTGTTTTTCATCGAATTTATCCTTGTTTTTATATTTCGATGAAAGTTTACCATGTTCGAAGTAAAATTTCCTTACAAGGCTTTTAAAATTGGCGTCATCCGCAATATCCTGGCTCACGATATCTAATCCACCCCGAATAATCTCTTCCTCTGAGTATTTCGCTAACAGCTCCTCTGGTATGGTGATAGATTCCTGGTTACGGATCTGCCCGGCAATCACCCCAAATCCCTTCTCGCGTGCCTTGTCTGCGTTGGTTTTGCGTTTTCGCTTGAATGGAGCATACAGGTCTTCAACCTCTGTGAGGGTTTGGGCTTTTTCTATTCGAGAACGCAGCGTGGGTGTCAGTTTGCCCTGCTCCTCTATATTTTTCAAAGCGGTTTCCTTCGCCTTGTGTATTCTCTGCAACTTCGACTTTAGTTCGATTATATCCCTGATATTATTCTCATCGAGGTCTCCAGTTCTCTCCTTGCGGTATCGCGCGATGAAGTGAACGGTATTATCGTTTTCAGCGAGCTCCAGTACCGCTTTTACCTGCCATTGCTGGAAAGCAAGTTCCTTCGCAATTAGTTGGTAGTAATCCGGTTCAGGAAGAATGTGTTCATTGCCTGCCATAGCGGTGATAAAAAATAGAAAATACAACAAGAAATGCAAGGAATAATTAACGAATGGATGAAGGAATTGATCTATAATTCATGATTGACCATTGACAATTTAAATCGGAAGAAGAATCCGCAACAAAGTATGTGTATCAAGGATACATATTTCGGGATGAAATCAGTTCTTCATTCCCTCAACTGCTTGATACCCTCATGAAACAGCTTTTCGTCAACTACACTGAATCCCTTATCACGTTTGTAGTTATCCATCAACAGTTCAAGCTTTACTTTAAGATTGTCGATCTTCACCCTGATCTGCTCCATCGTGTCCCGTTCGCGTATCGTAACCGTTTCATCCTCCAGTGTCTGGGAATCCACAGTCAACGAGTACGGAGTGCCAGCTTCATCCTGCCGGCGATACCGCCTTCCGACTGCTCCTCCCTTATCGAAGAACACCCTGAAATCATATTTCATGCTTTCAGTTATCTTCATTGCTATCTCGGGCATGCCATCCCTGTTCACTAACGGGAAGATACCCGCTTTTACAGGAGCAATCCTGGGGTGCAGTTTCAGAACAACCCTTTCAGGCTCCTCCTCATAGGCATCAACAAGAGTCACCAGTACCGTTCTGTCA
This sequence comes from bacterium, assembly GCA_016935765.1. Lineage (GTDB taxonomy): Bacteria > UBP14 > UBA6098 > JAFGQG01 > JAFGQG01 > JAFGQG01. The sequence goes on from JAFGQG010000024.1 coordinate 15,607, forward strand.
ATACCCCCGGAAGTCTCAATTATGTAGGGAATAAACCTCTCCTTGGTCTCATCATCATAATACGTAAGCTTTTTGTCGGAGAATTCGGTATGTTGAGTAAGGTCAAAGTCCCCCCTGTTGTGGATCCCCTCCACTTCCTTCCAGCCGAAAGGGAATTCATACTCGATGTCGAAAGCGCTGACCGCATAGTGGGCAAGTTCGTCTTCTCCGTGCTGGTGCATTCTCAATTTTCCTGACCTTATCCCGATTTCATCGTACCATTTAAGCCTCTGCTCCTTCCAGTATTCGAGCCACTTGTCCGCCTCCTTTGGGTGTACGAAATACTGCATCTCCATCTGCTCGAACTCGCGCGTCCTGAAGATGAAATTCCCGGGCGTGATCTCGTTCCTGAAGGCTTTCCCTATCTGGGCGATACCAAAGGGTATCTTCTGCCGGGAGGGTGATAAAACATTCAAAAAGTTCACGTAAATACCCTGCGCGGTTTCCGGACGCAGCCATATCTCCGAGGAGCTATCCTCCACTGGACCTATGTGGGTTTTGAACATCAGGTTAAACTGCCGCGCTTCTGTGAATTCGCCACCGCAATTCGGGCAATTGGAACCTTCAACATCCTCAAGCTTGAAACGCTGATGGCATTTTTTGCACTCGACCATGGGGTCAATGAAATGCTCCAGGTGCCCGGAAGCTTCCCAGATCTTAGGGTGCATCAGGATCGCTGAGTCCAAACCCTCCACATCGCTACGAAACTGGGTCATTGTTTTCCACCAGTAATCCTTTATGTTCCGCTTTATCTCAGCTCCAAGGGGTCCATAATCCCAACAACTGCTGATACCACCATATATTTCACTTGATTGAAAGACGATCCCGCGTCTCTTGCAAAGCGCGATTAGTTTGTTCATTAAATCTTCAGCCATATTATTTCCTTTTTCTAATAATAATAACGATATTTTTCACAATAAATAATGATAAAATTGGTTTAAGTCAATTAAATTATGAAATTATAACTTATATTGAATAGTAAGCCAGGGCTAAAGCAAAAAATGGGTTAACCCATTCCAACATATTGCAGTTTAACCCCAAAATAGTGCAATTCATGCTGAAATAATGCAATTCATTTCTGAAACCGTCACTTGTTTCACTCAATATTTTTCTACACTATTAATTGCTAATTGACAATTGATAGTTTTCAAATTGTTTTTGTCCCGACTTACCGGATCACCCTCTTCAAACCCAATACCTCGCGCAGAAATTCCGCTCTTTCTCGGAACCCTCAATAAGTAAACGATTGATAAGATGACCCAACTTCTTCTTAATAACGCTCGATAACCTTAATTCACCCAAACTCTCAAACGTACGACCCATAAAAGCCTCCATATATTTAACATCATCAACATCGATCTTGACCCTATCCCTAACCTCTGCGGTACAATCAGGACAGACAATACCGCCACTGCTGGGAGAGAAATACAGGTTTTGGGTACTGGTTTTATTCTTGCATACTACGCAACTATGCAGCATCGGTTTGTATCCGAGAAGCACTGCAAGTTTGAAACCGAATATTATCGATAAAAGTTGTGGGTCGAACTCCACCGCGCTATCCAGGTAAGCAAAGGCTTTCCTGAGTAAATCGAAAATGTACTCGTTTTCATGTTCGCGGGGAGTCAGAGAAATTATCAATTCTGAAATACAGCTCGCAACGTTGAATTTATCCATGTCATTCTTTATGGATGAATAGGGATCGATGACCTCCGCGTTTGAAACAGTGTATATCTCCCTGTTTTCGCGCTTGTAAAAAATGATCTCCGAGTACGAGAACAGGTCAAGACCGCTTCCCAGCTTGCTCTTGATCCTTCTCGCGCCCCGGGCAAGAAGTGAAAGTTTCCCGTAATCTTGAGAGTACGCAGTTACTATTTTGGAGGACTCCTTGTATTTGATCCCCCGCAGAATAAAACAGTTTGTTTTTATTATTGGCAATTTTTTTTATTCTCAATTTCTAATTTCTTATAACATTTTGTATCATTTCATTCAGCATTTGCTGTTCATCTGTACCAACGCGGAATTTCCTTCCATCATGCATCTCAATCTCAACAGCATCCAAACCCGCAATATTGTACATCCACCCTCCCGGGATCTTTTTCAATCCCCAACCCCAGTACCACTTATTCCTGACTATCCGAGATGATTCAATTTCCTTTATCTCAATTACTTTTTTTATCAAACCAATGCCAAAATAAACTTTAATTTCTCTATCATTAATAACAACTGTGAGTTTATAAAACAAAAGGGCAATGGCTATAAAAAAACATGAAAGCAGGAGAAGGTAAATGACTGACTCTTGAACGCCAACATATATGGATACCAGTATAGGTATAGCGATCAGGACCATCATCAGCCAGCCGGTCTGAGTATGTTTATAAATCGCCTGCTCGTTCATTCCCTTAGAACTCCACGTTAAAGTATTTTTAACCTACATAGTATTAACAGAGTACGTCGTTATCTTATTATCAATCTGCTTTTTCCCTCGCCATACTCTATTTTCCGATTTCTTGATTCTTATTGTCTGCTTATTTTTTTTGTTCTTTTCCTATCCCGATTCCCGGCTTACCAGAAATCCTGTGAATTCTCAATTTTGCCTCTATCTATTCGGTTTTTTTCTATTTATGATATCTTTTCTTCTATTTAACTTCTGCAATCTTTAATCGGCAATCGTTAACTAATTCTTCGAATTGGTTTTACGAGTTTCTTTTAAAAACATCGTTATTCTCCAATCAGTCCGTTCCTTCATACTCACGGGTATATTCTATTAATCAATCTTGGGAATGGTATCGCTTCCCTTACGTGTTCGATGCCGCATACCCAGCCTACGGTACGCTCCAATCCGAGACCGAAGCCTGAATGCGGTACTGATCCATATTTCCTCAGGTCCAGGTACCAACCATACGCTTCCTCGGGCAAGCCTTCCTCCCTGATGCGGTTTAGGAGTTTATCGTAATCGTCTTCCCTTTGAGAGCCCCCGATTATCTCTCCATGTCCTTCAGGCGCAAAGAGGTCGGAACACAATACAAGGTCGGGATTCTCCGGATGCTCTTTCATGTAAAATGCTTTAGCATGCTTAGGGAAATTGTAAATGAACACCGGTTTATCATAGTGAGTGGATAATATGGTTTGGTCCTCCCCGCCGAGATCCTGTCCCCACTCGATTGGGCTTCCGTTTTTCTTCAGGATTTCAACGCATTCATCGTAACTGATCCTGTAGAACGGTTTCCTGACCTTTTCCAGTGCGCTTATATCCCTCTCTAATGTTTCCAGGTGCTGATGCGCTCTCTCGACGACCCTCTGTACAAAATATTCCACAAGGTCCTCCTGAAGATCCATATTCATTTCATTATCGTAGAAGGCTTCCTCCCCTTCTATCATCCAGAATTCGATAAGGTGACGCCTGGTCTTTGACTTTTCAGCTCGAAAAGTCGGACCAAATGTATATACTTTGTTAAGTGAAAAGATCGCAGCTTCAGCATACAACTGCCCCGTTTGGGCAAGAGAAGCCTTCCCGAGATCAAAATAATCGGTCTCAAAGAGTGTTGCGGCTTCCTCACCTATAGCTTTGGTTAATATCGGGGAATCAACCATTGCGAAGCCGTTCTGGTAAAAATAATCGCGGATCGCCTGGATCAATTCACTCCTGACGTTCAGAATCGCGTTCTGTAGCTTCGACCTTATCCAGAGATGGCGGTGATCCAGAAGGAAATTCGTACCGTGAGATTTAGGCGTTATGGGATATTCATCCGCAATCTGGTAAATTTCAACATCCTTAATAGTGATCTCATAACCTCCCGGGGCGCGCTTGTCTTCCCTTATCGTACCGGTAACCTTCAGTGAACTTTCCTGGGTCAGGTCATCAAATTTCGAAAATACTTGAGGATCAAGCTCGCTCTCTATCATTATTCCCTGCATTATCCCGGTTCCATCGCGAATCAATAAAAACTTGATACTGCCGCTCGAGCGCTTGTTGTACAACCAGCCTCTGATTTTAACTTCCTTCCCAATATACTCCGACGCATCTTTTATGTAAAACATCTCTCCTCCAATTCCTTAAGTTTGAAATAAATTAATCAAACAGGTAATAAATGTCAATTAATAATTAATTCTATTGACAATCGAATTAATTAGATGAAAAAACATTTTTTGTTGACTCCAAAAAAAAAATAAAATAATTGTTGCCCATTTTCCAGATAAAAATATATTAGTAAACTTTATTTTTTCTGGCGGGTGAGAAACTGAGAGAAATTCTCCGAAAAACCCAGAGGCAAAACATGACATCATCACTTAACCCTGGCAAAGCTATTTCTATGTTAATTTCATTTACACTTATTGCTTTGCTTTCAATCTGCATTTTTTGCTCTAATGGAACAGATGACGATGACAACGGTAACGGAGGCAATGGTCCCGATACCACAGACTATGATACTCTAACACATCCACCTGATTCATTTGGGGTGGGTAATCTAAGCTACCTTGGCAGCTTTTTACAGGTAAACAACTCGGGAAGAAATATTGAATTCAGCAACAATTATTTGTTCATACCACAGATGGGTGGTTTTTTGATAGCCAGCGCGATAAACCCTTCCGAACCAGACTCGGTTGGAACGTTCTACACGACTAATATAAGGTATGGCATCGCAATCGAAGTGGAAGGTGATTACGCGTATTTACTCGGTTGGGATTGGACAAGCAACGCGTATTTTTACATCGTGGACATAACAGAACCAAACACTCCGCAGACGATCTCATCAACTGAAATAACTGGTCAAGGATCCGGTGTGGCTACTTATGGAGATTATGCGTACATTGCAGGCGCGGAGAACGGTGTTTACGTTTTCGACATAAGCAACCGCTCCGATCCGGTCCAGGTTGCAGTAATCCCTGTATCAAAGGCATACAGGTTGTTTTCATACAACCATTATTTGCTCATAAGCAGCGACACCGAAAACCACGGTGGATGGCAATATGACATCAGCAATCCAGCTTCTCCCGAAGAAGTCTTCCATTTCTTCACTCCAGGCTACACGAGGAGTATATTCGCGAAATATAACCATCTATTCGTTGCAGATGGTGTTTATCGCTACACTTCAGTTGGAAGCTTTCAGATATTTTCAATTGATGAACCGGCTACACCTTTAGCCAGCGATACCTTATCAAACAGCGTTCATGGGGTTTATGTTGAGGAAAATTTCGCCTACGTAGTTGACTGGGTAAGCAGCACCGCAAACCTCACTGTTTACGATATCTATAAACCTTCCCGCCCTAACCGCATCTTTGCGCCTTATGCTTTGGATATTGCAAAAGACGTCGTCGCTAATGGAAATTATATTTATGTTCTTGGAAGAAATGATATTCATGTTTTTATGCATGATTATTAAAATAATGTAAAATGGAATTATTTAAAAAGGAGTAAGAGATGGGAATAAAAATAGAAAAGGCTCTGATTTCAGTATGGTTCAAGGACGATCTCGAAGAACTGGCTAAGATCTTGAACGTTGCCGGTGTAAGGATCTATTCAACCGGTGGAACCGCCAGATTTTTAAATGATAACGGTATAAACGTAGTGAAAGTTGAAGAATTGACTGGATTCGAGCAGATACTCGGCGGAAGGGTTAAAACCCTTCATCCCAAATTATTCGGAGGAATTTTAGCAAGAAAACAGGTCGAAAAGGATTTCGAAGAACTGAAGAATATGGGCATCCCAAAGTTCGACATGGTCGTATGTAATCTTTATCCGTTCGCGGATGCCGTCCTTGAGGGGAAAAAATCCGATGAACTTCTTGAAATGATCGATATTGGCGGGGTTTCACTGCTTCGCGCCGCAGGAAAGAACTACAAGAACGTGGTAGTAGTCCCAGACCCTAAATTCTACCCGGAAATCTGCAAGCAAATCTCAGCGAACGGCGAGATCTCCGAGGAATTCAGTCATTCAATGGCAAAATACACTTTTTCCTATACCTCATATTATGACGCAATAATTGCAAACTCGATAACTCCTGAGAGTGAAATGGGCGATTTTCCTGAGTTCTTCAATCCGCCGCTGAAGAAGAGTTACGAGCTTAGATATGGCGAAAATCCGCACCAGCGCGGAGCCCTTTACGAGAAATTCGGTAAGGAAATAGGTTTGCCGCAAGCAAAGGTACTCTGGGGCAAGGAATTATCATACAACAACATAAACGACCTTGAAGGCGTTCTTGCTGGCTTAAAGGAATTCGAAGAACCATGTTCAGTGGTCGTCAAACACAATAGCCCGTGCGGAATAGCTATTGATGACGACCTTATCGAAGCATATCAAAATGCGCTTCACTCAGACCATCTCTCCGCGTTTGGCGGGCTTGTAGGATTCAACAGACCGGTAACCGCTGAGCTTGCTGAGCTTCTGAACCAGCACTTCTTCGAGTGTGTCCTGGCTCCAGAGTTTACGGATGAAGCGTTTGAAATCCTGAAGGCAAAAAAGAACCGGCGGCTCATCCGGATCGACCTTCGGGATACCGGAAAAAGCTATGTCGGCAAGTATATACAAGGGGGATTACTTCTCCAGGACGATGATCCTATTGGGTTTACTGCAACTGATTTCAAATGCGTAACCAAGCGTCAACCCACTGATGCTGAAATGGAAATGATGAAGTTTGCCTGGCGAGCTATCAAGTACATTAAATCAAACTCGGTACTGGTCGCCCAACGCGGCAAAACCGTGGGAATTGGAGGGGGAATGCCTTCCAGGGTCGATGCCGCAATTATGGCTACCAGGAAAGCCGGCAACAAAGCAAAGGGCGCTGTAGCATCTTCCGACGCCTTCCTGCCATTCCCGGATACGCTCCAGGTACTCGCAGACGCCGGCGTTACAGCATTGATCCAACCAGGAGGGTCGCGTAACGACAACCTTAGTATCGAACTTGCCGATAAATTGAACGTTACAATGATATTTACCGGAGTGAGACATTTCAGACATTGAAAAATAAAAATAAAAAATTCATCGACCTTCACATTCATTCGCTCTATTCCGATGGCAGCTTCACCCCAAAGGAAGTGATCGAGAGAGCAGTATCATGGAACCTGAGCGCTATCTCGATAACAGACCACGATACTGTCGAAGGGTCTCATGTCGCACTGGATATCTGCAAGGATTACCCTATAGAAGTCATTTCAGGAATAGAGTTTTCTACTGTACTGAATGGAACCAAAATCCATGTCCTGGGTTATTTTATCGATGTCAATAATGAAGAACTGCTCGAAAGTATAAAAACCCTGAGAGCTGACCGGTATAAAAGGGCGCATAAAATAGTGGATATTCTCAATAACCTTGGGATCGATATCAAGTTTGAAGAGGTTGAAGCCTACTCGAGCAAAGAGAGCATCGGAAGACCTCACATTGCCGCTCTTATGACCGATAAAGGCTACGTAAAAAAAATCTCCTTCGCATTTGACAAATATATCGGTGAAGGGAAACCAGCCTTCGTTCCGAAAAACACACTTGGATTCGAACGCGTTTTAGAGTTGATACACCTCTGCGGTGGTCTTTCGATTCTCGCGCATCCCGGAGTCATTGAAAACCAGCCGATAATCAAAGAAATCCTGGAATACCCGATCGACGGTCTCGAGGTCTTTTATCCCTTCCACAAACCTTCCCAAACAGAAAAGCTGAAAAAATTGGCAGAAAGCAGGGGCTTACTCATTACTGGAGGCTCTGACTGCCATGGCATGATGAAAGGGGAACCGTTACTTGGGCTATATAAAATTGAAGGAAAATACCTCGATCGCCTTAAAGAAAAACACCGCGCTCTTACCCTTAATTCCCAAAAATCCGATTAATAGAAAAAATAACTTGAAAAATATTCAAATGAGGTTAGGTTTTCAGGTGAAATGGATAAAATGCAAAAAAACTTATTTCATATAATACAATATTGTATTTTGTTCTTGTCACTTACTACTGCATTCTCAACTGCAGGCGCAGAAAACAGTAAGCCGATCAAGTGTCTGACACATGAATTATTAAGCAACTACCGGGCTTTAAAATCGCATGCGATGATGTACAGACCCGATTATCTTCCCGAAGTATATGTAACTGAGCATTTCAAGATATGGTACACCCTGGTTGGGGATAACGCGCCGGATTGCACAGATATGGGTGCAGATTCAATTCCCATTTGGATAATAGACGCATCAAACATTCTGGAATGGTGCTGGGACTCAGAGGTCATTGCTTTAGGATATAGAGCTCCCCTTCCTGACAGTAGCTCTGTTGAAGGCGCAAGAGATGTCGGCGGAGACGACCGGACCGATGTTTACATTGAGAACGTGCGCCTGGGAACTAATCCGGCTTTCGGTTTGACCGTCCCGGAATATATAATCGAGGAAGACGGTGAAATCAAAGCAACTGCATTCATGAAAATTGAAAATGATTATGCTGAGGAAGCATTTGACGACTACCGGGGCAGGGAAATCGAAGCCCTCATGGTCACCTGCGCCCATGAATTCTTCCACACTATCCATTTCAGCTACCATTTTCCTTCGACAGACCCCCCGAACAACACTTTCGATGAATTATACTGGTGGTATGAAGCCTCCGCAGTTTACATGGAAGACCAGGTGTATGACGATGTGAACGACTACGTTAATTACTTACCAAGCTTTTTTAATTATCCGGAGTACTCCCTCAGAAGCCAGAGAGGAGCTCACCTTTACGGCGCGTGCATCTTCACAATATTCCTCTCCGAATATTTCGATTATTCTCCTTACGAATCACACATCTCATTGGGTGATACGATTATAAGGGAGATCTGGGATACCATGGCAACTGTCCAGCATAGCTTCGAATCCATCGACCTGATACTGCAAAAGCATGGCACGAATATGGAAGAGGTTTTTCAAACCTTTACTGTTTGGAACCTCTTCACAGGCGAGGATCACACTTACGGCTTCTATTCCGAAGGTGTTTTGTACCCCACGTACTCCGAAGGCGATTTGTACCCTACTGTTGCCTATGAAGAGATCGAATTTTCTGATCTGGATACTGTTGTTCAGTTCGCTCCCCCGGTATCCGACAGCTTCGCCTGCACATATTACCGGATCAATACAGAGGTTACCGAGGAAGGATTAGGGATCAGTTTCGAACCATCGCTTAGCTATAATGGCGCATTCAGCGCGGCTGCTATTGGAGCGGAAAGGACCGATCAGAGGGATACCGTGATAATCTACCCGAAGGATACAACAGAAGCTGCAATTCCGGGAGTGTGGAGGTTTTCTAAAATTTACGCGCTTACTCAACTGTTTGATCCAACCGATGAAGATCCATCATGCAATATCACTTTAACAAGGGACGAAAATAGTGCTGTGCCGCTTCCCAGTAACGCATCTTTCGGCAAGCCATACCCAAATCCTTTCACTCCTCCTGAAGAAGAATGGGCTTTATCATATCATTTTGAACTCAAATTCCCGTTCACTTTAAATACAACCTCTGACGTTTCCCTTTTTATCTATACTTCATCAGGCGACCTTGTTTATAAGACAAGAGAGATTGCCTTGTATCCTGGAACTTATAGCTATTCTAACGCGCTGCGATGGGACGGGAAAAACCAATCAGGTAAACTTGTGAGCGATGGGATATATATTTACAAGATAGTAGCCGGGAATGAGGATGCGACCGGTAAAATAGCCGTAATAAGATAAAATTAGCTTAATGTTTTACTTTAAGTAATACTTGTTTTTAATTGTTTATAAATATGTTACTCTATCTAGTTTTGAAATTGCAAACGCTTGTTCAACACGGTTGCACTAAGTGAAAATTTTCGTATCTTATTATTTAAGTTATATATGAACAATTCTTCCGGAAGACAACATACCTGGTTAGTAATTTGCCTCCTGATTGGAATAGCTTTCAGGGTAGTTCACCTTATACTATTCAAAAACTCCCCATTCTTTAGAACCCCGATAGTCGATGAATTATATCATCATCTCTGGGCGCAGATGATAGCGAATGGTCAAATGATCACAAAAGCGGTTTTCTTCCGCGCTCCACTCTATCCTTACTTTCTTGGCTTAATATACGCAATTTTCGGTGAAAATCCATTCATCCCGAGAATAGTTCAACATATTTTCGGGGTTTTGTCAATATTTTTAACCTGGAAAATCGCCCTTGAAATCTTCAATAATAAAAAAATCGCCTTCACCGCAGGGCTGCTTTTCGCTATCTACCCAATCACCATCCTTTTCGAATCAAGACTCTTACTCGACTCCCTGCCCGTCTTTCTCAATCTGCTCTTCATACTACTCCTGATCCTCGGTGTGAAACGCGATAAGTTCATATTTTTCATACTCTCGGGTGCAGCCCTCGGCTTTTCGGCAATAACCCGGCCAAACGTGCTGATAACTATCCCATTTATATGCTTGTGGGCATATTTCGCGCTTAACTCCTCCCCATTCTCCAGGATCAAGAAACTCGCTGTCTTCCTATGGGGCATTGGACTTATCGTTCTGCCGATCACTATTTTCAATTTCTGGGCGGAAAATGACTTCGTGCTGGTATCATCCCAGGGAGGCATAAATTTTTATATCGGGAATAATGAGCGTGCGGACGGCACAAGCGCGATAGTCCCCGAATTCGGGCACCGATGGGAGTATAAGGAATGTAAATACCTTGCCGAGCAGGAAACCGGAAACGAATTAAAACCTTCTCAAGTATCGAAATTTTTCTTCAGGAAAGGGATTTCTTTCCTGAAATCAAAACCATCTGAAGCCCTGTCACTATACCTGCGGAAAATATATTTTCTCTTCAACCATTACGAGATTGGAAACAACGGGAACCTGTACTTCATTAAATCCTATTCGCCAATTCTGAACATCCCCATTGGTTTCTGGTTGATCTGCCCCCTCGGTTTACTGGGAATGATACTTTCCATTCGAAGAAAGCATTCTCTACTCCTTACCATTTTTTTCACACTTTATTCCATCTCCGTACTACTTTTCTTCGTGATTGCACGATTAAGACTCCCTCTCGTACCCATCCTGGTAATATTCTCCTCCTTCAGCATATTCGAGATATATGCTTTCATCAGCCAAAAGAGGTGGGGGAAATTAGTACTATCTTCAACAATTTTAGCGGTTCTATTTGTTCTTATTAACCTGAATTTTCTGAACATTTCAACTTCTGATCCTGCCTATTCGCATTTTCAATTAGGTAATGTGAGTTTACGACAGGGTTATTACGAAAGAGCCATGGATGAATATTCAGAAGCTCTAAAGCTCTATCCGGGTATTCCTGACGCGCATTTGAACATGGGCAGCATTTTATTCGAACAGAAGAAATACGAATCCGCTATCAAGGAATTCAACTCCGAAATAGAAGTCAATCCAACGAACGCCGAAGCTTACGCGAATCTTGGAGTGATTTACCGGATACTCAGCGATACTATCCACGCTCTTGAATTTGGTGAAAAGGCAATAGAAGCCCGTCCATCCTTTGTAGAAGGCTATTTAAACTACGCCTTGACATTAAGCAGGATCGGGAAAGTTGATAGAGGATTAACGCTAATTGAGAAAGCCCTGAAAATTTCCCCGAATGATAAGAGGCTCCTTTTAACAGCCGGAGCCCTTGCCGAAAAGACAGGGAATTCCACCGGTGCTGTCGGTTATTACGAGAGAGGCTTGAGAAAAGATAATATTTCGTTCGTAAGGAATTATGACATGGGAAACATTTACGAAGAGCAGGGTAAACTTGCAGCGCCCGACAGCATCATCGACAGTTATCTTTACTACAACCTTGGTTCTATATTGGGGAAAAAAGGTGATTTATACATAGCGCAAAAATACATTTTGAGAGCAGTTGAGTTAAACCCGAACCTTATCGACGCGCATCTGCAGTTAGGAACTGTACTGGATAGACTGGGAGAATACCAGGCTGCATACGAGGAGTTTAAATATGTGTACGACCAGGGTTTCAGTACTGCAGAACTCCATTTCAACATGGGATTAGCGCTGGCAAAAATGGGGCGTCTCGAAGAGGCTGAACTCGAATTTGAAAAAGCTCTCGATCTATCCTCGGAAAATGAGACGATAAAGAAACAATTGGAGATTATCAAGAAACTGGAATAAAATATCCTTATGATCCTGAAATTTTAGACTTGTTTTTTACTTGACATTATATTATATTACCAATAATTTAATGAATTATTTTAATATGCGCTAAATACAAATCACATAAAACTACTAAAAAGGAGGAATAATGACAAGAAGAGGCATGGGATTAGTGGCTATTTTGATCCTGGTTTTATTTGTTGGACTAGTATATAGCCAGGTTCATACCCCCAGAGTTACCAAAGCCCGGGCTCATCAGGAGACCAAGCTTTTAGGCAAATCCCCTGTTGAAAACCCGAGATTATTGAGTAAACGGTGTGTTAGTGGGTTAAAAAGCCCATCAAACGAATACATCGTTGGTGAGATCGATACTTGTGGCGGGACTTATTATGACATGCAGGCTAATTCAACAGTAGGGCGTCTGATAGCGTTGGACCCCGAGAACAATGTGCATGTCGCATGGATGTGCGGTTATAACGCTTCATTGGATCCACGTCACATTCAATACAACTTCAAACCTTACGATGGTGATTGGATGTGGCCGGTATGGGATGATCCTGACGGTTTAGGCGGCGTTGCTGCTGAAGGCTCTTTTAAAGCAGGTTATACTACTCTCGCGGTAAATTCTTTAACCTGGCCGTTCCCAGCTTTCCACCAGAGAATCGGTGGAGCGCCTGACAATTATCACACAGGTGTGTCCGCAGACTGGGGCTTTATCGCAGATCCCTCCCACGAAGACGCATCAAGAGGCGGCTTGATGGCTGCGGAACCCCCATATATGTACGACCCAACATACGGAGTCGACCTGAAATTGATCTGGCCAAAGATCGCAATCGACCGATACGATAGTATACACGTAATCGGAAATGCATCTACCGACTCAGCAGGAGATGTCCAATTACCTGATTACCTCAGCTACTGGAAAGGTAACTGTAATGACGCTTACTTTACGATCACTTTCCATGACGGTCATTTTATTGAATATAATTCTGAGTTACTCGCCGCTGACATTGCAACAGCTCCCTCGGCAGACAAAATCGCGATTGGTCTGATAAAAGACCTCGACACAACTTTCTGCAACTGGACAAACCACTACAATGTCGGTTATGTCGAATCTGATAACCTGGGAGAAACCTGGAGTGACTTCATTCCTGTAACTGATTACGGCGCAAGATCAGCCAACCATTCCGAATTGATATACTGGACTTACGACGAGGCTGACGCGGAATCCGTCTTCGTATATACCAGACCTACTAGAGACTGCAACATCTATTATGATTCTGATAATAACCTTCACATGGTCTGGACTGAAATCACTTTTACAGCAGCCAATACCGGCAATCCCTGCGACGATTCAACTGTATATAACGGAACCCTTTTGATGCATTGGTGTGAAGAAACAGGAAATATCACGAGCATCTTCGGAGACCACCCTATCTCCGGTTCCAATTTTGGAACATCGATGCCGTCGAACGTTTACAGGTCCTGGCCGGTTGCTTTCGCGCCGATTATGTCGGAAGGTCCTGACGGCAAACTCTACGTCGTCTATCAGAGATATTCCTGGGATTTCTTCGGTGGCTTTTTCACCGAATTCGGCGACAGTCTCTATTATCCTGAATACGACCAGGCTGAATCTGACGTACCAAACAAGGATATCTATGTTGTTATGTCAGATGATGATGGGTTAAGCTGGGGACCGGAATTCAATATCACGAATTCGCATACACCCTATGGCGCTCCTGACTCATGCGACGATGAAACTGACCCATCACTCGCGCTCAAAGTAGATGACTACCTCCATATTTTATATACTCTCGATAAAGATGCCGGTCCGATCGTTGTTGATATGGGCACGGTTACCTATAACCCGATGATATACCATAAAGTCCCAACCAGCCTGATCCCAGGACCTGACGATTGCTATATCAAAATGGTTTACAACTTCGGCGGTCAATACTTCCCGAGAATTTACTCATCCACCCCTCCTGACACTGCTGATATCATGCTCGTCAGATGGTACCTCCATTGCGAAGAAGCTTACCAGGTACGCCTGCTCTTCTCACCGGATAACGGGGAGACATTTTACCATCAGAACGTAGGCATAGCCGACTCCATTATTGGTTTCTGGTGGCAGATGCCCAGGCTCGAAGAAGATTCTGTCCAGGCAAAATTGCTCGTTCAGGCAGAAAGAGCTGACGGGACTATTCTCGGAGCAGATACAAGCGGCTCCTTTGTTCTCTATGCACTGGGAGACGCTCGCGCGCTTTTCTCATTCTCTAAAGCAGGTGTGGTCTTCGACTCTATCGAAATCGGCGAATATGATACCACTGAACTCGGCTTGGTGAACGCTGGGTCCGGACCCGTCGAAGTCCTGAATGTCTGGATCGAAGAAACCGAACCGTTCTCGATATTAGGCGCGACTGCTCACTACCTTGACGGAGGAGATGAAGCAATAATCCATATAGTATTCCACCCGACCGATCCATTACACCTGGGTACTATTCAGAGAATTTACGCTGCGATCCAGGAAGGATCCGAAATCGACACCGTCTTCATCCCAGTACAATGCGGCGCTACATACATTAAGGAAAACAACATCAACCTGCCGAAGGAATTCACTCTCAAACCTAATTACCCCAATCCATTCAATGCAACTACTACATTCTCATTCACCGTGGATAAAGTGAGTCAAGTAGATCTCACGATATACAACATTAGAGGCGAAGTGGTTAAAAAGCTTGTGGATTCAATGCTTTCGCCCGGCTATTACAGAGCTACATGGGACGGTCGTGACGATTACGGAAATCCAGTCGCATCCGGTGTATATTTGACAAAGATCAGCAACGGCTTCGGCAAGATCATCACGAACAAAATGACCTTATTGAAATAGTATAAACACTAATTGAATAATAGTAAAAGCCCTCTCGAGTTATCGAGGGGGCTTTTTTTTGTTTATATGCAACCAAACTGTATATAAACCTCCTTATTCTGTAGCAAGATACTTTCAGCTTGCATTCTTTCCATAACTTTTTATATTTATAATGGAAGAACAAAATATCATTTAATCCAAAGGTGTTTAAACTTTAGACTAGGGGGTTAAAATGTCCCGACGAATCTTTACTGCATTTGTCTGCATGGTCTTCATCGCTGCCTTCAGTCTGCCAACAATAGCCCAGGTGCATGATCCTGGTCTTACAATGAAACCATATATGAAGAATACCAATCCGATGAAGCAAAAACCAATTGAAAACGCAACATTGTTGAGCGGTCCTAGAATTGTAATAGCAAAAAGCGCTTCCTGTGATTTCATATTAGGTGAGATTGATACCGCCGGATATACGTATAACGATGAACAGCACAACTCGTCAATTGGCAGAATGATCGCTTTAGACCCGGAGAGCAATGTTCATGTGAGTTGGATGTGCGCTTATGATCCAGCTATATCTACCAGGCACATCAGATATAATTTCAGGGAGTCCGTTGGTTCCTGGGAATGGCTGCCAGACGTAG
Organism: bacterium; assembly: GCA_016935765.1. GTDB lineage: Bacteria > UBP14 > UBA6098 > JAFGQG01 > JAFGQG01 > JAFGQG01. The sequence continues at coordinate 31,231 of JAFGQG010000024.1, forward strand.
AGGACGAATTTGGCGGAGTTCCGGCAGAAGGATCATTCAGAGGCGGATATGCAACTATAGCTGTAAATTCTCTCACATATCCTTTCCCTGCATTTCATCAAAGAGTATCAACATTATATCATGCTGCTGTTTCCACTGACTGGTCTTATATTGCCAGCCCCCCTGAAAGAGGGGGTTTTATGGCTTCCGAGCTTTCAGCTTGCATTGACACTATCAGCTCGGAAGACCTGGAGTGTATTTGGCCGAAGATAGCGGTTGACCGTCACGACAGTCTTCACATCATTGCTACTTCCTCCCTTGAGGGAGAGGACCAGCTAAGCTATTGGAAAGGAGTCTGCAGCGAGGAACTCTACAATATACTATATACCGATTGTTTAATTCTGGAGGAGAATACTGAGTTGCTCTCAGCAGATATTGCCGCATCACCCACAGGAGATAAAATCGCCGTAGTATATATAAAGGATATGGACACAACCTATTGCGCCTGGACAAACCATTATAATATCGTTTATTTCGAATCTGAAGACCTTGGAGAGACCTGGTCAGACATGATGGAGGTCACTGATTATGGACCAAGACCCACCGATACAGCTGATCTGATATTCTGGTACTATGACGCAGCAGGAGCCGAATCCGTTTACGTTTACACAAGACCGATGAGGGACTGCAACGTCATGTACGATAATGACGACAACCTTCACATTACCTGGACAGAACAGACTTTTATCGCAACCCGTACAGACCCATGTGACGACTCGATGTTAGCTAATGGCACAATTATCAAGCATTGGAGTGATGAAACAGGGATCATTTCAGATGTAATCCCCGGACCATATTTCGGGAGTAATTTTAGCTCCAGCATTCCTGATAACCCATATCGAAGCTGGCCTTCACTTATGTCACCGGAAATCTCCGAAGGACCCGATGGTAACCTCTACATCATCTTCCAGAAATACTCCTGGGATTGGTATGGTGGTTTCATGACCACCCCTGATGATAGCCTTTACTATGTTGAATATGATCTATCGGAAGCTTCGATTCCCAATAAAGATGTTTACGCGGTAATGTCGGATGATGGCGGTTTGACCTGGGGAGCGCAGGTGAACATCACGAACACGCACACCCCTTATGCCGCCCCTGACTCATGCGCCGATGAAACCGATCCATCACTCGCGCTGGTAGTGGATGATTACCTCCATATATCCTACGTTCTCGATAAGGAAGCAGGTTCCGTTTTGGACGAAGGCGCACCTACCTTCAATCCGTTTATTTACCAGAAAACACCAACCAGCGAGATCCCCGGACCGGGCGAATGCTATATCTCCTTTCTCTGGAGCTTCGAAAATCAATTACTCCCAAGGATATATACAGACGGCTCTACCAACGATACCTGCGATGTCGTTCTCGTAAGATGGTACCTGTTTAGTGACGATGCGTACAGGATCATCCTTTCCTTCTCAGCCGATGGCGGCTTGACTTTCACAGACCAGGACACCGGACTCGCCGATTCCGTCATTGGGCTTTGGTGGGAAATGCCTGAACCAACCGATACTATAGTTGCCGAGTTAGAACTCAGAGTTGAAAACGAAGCGGGAGATGAATTATACTCAGCTACAAGCGGGATTTTTTACATTTTCTATGAGGATGATTTTATCAGGGATAGCCACAAACCAATACCTGCCGCATTTTCGCTTTCGCAAAATTATCCAAATCCATTCAATGCCAGTACGACTATTCCGTTCACTGTATCAACACCCGCAAAAATGAACTTAACTATCTATAATATCAAGGGCGAACTTGTAAAAAGCCTCGTCTATGAGGATTTGACTCCCGGTCAATATAGGGCAATCTGGAACGGAACAGACAATTCAGGCAGCGAAGTCGGAAGCGGGATATATTTCTGCATGCTGGAAAGTTCCGGGCAAAAAAGAATAAAGAATATGGTGTTTATGAAATAGAAAACACCGTTCTTCTGGTCATGGTTGTCACGATTATGAATCAAACCATAGGTTTGATTAGAACTCCCTTTCGGTCATATCAAAAATTCCGCCAACCATATTTGAGTAGAATTTATATAATTATTGCAATTATTGAGCTATTACGAAGTTCCCGGAACAGATAAGGTTCGTAGATTCATTTTACGACGCGCATCTGAATCTCAAATAAAATATTAATTCCAACTTCTTTGTTTTCTCAATTTCTTAGATGCGATTCTCGCATTTTACAAATTTTTTAATCACCCTCCTCCGACCTTTTCCAAATCTCTACTTAGTATCTTTTTCCTGTGCTTCGCCCGTCATAGGTACGAACCTGACACCGATAACCCTCTCCTGGTGAACGCCATTTTCGTCCTTCGTTATCAGCAATAGTTCCTGATAGTATGTTCCGACGGGGATCACCAATTTACCACCAACGGCAAGTTGGTCGACGAGTGGCTGTGGGATGTGCCCGGGCGCGCAGGTAACAATAATACCATCGAATGGAGCATGTTCCTCCCACCCTTTGTAGCCGTCTCCGCACATCACGGTAACGTTGTCATACCCCATAGTTTTTAGTCTCATCTCAGCGGTAGTAGCCAGGGTACATATTATCTCAATTGAATAAACTTCGGGTACTATTTCAGCAAGGATAGCAGCCTGGTATCCTGAGCCGGTTCCGATTTCCAGGACTTTTTCATCACCGTCCAGATCGAGAAGTTCCGTCATCAATCCCACTATATATGGCTGGGAAATTGTCTGTCCCTCACCGATCGGGAGCGGGGAATCTATGTATGCTTTATCAAGTAAATACTCTGGCACAAATTCGTGTCGGGGAACCTTCCGCATTGCTGCAAGGACAAGTGAATCCTTAATACCCTCACCCTCGATTTTATCCCTCACCAATTCAAGCCGCTGTTTTTCAAAATCAATCGTCGTGTCTTTCTCTCCGCTGAAACAAGACGTTATTAATATCAAAATGCAAAAAGAATAAACTAATACTATTTTCATCTTTATCCCTCCATGAAAACACTCAATCATTTTTATTTAAGAGAAAGTCAAGCGCTTCTTTAACCTTATCAATATCAACATCAGTATTGAAACACGGACCATTTGGGCGCTTGTTTAAAATACCGTAAACCGGTATAGGATACGCATCAGTAATCCCCGAAGTCAAATCCCTCTGGCAAGCAACAGCAATTATCACCGTTGGTCTTATCTCCTTGATAACCTTTCGCGCAATTGTTCCTCCTGTTGCGACTTTCATACTAATTTTATATTTATCCACTATTTCCAGAAGCTCCGAAATTACGCAATTTCCGCAATTCCGGCAATTATGTATATCAAAAGTAATTCTCCAGGGACACTCGCTATTCTGCAAGCAATGAGGCAATAATAATAGTATTTTGTCTGTTGAAATTCTCTTCTTCGTTGCTTTTATTAAAGCGTCATTCACGTCGACATAGGACGATCTCAGTTTATCCTTGGATATACCAAATAACCTACCGAAAAATACTACTATAGGAAAAAGGACTCTAATCGTGATCTGTTTCTTCCCGTGGGGATATAAAAAGTCTTTCTCCAGAAGAGCAGAAAGAGTTATGAGTATCAATCCCCCACCTACTACTATTAAAATAAGCAATTCCAGAGCTAAGAATATGTAAGGAAAGACATTATGAATTTGAAACAATCTTGGGTAAACCAAAAAAAAGAGAAGAGCCAGTACAAGTATCAGAACGAATATTGCTAACCAGGAAAGCGAAAGGAACAATCCCTTCTTAGCCTCTTCGCCAGCTTTCATTTAAAAAACTCTCCTGTTTTGACATGGTATCCATTGATATAGCTTTGAACATCCATAATCTTTTTACCGGCAGGCTGTATTTTCTTTATATCAATAACACCATCAGCGGTTGAAACACTAATACCCTTTTTATTAGATACTTCTACTATTTCGCCAGGTTTCGTTTCTGGTAATTCAGTATTCAGATCGGTCTTAAATACTTTTACAAGTTCACCTCTGAAATGCGTGACAGCGCCTGGTTCAGGTGAGAAAGCTCTTACCCTGTTTTGTATTTCTTCTGCTTTAAGATTCCAGTCAAGAATGTAGTCTTCTTTTTTTAGTTTTCTTGCTTTTGTAGCCCTTGAATCATCCTGAGTTTTCAATTTATAATCCCCTGATACTATCAAATCCATTGAATTAATAATAATTTGAATTCCTTTTTCGATTACTTTTTCAGTAAGACCGCCGGCATCCATATCAGGTGTTATTTCGAACTCCTCCTGCAGTATAATATTTCCAGCGTCTATTTTATCTATAAGGAAAAATGTAGTCAAACCAGTTTTTTTCAAGCCTCTAATTAGTGCCCACTTTATTGGCGCGGCACCTCTAAGTTCGGGTAATAATGAGGGATGCAGGTTTATGGTTCCTAATTTAGGGAACTCGTACAAACTTTTGGGTAAAATCCCAAAACCCATAATGATTCCCAGGTCCGGATTTAAACTGTTTATTTTCTCTAAGACACTGGCATTTATTTCATCTATTTCAATAACATTTAATCCATTTTCCAGTCCAATGGCTTTTACAGGCATTTGTTTTAGTTGTTTGCCTCTCCCTTTAGGTTTGTCAGTATAAGTGATTACTCCTACTATTTTCACGTTTTTTTTAATTAAACCACTTAATATTTTCGATGATATTCTCGAAGCTCCCCAGTAGATTACTTTCAAATCCATATAATTACCCATTTTTCTTTCTCGCTATCTCTTTCAGTTTTCCTTTTATCATTTCCATTTTTGTAGCAGAAATATGGTCAATAATCAGTATACCGTTCAGATGATCAATTTCGTGCTGCATAATTCTGCTCAGCATTTTTTCAGATTCGAAAGTCTTTTCCTTCAGTTCACCATTTTCAATAACGTGGGCTTTCACTTTTATCTCGTTAGCTCTTTTAACATCCAGGTACAGTTCAGGGAAACAGAGACAACCCTCCTCACTTGTTACCTCCTCATCCGATTTCATAGTGATTTCCGGATTAATCAACACCATGGGATCGTCATAAGGTTTATCCGGATCTACCACAAGTATCAGACTTCGGGATTCACCAACCTGCGGAGCAGCAAGTCCAAGCCCACTATTCTGGTCTAACACCTTCTTCATTTCCTCAACAAGCTCAAGGACCTCCTCATCGACCTCCTCAATTTCGTCAGCCTTCCTTCTCAAGACTGGTTCAGGATAATACAACAATTTTCGGGACATACTTACCTCTCCTCTTTCTGCACAATATAGCTTTTTTCAACTTCAACCGTAACCTCTTTAGCTATCCTTACGACTATCTCGTTATCCTTTACTCCGACAACGGTTCCCTTCAATCCGCCTGAAGTAATGACCTTATCACCCTTCTGAAGCGCGTTAAGCATCTCCATGTGAGACTTCTGCTTCTTTTGCTGCGGACGAATGAGTAAAAGATAAAAAACACCAAATATCAACAGGATAGGTAGAAGACTCAGTAGAAAATTGCCTGAACCCTGTCCCTCTGTTTGAGGAGCTGCCATTAAAATAAATTGATAGTACATCTAATTCTCCTTCGCATTTATATTAATATTTTGTTCTTTCGTCTTGTCCAAACCTGGTTTAGCTAAGGTTACTGCTGCTATCCTACCCGCGCCTGCCTCCTTCAAAACCCTCGCCATCTCCCGCAAAGTCGCACCAGTAGTGTAAACATCATCAACAAGAATAAAATTCCTGCCTGCTACCAGGCTTTTATCATCAACCTCAAAAGCCCCTTTAACGTTCTGCGCTCTTTCCTCCTTGTTGAGAGCAGTTTGTGTGGTTGTAAACCTTTTTCTAACAAGCACTTTTCTCAAAACAGGTATGTTGGTCTCCCTGGATAGTACGTTCGCTATAACATCGCTTTGATTGTAACCACGACTCCTTTTCTTCGTCTTATGTAATGGAGTAGGTATATATGCGTCAAAACCTTTGAAGTGAAACTCCCGCTTGATCATTTCACTCAATTTTACTCCGAGTATCTCTGCAACCGATAATTTCCTATCATATTTCAGTGAATGTATCAGCTGCCTCATGCCCTCTGTATAGGTCCCAAATGGTCTGATGAACTCGATGTCCAGTTTCTCGCTATGACCGGCAGCACAATGGTTCTGATCGGGAAGAACGATCCCCTCGCAAAACGGACACAATGCAAACGGCATACTATCCAAATCAGATTCGCAATCAAAGCAGATCAGCTTTTCATTCTCCTCCAGAGATCTTGAACAAAGCATGCATACCGGCGGATATATGAAATACAAAATATCCTTCAAAAACCGTTTTATGTAAATTAACAAATCCATTATGCTCTTTTTGTTTTAGTCTTTTGGTTCTTATATTTATATAAAAATAAGATAACCGCTATAAAAAACATGATTATTAGTATTAATTGGTTTACTGTCAAGGAAAAAGCATCCGTATTAATGACCAGCATTTGGTTCTCATAATACCTGAAAAAATCTATCACAAACCTGTCTATCGAATAAAAAATGATCATTAGGAGGAATGTAAACCCATCGAATTTCTTATATCTTTCCAGGAATATTAAAAGCAGGAATAATGAGAAACCCGCGAATGACGCAAACAATTGGGTTGGATAAATGGTTGTATTAGGGAAGATCGAACCTGCTGGAGAATTTGATGGGAACGTTACACCCAGGAAACAAGAGGTTGGTTTACCAAAGCAGCACCCATTAAGGAAACAGCCGATCCTTGTTATACCAGCTCCCAGGAGGAACATAGGCGCAACGAGATCGCCGGTTTTAAAGAACGGAACCTTCCTTATCCTGATAAAAATATATCCTGTGAAGATTGCGAATACAACTCCTCCCATCATCGAAAATCCCGCAAAACCGCATGAACCCGAGCTTTGGATCGGATTGATTATATCCAGCCAGTGCCCTGCATATTCTTCAAGATGGAAAATTACGTAGAAAAACCTCGAACCCAGTATTGCTGAAAGAACAACCACAACTGCCAGGTCAAGTATGAATGGTTTCGGATAATTTAACTTCTCTGCCCTCTTTAATCCGAGCAGTATAGCAACAAAGAACGATGTCGCAAGAAAAAGACCGTAACTTCGCAAGGAAAACATTCCTATTCTAAATAATTCAGAGTGCATGGTATTACCTTTCTATTTTCCTACCGCCAAACCTTCGTTCCCGCCTGGAAAAATCAAGCAGCGCATTGCAAAAATCCTCTTCGTTGAAATCTGGCCAATACTTCTTCGAAATGTACAATTCTGAATAGGAACTTTGCCAGAGTAGAAAATTGCTTAACCTTAATTCACCACCAGTTCTTATAATAAGGTCTGGATCCGGTAAATTCTTAGTATATAGATAGTTGGAAACCAACTCTTCGTTTATATCCTTATAACTGATTTTATTTTCGTCAAAATCGGCTACTATGGTTCTAATAGCGTTCACAATCTCGGTCCTGCCACCATAATTTAACGCCAGGTTCAGGACCAAGCCATTATTATTTTTAGTCTTTTTGATCCCATACTCCATGGCTTTCTTCTGTGATACAGGCAATCCCTCAATGTCTCCACTCAAAATAAGTTTAACATCATTTTCCATCAATTCTTCTATTTCCTTGAATACAGTGCTTCTCAGCAGTTTCATTAGAAAAGTTACTTCTTTAGGTGGGCGTTTCCAGTTTTCCTTTGAAAACGTGTATAAAGTCAGCACTTTAACTCCGATCTCACCTGAAATCCGTACTATTTTTTGTACAGTTTTTACCCCTTCCTTATGACCTTCACCCAGAGGGAGATTCTTTTCCTGTGCCCACCTTCCATTGCCATCCATTATAATTGCAACATGAGCGGGAATTTGACCAATATCCTTAAGTTCTTTTTTTAGTCTATTTAAATTTGCATCCATATTTATCTCTCATTCTCTTATTCAGAAACTCCGACCGTATTCTTTCCCCTTCTTTTTGCCTTGTATAAAGCCTTGTCCGCCTTTTTGATAATCACAGACTGATCATCTCCATCCTCAGGATAAGTAGCCACACCAATAGAGATTGTAAGGGGTTTCGCTTTATCAGCCTCAGTCGGAGTAAAATTGTAGGCTTCCACATTTCGCCTGTATCTTTCCGCAATCTCCAATCCCTTTTGCTTACTAACTTCAGGGAGTATTATAACGAACTCCTCCCCTCCATATCGGGCAACAGTATCAATATTTTCACGCGAATTCTCTTTAAGTACCTCGGATAACTTTTGAAGAACTTCATCTCCTGCCGAATGACCATAAGCATCATTATATTTTTTAAATCCATCAATATCTATCATCAAGTAAGTAAAATAACGCCCGAAATTTTTCGCTCTATCAAACTCCTTTCTTAGTTGTTCTCTAAAATGCCTGTAATTATACAGACCAGTTAAACCATCACGAATAGCAAGTTCCCTTTCTCTTTCGTATAATTTTGCATTCACGATAGCAATTGAAATCTGGTTTGAGAAGAGGTGAGCAACCTTAACATCAAAATCCGAAAAATGATTCAGCTTAGGGCTTTCTATATCAAGAACTCCCAAGATTTCATTGTATCTCTTCAAGGCTACAGCCAACTCAGAAAGAGTGCCTTTAGCGCCTCTAATAAAAAGAGGGAATTTTCTAACATCTCCGATATTGAGAAACTTGCCCGTATTTGCCACAATACCCGCAATACCCTCCTTCCCCACTTCAAGCTCTAATGGTTCCCATTCCTCACTATCAGTTCCAGTGACAGCACGAAGAACCAATTTCTTGCGGTTCTCACTGAAAAGAAATATGGATATTCTCCAATATTCAAATCTTTCTCGCATCAATTCTATACTCTTCCTTAATAGCCTGTCCAGATTTAAAATTGAATTCACAATATTACCCAGATCATAAATCGAAGTGTGAAGGGTCAGATCATTCTCCAGCTTTTCCATTATCTCAATGTTTTCACAAGCCATGCCAAACCTGTTTGCTACAAGCCTAAAAAACTGGATCATACTCTGTGTAAAGGCTTTCGTCTCACTGCTTTCAACGTAAAGTACTCCGATCAAAGCCCGTTTCGACTTAATAGGTACTGCTAACTCAGAGCGAGTTTCGTCAGACATCTTGATGAAATTCTTGCTGTACGAACCCAAATCATTTGAAACCCTGAATGAACCCGCTGCTGCTGCTGCACCAACAAGCCCCCCTTCGTTGCCAATATCCAATTTCAAACCTTTGCACCTTGTGCTGTCCAAACCTGATTGAGCCTTGATATACAAACTGTCACTCTGATCATCCTTAAAGAAAAAAGCTACCCATTGGACTCCCGTCTCGTCCTTAATAATATCCGCAACTTCCTGGATTGTTTTATCTATATCAGTCGATTCTGTCACCAAAGTGCCTACCTTGAACAAAGTCGAAAACCTGTTTAACTCGCGCTTGACATTAGCATAATCCTGCGCATTTTCGATCTCCTTATGCGCTTGACGGGCAAAAATTTCTAACATTAAAATAGTGTGTTTCTCCAGACGTTTCCCGTTTACGGGTTCACTTACCGTGAAAAATCCAAATATCTCACCCTTATCCGAATACAATGGGATTATCAGAATATCCCCGCTATGCCAGCTATCTCCAGTATCTGCGCCTTTAGGCTTGACTGAGAGATAACCATAATCTTCAAAAAAATTGGTATCCCCATCGGGTATGAAATATGACCTGCTGACTCTATACTCTGAATCCAAAAGCTTGTTGAATTGAGTTTGTGAAATTTTCTGTTTTGAAGCCTGTTCGAATACTTTTTCAGGCAATCCACTCTGGGCTTTCTTTTCAAACTGTCCGGTCTCCCGATTCAACAGACTAAGTATTACAACATCAAAACCCAGCTGCTTGTTCACGATCTTCACAATTTGGTCCAATAACTCATTTAATTCCAGATTCCCGCGCAATGAATCAATCAATTCATAGATCTTCATCAGGTCCATCGGTTCGATTAATTTACCGTGTGAAGTCTTACCCAACATAAAGATCTTCTCAAAATTATCGTTGAAAAACGGCTTGAGTTTGTCCCAGGCAGAAACCAATCCAGGAGCACCAGAACCTACCAGATACTTTTCAACCTCTGATAGAAAAACCTTTTGGTCCGACTCTTTTATCTTTCTATTCTCCATAATATTCAAATAAATATAATCTGTGTAACCTAAATCTTATAAATGATATTGTCAAGTGCATTCTATTTTATGGCCAAGCAATGAAGATGCATGGATTCTATAGAATTAACTTCATCAAATCATGTGCAATTATAATATCTCCCTTAAAACTATTCTTCAAATCCGATATGATATCACACTGGTCGCAAATCGGGTACAAATGGGTTAAAACAAGCCTTTCCACATTTGCCTCCGATGCAACTCTACCTGCATAAGCTGGTGATAAATGCCCCTTTAGCTTCTCAGGAAAGGAACACTCTAGTATAAGTAAACTAGCGTTCATACATAATTCAACTAATTCACTGCAATAATCGCTGTCACCTGAATATACTAACACCTCACCTTTGTCATTTTCCAGGCGGAAACCTATGCTGTTCTGAAAATGCGGAAGTCTTTTTGTTTGAATACTAAAAGAATCGAATTCAACTTTATCGTTTCCAAGTTCCTCAATATGAAGAATATAATTGTTGGAAGGAATCTGGTTCTCATACAGTCTAACAAGCTTGTCATAATATTCCTTAATCCCGATCGGTCCATATACAGTCAAATCCCTGGTTCGTGGATCATGGATATATTTAGTTGCGAATATAAATGGGGCAAGATCAGAGACATGATCAACATGCAGATGGCTAATGAAAATGCTGTTGATATCATTGCATGAAAGACCCGCCTCAGGCAACCTCCTGATCGAACCCGGACCGAGATCGAAAATAATAACCTGCCACCCAATCTTTATTAATAAACCCGGGGCTCCCCGCGCCACCGAGGGAGTTCCAGTACCCGTTCCTAAAAAAATAACCTCCATCACTTTATATAAAGGACTTTCGTTAGACTATTATCAATGGGAGAACTTGTTTTAATAAAATAGAACCCTGTAGCCTCTTCTTCAGGAACCCACTCGAAAAGATGCAGCCCACTCTCCACATAATCGTTTTCAATTCGATGAACTTCCTCCCCTAAAAGATCATATATTGTAATTACTATTGATGTAGATACAGGAATTTCAACTGATATCTGGCACTTCGCGTTAAACGGATTGGGATATGCATTCAAACTCATTTTATCCGGTAAAGGGGGCTTATCATTCCAGGTCGAAAGTGGCGTATATGCTATATAATATTCGTACACCCTTTCCGCAAAAATATCCTGGATATTGGAAAAGATCTCCTTCCGGGGAACAGACCTGTCCCAAGCTTCCAACATTACATCCGCACAAGCGAAAACCCAATCCTCAACGAGCGAAAAATAATCCATGATCTCGGCGAGGGTAAAGGTATTCACGCAGCGATAACAGGTACCGGTATATACTATTTCTTCAATTTCACCGGCTTCATTCCATAGCGGAGATGATGTAAAGTTGTTTATCTCGGGCGGAATACTATCCGCGTACACCCAGAGCGGAATGGGTATCGCAGTTATTGGTTCACCCAGCATTGCCCACAAGGTTCCCAACTTTGGATCCTGGTGCGGCAAATTCCCTACAATCACCTCTACTGATGACGAATAATACCTGTTTATCGTTGTTGAGGTTGATAAATATCCATAAGGCAATCCTTCATAGCAACCTTCATAAGGAAGCGGATAGGGATCGAACTCCAGTTGACCCATATCCCTGGATACTTTTTGTATAATGTACTTATGGTCTAATTCATTTCCGTACATACCATCTCTTATTAAACCTCTCGCGCGCATATATCTATTCAGCCCTGGCTGGTTATCCGGGTCACCGCTGATCGAGAAATTAGCCCTTACTAAATAACCGTTTGGCGCATCACTTGCATCGAATCTTTCATAACAGTATGGTGCCGCTTCGAACATAGAAACCATTCCGGTAGAATCAAAGACCCCATAATTAGCAGCAGTAGCCCTACCGGTTACGTTAGTGGAATCAAGTAAAACCTGGAACTCATCAACAGTTGCGCAACTCTGAAGAGCCATTTTCATCATTACACCATCGTCCGGTCCCGATCTCGGCCATAATCCAAGATTATAGGAATCAGAATTGATTATCGCAAAACCCTTCTCGTTGATCCCCGCCCAAGCTTTCGTACTCTGTCCTGTGTAAATTACAGTAATATAATCGTATTCTCCGTCTTTAAATAATGCAATAGTCTGAGAGCGAGCGCCTACATCCCGGTTTTTCCATAGAATCGGCTTGCCATTGACCGTAACATCCCCACTAATAGCTGCAATTGTACAAGCTGACAATAACGAGTGGGAAATCACGATCATGCAAATCAATAATAGCGATGTTATTTTTAGTCTATGCATACTAACCAAATCCTTAGCACATTTTTCCTAATATATATATAAATATCATATTAGTCAAGCATTTTGCAATAATCAAAAAACC
>JAFGQG010000025.1 GCA_016935765.1 bacterium
CAGAAATATAGTGATTCCTAAGGCGACAGCTCTCACGTAATCCCTTTAAACTCAAGCAATTAAACCTAAGAGAAAATCCCTGATACTTCATTGTGGATATCGAGGCAAGTTTACGATAGGTATAATTACTATGGAGAAACATACAAAACGTATCATTCAACGATAGGACCATTCTTCTCGCTGAGCTTAAACTACTTTATGTTTTCTTTCGTTTCCCTGGAAGCTGGAGTGTACTATCAATTCAATCAGGATGTCGAGATGAAGCCTTATTCATGGGATATCGAGGGGGAAACCGTAAACCTGTCCGGTTATCAATTCGATTTTACGAATCACGGTTGGTGGCTGCACTTAAATTTTCATCTGTAACTTATTGCTTTACCTTGCATCGATATAGAGTGTCACGTTATTATAGAGTTTCAAGACTCCTTTGACTGTAATTCTCTGCTCCTGGGGATTTTCGGGGTTCAGCCCCCCGGGTATCGGTCCAACTATGTACCAGCATACGAGGGAATCTGCGAGAGTCCATACATTCTCCGCGATTGGCGGCGGTTGAGGACAGCCGTAATCCGTCGCTCGGTACCCATAGAACTTGCCGGTGCGTTCGACCGCTCCTCCAATTACACCAGGGAACTGCTCTCGCACGTGATCGATTGTTATCTGCCTGGGCGGATGGTCGGCAGTGTCCCGTTCGACAGCCTCCCCTGATGATTTTGCTTTCTCGGCTGCTCCCTCAGGATTCACCCTCTCCTCCTTGCAGCCATTGAAAAAAGTGAAACAAAGAAGTAAGATGCTAAGTATTATTATGATAGTCCTTATATTCATGTCGGTCCTCCTTATTGTGTTTAATTTAAAGATTGATGCTATGCTCTTTCAACGATGTTATTTGCCTTGTTTCATCGATAATCATATTCAGTCATAAATTTCATTCACTTCTTTAATTATTAATTTATCGTTCCGGCTTATAATTCCATTCATCCAGACATCCATCCATCCAGATAACGTAATAATTCACAAGACTTTTTCATGCTGTTATTTGCCGCAATTTTTTACATGACTCTTTTTTAGTATAAACAACACTTATTTTAATGTCGCGACAGGTTCGCGCCAGTCAGCCCATTTAGCATCGTGAGCGAATAGTAATATCTGATGGTCATCACTCAATGTATCCATTATCTTCTTCGTTTCGTTCAGACGGTTCTCATCGTAATTTACGAAAGGGTCGTCCAGGATAAAGGGCAGGTTTATCTGCTCTGCGAGGAGTTTCGAGACGCTGAGCCGCATAGCGAAGTAAAATTGCTCCCTCGCGCCGCAGCTTATCTGGTCAATACTTATATCAGCCTTGTCGCCCAGAGTAAGTTCAGGCACAAGCTCGTTATCGAATTTTGTCATCGAATACCTGTTACCGGTCAAGCGTGCGAAGGCTTCGGTTACGTACTCCTCGAGAGTGTCGATGTAGGATTCCTGGTAATCGTCCACACATTCTTGAAGCAGGTCCACCGCGAGTTTTAGGGCTTCTTTTTTACTGGTGAGAAACGCCTTTCTCTCTTCGAGCATCTGGAGCTTTTCCTCAAGGATGTCAACGCTGCTCGGCGATTGCGCCTGGATGGCTTTTAACTCCAGTCTCTTTTCATTTAATTCCCTGGAAAAATTCCCGAGTTTATTCTGCAGTTCCCTGCTTTCCGACCTTATCTTTTCCTCTATCTTGAAGCTCTCGTTAAGGTCATCAATGTTTACACTTTGCAGGGAAGGCGAACCTTCGGTTAGTTTTTCGAGCCTCTCCTGAAGGGTCACGTTTTCTACAATCAGCTTGTTGTTCTCCTCAGTAAGCTTCTCTCTGGAAGGCAGGTTGGATAGTATGCCGTTAAAATGCTCCATCTCCTGCACAAGGTTATGCAGCTCCTTCAACTTGTTTAAAAACATCTTTCTCTCGGCGGTGTTTATCTTCTTTATGTCTGTAACCAGTTGCTTATCAAAAGAATCCAGCTTTTTTGAGATTTTTGTATCCTCATCGTGTAAAAAGCCTACTTGACCCTCATATTTTCCTTGTTCTGTAGCCCTTTTGGTTTTGTATTTGTTATGAAGGAAAAAGTAGATTAAAATACTTATAACAAATCCACCCAGTGTGAACCCCCATACGCTCTGCGTTAGTATGCTGAGCATAATACCTATTAATAATGGAAGCAATGAAACGATGTAGCCCCAGGGTGGAATTTTCTGAGCGGGTTGAACAACCTCGTCTTCCTCGAGTTGGGAAAGGGAATACCTTAATTCATATTGCTTCTCAAGTAAATTTATAACATCTGCAATATCTTCCATATAATAATTAAGGTACGCGGTATATTTCACGAAACCCCTATCGATCTTTTCCTTCAAACCCTTGACTATATTTTCCAGGTTCTCAATTTTTGATTTTTGTTCGTTGTTTTTCGCAAATTCGTTTTCCAGTTCAGATTCCCTTTTCTTCAGCTCTATAAAAGCAGAAAGGTTTGATACCACCTCGTTTTTACTCTCGAGGGACCTCTTTATTTCTTCTTCCTGCTCCTCCATATTCTTTATCTCTTCGTTGAGTCGCGTACTGTTATCAAGGTAGTTTTCTGATTCGGACAAAGCTTGTTTTGTATTGTGGATTTCCTCTTCAAGTGTTTCCAATTCGCGGTCTTTTATCTTTTGAGAATCCCATGCTTTCTCCTTGGTAATATTGTGATAATCATCCTTTAAAGAATCCACGATTTTTTGATAATCGGATTCCCTTGTACCCGATATCGCCTGCCTCAACTGTGGACTGATGTCCGTTTCTACTTCCTGCTGCCTTATGTAGGTAACCTTCGTGAATATTTCATCGTTTTGAATTCCAATTATGTCCATTAATTTGTCATAATAATCCTGTGTGGATTCCCCCCTTGCTTGAGGATTAGCGTTCCCCTCAAACAACTTTTCCTCGTTCCCCCCTTCTATGCGGATTATAGCAGTTTCATGAGTATTAAAATCCCTTGAGATACGGTAGAGAATTTCGCTTTTTCTTAAAGTTACTTCGCTTGAGTATTCTTCGTACTTGTTCCAGGGTTCATATTTGTTTCTTTCGTCTGTTTTTAAACCGAAGATAGTAGCCCTTAAACATGCCATAATAGTGGATTTGCCTGTTTCATTATCGCCTAATACGATATTGATACCCTCCTTGAACTCCAGGAGCTTCTCTTCGCTGAATTTTCCGAACCCGTTAATTTTTAAGCTTTCTATCAGCACCTTTGATCTCCGTATTTAATCCTGGAATTTTTTAATAACGAGTTTGAGAGCATGCTCCAGTAGTTCCCGCTGTTCAGTGCTCTCCGCTTTATTGTACTTTTCCTGTACGCGTCTGACGAATTCCCCGAGTATAGTCCGGTCCTTCTCAACTCTCTTCACAAAATTACTGTCGTATATAGTAGTTTTATCCTTCAGTTCGACATAGGCAAAACTGTCACTTATTTGAGGGTTCAGATAATCAATATCCAGCGGAAAGTCGGCTATTCCTTCTAAAATAAACCTCATTATCTTGTTTTTGTCCACGAAAGTTTTTAAGTGCTCTATCAGTTGGTCTTCATTCTCCGCCTTTATCGAGGCAAGATCGACTTTTTCCTGCTCCAATATTTTCGATGGAATTGGATTTTTTTTAACGATAGGTATTGAGTCCTCGAACCTCACAGTTACAAGTAATTTAGGACCTTCTTCTCCGAATTTCATGCCTTGAAGCGTTCCTGGATACACTACCTTGGTTTTACCCGCAGTATATTCGGAAAAGGTGTGATAATGACCCATTGCTATATAATCCATTCCTGCGTTTTTAAGGGTGTCGAGTTTTACTGGGAGGTCTTTCTTCCTGATCTCCCATTCGGGACTCCCCTCAATGGAGCCGTGAACAAGGGCAATATGCAACCCTTTATTATCGGTTTTGTTGAGCGTTTTGAACGGATCGCCTGTGCTTCCGGGTGCATAAGCCATACCATAGAATATAACCGAAGTTCCCGCTATATCTGTTGTTATCGGTGATCCAAAATCAGGGGATTTTAATACCAGAACTCCATTGAACGTTTCAGTTCTATACACGCTGTTTTTATAGCCGTAACCATCGTGCGTGCCCGGAATTAGTATAACAGGGATATGTGCATCTGTCAACATTTTAAATTTTGATTTTACTGTGCTCACCATCTTAGATGATGGGGCATAAGTGTGAAATAGATCCCCTGCAATTAATACAGCGTTTACTTTGTTGGTTGGATTAAGAGCAAAATTAATGGCGTAATTGAACGAGTTGATGAAGTCTTCCTTCGTTAAACCCAGCCGTTCGTTATAGTATCCCAGATGAATGTCTGCCAGATGTAGTAATTTTATCCCCATAGTGTATTATTCCTAAGTTTTGCATTAAAATATACTATTTTGTTGTATTCATCAAGCGAATTTTTTATACAATATAAAAAAACTGTTAAAAAGGGGCGAAAAAATATGAATCAAGAATTTAATTATTTGTAACTATATAGATATCATAAAGTTATGGTTTGTGACGAGAATTTGTTATGTTGAAAAGGTAAAAATATAAATTTTACACTTGATTAATTATTAAATTTTTACAATTTATAATAACTTAAAATATTTGAAGTTTTGAAAGAGTTAAGGAAAAAAGACTTGCCAATTTTATTTGTTTTTAATATGTTAGTTACGGAAATAGAAAGCGGGGTCAAATGAGAGAGATTATTAAGCTTAAAATTACATTTAGTATATTAACATTATTTTCCCTTGTCGCGGGAGTATTTATCTTCCAGGACTATGCGATCGGGGTTGGTTTAAGCGTATCCCCTGGCACTATCCTTATACAGGATTTTCCGGTAGGGGAGTTTTACGATTTTTCCGAACAGAAGAATTACGATATAAGGATATCAAACGAAGCTGAAACACCGCATACTTATGCTTTAGCAGCGGAGAAACCTTCCAATTCCCAGAGCAGCGCTACGGGTTTTTACGATTTCGCTCATCCTGAATGGTTCTATTTCGAAGTGGAAACCATCTTTGTCGATGCTCTGGAGAATGAGAGTGTCGGTATATTTATGGATATTCCCGAGGCGGATGGATGGTATAACCATCATTGGCTGCTGGGAATTTCTGTCATGCCTTTGCCCGGGGAATTGCAGGGTGGAACGATTTCACTCGGCGCATATCTTTTATTCAGGTTCGAGACTGAGCCGAAAGAAGGCGTGGTACCAACGCTGGCAGAGAATGAAATGGTGCTTGTGCCTTCAACCATAGTCTTTGATGATGTTGAACCAGGCGAGCTTTATCAGAAAAAAGTGAAGTTATATCACCCTTTTCAGATTGAGAAAAAATGTGATATTTACCCCCTGGATCCATCTTCTGAAGTAGCGAAGTGGACTATATTGATATCCAAGGGACATTCAAGGCTTCAAAACCATGACTGGGTTGTATATGATTCAACGGTAAATTTGCAGCCGAATCAACCATGTGACCTGGATATATATTTGCAAACGCCGCCTGGAAACGTAAGACCTACTGAAGAGATATTAATATTCGAAGCCTTTAATATAGACAAAAAAGCGTTTCTTAGAATTAAAACGAATTTTAAAGAGAAAGAATAAACTATCTTTATTTTCTTTAAAGGAGGGAAAAAAGATGACGAGTTATGTGAAGATGTTAACCGTTGCAATTTTAGTCTGTTTATTCATCGTTCCAGCGCATGCTATTTATCTTGAAAAGGAATTTATCGGGGTTGGCGCTGACGATAACGGACTTATGACTATAGGGGTTCCGAACGATTCATGTCCTTCATTTATCGACCTGACATGCTGTAACTACTGTATGGGCGGTGGTAGCGGATTGTCACATGTGGTCTTTAAGATCGATGATGAGTTATACACAAACGATGTTATGCTGCCCGATGTTGCCGACCTGGACCTTTTAACAAGAACAACAAACATCCTTGACCTCCATCTCAGAACTGAGTGGGCTGCTGGCGATATCAGGATCACACAGCTTTTGGTTCCACTGGACGGCGACAGCACTGGCAGTGTGAGAATTCAATATTCAATCAGTAATAATGGTGCAGATACTCATTCCGTGGGCGTATTGCTGAACCTCGACCTGAAGATCGGTAACAGCGATTCTTCAGATATGGCGAGATTCAGGCTTACTACCGGCGAAGTAATTGATACTACCGCGATTTTGGAAGCGGCTGAAATACCCGTATTCTGGGATTCTTTTGACCCCCTGGATTCAACTTTCACGGCGAGAGCGACCCTGGGTATCCCGCCTAACGTCAGACCTGATAGAATCGCTATCGGGCAGGCTCATCTGCTTACAGCAACCACATGGGAACCAACATTCATCGATGTAGGCGATCCATACGAGGACTCAGGTATCCTGTACTGGTGGTACCCTCGAACCCTTGCGCCCGGAGAAGTAACCAACGTGATAACCACTTATGGAAGAGGCCCCGGCGCGCCACCGGCTGATACCCTGTGCAACTTCCTGATGAATGTGGCTGGTACAAGGAATTTCGGGTTCTATATTTGCGAATTGATACCTAATCCGTTTTCCATAACTTTAGTGCCTATTAATTCAACATTGTTTACCGCCGAAAGCGTCTTTGCTACTATCGATTTCATAGACCCGTTGATTGAATTGGCTGAAGGTGAAACTGCGACAAAAGAACTCTCACCATCAACTATTGGAGCTGGTTTGAGTGGTATTACCTACTGGATTGCAGAAATAGTAGAACCGCCGATGACCGGTAATGTTATGGCTCATTATACGATTACTATGACCAACATAGTGGATACTTGCAGGGACGACACGATCGAGTGTCTTATACATGATACATGTTTCTACGCCGGTTCTTTGTTCATACCGACTTCCACTTATGAAGGTCCTGACGCGGAAATCCAGGAACCACTGTACGGCACCATCACCGCGGATAGAAACCAGCCTATTTATTTCGATATTTCCGACGCAGAAGGAGTCAACTCAAGGACAATCTGGGTTCGCCACTTAATGGGCGAATACGATCTCTATTTTCGCGTCGATAGAGATTCAATAGTTGTCTTCGAGGGTGACAGCCTTATCATTTTTTACCCCAATCGCTGCGGAGATATCCTAAGTTACTCGGACGGCAACAGACCGATCGTTCAATTGCTTGAGGCTATGGACATTCACGGATGCGCTCTCGGCGAAACCCTGACCACAAGATTCCTGGTTGACCTGACCGCTCCCGTGTGCCGGGGCTATGGCGAAAGGCTGGATGGGGTTTACTATTTGGAAGGCGATACACTCTGGGATTCCCTCTTCGTCGCCTGGATGAATATTTACGATAACCTGGGACATGTCGATACGGAATCTATCGAACTCGGTATAAATAAACTGAGCGACAGGCTCGGTGTTTATGATATTTGGCACGACGCTGTATATTATTTCGAAGATGACATATACGTTATATTCGATACCATCTTTGTCGACCCGGCAAGTGGAGGTATACACTGGGATGACGGTGTGCAGAGAATATGCCCTATATCCTGCACTGATAATCCTGATTACGGTATTCCAAACGCTATCAACGATACCGCTTATTGCTTCTCGTTCACCGTGAACGCGCACGGTCCGAGAGCTTACTCCATCGAGCCGAACGAAGGGGAATGCACGTCCGACCCAATGCAGCCTATCATATTCAAGCTGATAGACGGAAACGGCATCATAGCGTCCACGGTCGAATACAGCGTGCAGGGTGAAACCTTCGGCGTCAGCTCAACCGCTGATACTATCTTCACCTGGACGCCTGTGGAAGCCTGGGAACACATGGAAGAGGTTACAGTTCATATCTACCAGGCTGATGACAGCATGGATGTCCCGATCGACCCCGACCACGCGCCTGAATACACATTTCTCGTTGACCTCGAACCGCCGTACCTCGGAGAATACTGGCCGGCAGACGGCGAAATGATAGGCACTGTAGTACCGATGTTCACTATACCTATTTATGAAGAAGGATGCGGCATCGATACCACTTCCTTCGTACTCGAAGTGGACGGAGAAATCTGGCCGCTATCAGACCCGGCAGTTTGGTGGGACGGCGGAATTCTCTACTTCGATATGGAAGAAACCCGCCTGGCTTTCAACATACACGACACCATCGAAGTCTGCGTTACTGTTGCCGATGACCCGACGTGGGGTGACCCCAACGTAGGCGGTCCCTACTGCTGGACATTCTTCGTGAACGCCGAAAACCCGCAGGCATGGTTCGTGACCGGTACCTACCTCTGCGACCCGGCTGCAACCGTGCAGATGATATTAACGGACGAAAACGGCATCGATGGATCAACCATCGACTTTTCAACACTCGACTACACCACCATGGTCACCACGCACTACTCGACCTCCGACATGGAGTTGGACTACTACGCTGATACACTCTCGTTTACTTTCTCCACGCCTATTACGAGCGGTGATTCTGTCCTCGCCTGTATAGAATACGCCGAGGACCTCTACGGGTTCATGCTTGAAGGACCGGTCTGCGAAACCTACTACTTCGACCTCGACGCTCCTTATGTCACGGATAGATATACCGTACCAACGGAGATCATTCCGGGAAGCATCAACGACTCGACCGCGGAGATCTATATTGACCTGGGCGATTCGGTCGGGTATATCGACGAATCGACGATACTCTTCCAGGTCAACGGCGTCGATTACACGCTCGACTCCGACGGCTTGTTCTTCGAAGGCGGTCACATGATACGCTTCGACCCGGAATTCGTCGGACTGGAATACGCGCTCTACGAAACCCTCCACTGTGTGCTCTACGTGGGAAGTTACTGCGATGTCGGCTCGAACATGATCGACCCGCCTTACGCATTCTCGTTCTGGGTTGTCTCCTCGGATATCACGGAGAAACCGAGCACTCCATTGAGCTTCGACGTCTTCCAGAATTACCCGAACCCGTTCAACTCGCTGACGACCATTGTATTTTCATTGGCTGAGAACGAGCAGGTAAATCTCGAGGTTTTCGACATCACGGGCAGGCGTACCAAGACACTGATCGACAGCTACAGGAAAGCCGGCATCCATGTGATACGCTGGGACGGCACCGATGCGGATGGAGACCCCGCGCCTTCAGGACTCTACTTCTACAAGCTGACCGCTGGTGATAATTCCGCGATGAAGAAGATGTGGCTGATAAGGTAAGGAGAAAGAATATAACCACTGAGACACGGATACACGGAGAAAGAAAAAGAAATTGAACGTAGCTGTAGGTCTTTAGCCTGCGCTTGAAAAGCAGAGAAATAAAAATATAAGAGTTTATTGAAGTGGACTTCATCCGGAAGGTGGAGTCCACTTTTTTTACACTAAAAACCGCGTTTTTGGGAGGAACAAAAACTCTTATTTTATTTCTTTCACCCGCCAGCCGGGGAATGGAGGAAATGCCCACACGTTAGTGGGAGCAGGAAGTAAGGGGGAAGACAAAATGATAAATAATCCTCGTCTAAATAAACCCTCCACCCGTTAATCGCGTAACCCGCAAAAGCTGGTTTTAGGCAATCTCATCAGCATGCTAATCCAACCCCAAATCCCAGTGAATTTCTTTTCTTATCACTCAATTCACTTGCTGAGATCGCAACCCCGCCGGGATAGTCTTACATTACACGGGAAAATACAAAAGGAATTTCCAGTTCGTCAAACCACAGTAATGACAAAGAATTTTTTGTTTTATGTATTATTTTTTTTCAGCGGCTACTATTTTTAAAATTTCGTATTTTCGTCTTTTCCTCCCTCTTCCTTCATCCTTCCTCACTTTCCCTGGCTACTTACTACTAACTATTTTCCTCTCCGTGATTTTATGTTTTTTAATTCCCACTGCTATAACCGCGCAGGCTAAAGCACTGCGGCTACAAGATGTTTTATGGTTTTTTGCTTCTTAAATCAAAAACTGTTAATCCCCGAGTAATCGGGGCAGGCGATATTCGATATTAGTTTTTTCCTTTGCTCTCCGCCCCAAAAAACGCATTGGCTTGTATG
>JAFGQG010000026.1 GCA_016935765.1 bacterium
ATGAAAAGGAGAGTATATGCCTGACCTTTTTGAGAAAGAGATTGATTGGACGCCGCCAGCGGATTTCGAAGAGGGCTTGAACAAGCTTCAAAATATAGTGGATGCTCTGGAGAGCGGAAATTTAAAACTTGAAGAAGGTATACAGATTTTCAAAGAAGCGACTCATCTAGCGAAATGGTGTTCGGAACAACTTAAAGAAGCCGAAAACAATATCAAAGTATTAATTGCTGAGGAAGGGAGTTTCAAACTTGAAGAATTCGAAGTGGAAGAAACTGAAGACTAAGGCAGTTTTTTTAAATCTCCTTTCTTTGATAATACTGTCTATGACATTCTCATGTTTTTTAGGAGAACCCAAATTATCCCCGGCGTACGATTTTGTTAAGAAAGGAGATGCGCTCCTTGAGCAGGGTGACCTGGATGAAGCTATCTCCATGTATCACAAAGCCTTAGAATACGACCCAGAGTTCGGAGCAGCATACCTTGGTCTGGGAAGGGTCTGGCTTAAAAAGGATACTCCTATCAGGGCAAGATTGTTCCTGCATAAAGCAATTCAGCTCGATAAGGAATTGACTGCTGTATATGGTTACCTGGGTGATATCTATTACGACCAGGGTGAGTTCGAAAGAGCGATTGAGTATTACCGAAAATGTAAACCAACTGATCCAATTTACATAGACGCGCGTTATAAAATCGGGAATCATTACCTGGAACATGGTGAATTCGAAAAGGCTGAAAAAGAATTTAGATTGGTACTGGAAAATACTGAACATTGGGGTGCTTATTGGGGTTTGGGGAGAATATTCAGGGAAAAAGGAGATTTGGAAAAAGCTAATGAAATGTTGATGTCCGCGTATAAACTGCGTAAGGATCCCAATATTTGCTTTGACCTGGGATTGATATTAGCAGAATTGGATAGACCTGAAACCGCATACCTACTTTTAAAGATATTTACTAATGCTAATGGAAATAAAGCTGACAAAGAGATTATTGACGTGATAGAAGAACTTGAAAATGAATATATCGGAAAGCCTAATACATCAGATGGTAATAAACTTATGGTTGATTATAACCTGAAATGCGGAGAGAAGCTAGAAGTCTCCATCTATAACCTTGATGGTTCGAAGGTTCGAATGATATTCAAGGGTTACCTTAGCAGAGGCAACTATAAGTGGGATTGGGACGGTAAAAATGACAGTGGCAACAGTGTTCCTTACGGAATCTACCTGGCAAATATTGACGGGGAAAGTTTTATTTACACAACCAAAGTGCAGTATATGAATTGATTGTGAAAAATGGTGAGCAGAGATAGGGTAATTGTGTAAAAAGAGGATGAGTGTGAATGTTCGATAAGGCAGAAAAATTTTTAATAGCTATCTATAACCTTTCGGTTTTGTCCTTCAGGGCTATAAAGAACATGTTCATACCCCCTTATTATGGAGGGGAGATATTGAACCAGATGGTTCATATTGGAGTAAAATCGTTGCCGATTGTGCTACTAACTTCTTTATTCA
Source organism: bacterium (assembly GCA_016935765.1). Classification (GTDB taxonomy): domain Bacteria; phylum UBP14; class UBA6098; order JAFGQG01; family JAFGQG01; genus JAFGQG01. Next base: position 1,512 of record JAFGQG010000026.1, read on the forward strand.
CGGGTATGGTGATGGCACTTCAGACCGGTTACGAGATCATAAGATTCGGCGCGAAAATATACATTGGAACGATCGTAACATTGTCGATGATAAGGGAACTTGGACCGGTTCTAACCGGGCTTGTGATATCAGGCAGGATTGGAGCCGGGATCGCCGCTGAGTTAGGTTCTATGAATGTAACAGAGCAGATCGATGCGATGAGAGCAATGGCGACTGACCCCATTAAAAAACTTGTTTCAACCAGGTTGTTATCCGGGTTGATAATGATACCAGCCCTAACTGTTATTTCTGATCTTATGGGTATAATAGGCGGTTTGATTATAGCTAACACTTATTTTGGTATATCACTGGATTTTTATAGGTTTACTATTTTCGCTGAACTGTTCGTTAGTGATATTGTTATGGGTATTGCGAAACCTATTTTCTTTGCATTGATAATAATACTCATTGCCTGTTATAAGGGTTTTACTACAACCGGAGGCACGGAAGGGGTCGGAAAATCAACAACTCAGGCTGTTGTTATCTCATCGATTTTAATTTTGGTAAGTGATTACTTCTTGACTAAATTACTCTTCATGATATTTTAGAATTATGATTCAACTGCAAAATATTAATAAGTCATTCAACGGTTTGAAGGTACTTGACTCGTTATCCCTGGAGATAAGTACAGGTGAGACCATGCTTGTACTGGGAAGAAGCGGGTGCGGAAAAAGTGTGCTTCTCAAGATAATTTTAAGATTGATTTTGTTCGATGCCGGGAAAATTATCGTAGATGAAACTGATACTTCGGATTTTACAGAAGAGGAAATGATTCCGGTGAGAAAAAAGATAGGGATGCTGTTCCAGGGCGCGGCATTGTTCGATTCCATGACAGTAGGGCAAAACCTGGCATATCCGTTAGTGGAACACACTAAGTTTTCTTCTGATGAAATAAATGAACGGGTAAAGGAAATGCTGCGCTTCGTTGAGATGGATGGAACTGAAGAAAAAATGCCCTCTGAGCTTTCAGGTGGAATGAAGAAAAGGGTCGCGCTCGCAAGAGCAATGATAATGCACCCCGACTATTTATTCTATGACGAACCCACCACAGGACTCGATCCGATAACTGCTAATACTATCAACGACCTTATCATTCGAACCCAAAAAAAATACAATGTTACTTCGATAGTAGTGACACATGACCTGGTTAGCGCTTTTAAGGTGGGTAACAGGTTTTCATTTATTCATGACGGGAAAATTTGTTTTACAGGGTCAAAAGAAGAATTTCTAAACAATAAACAAGAGGCAATAAAAAGTTTTTTAAGTGATGCATTATGGAAAACTATTTAAGAACTAGTAGAAGAAAAAAAATAGCAGTAGGTATATTAATAGTAGTAGCGATCTTGATAGTAGGTTTAGCTATTCTTGGTATTGGAACTGAAGAGGGTGTATTTAAAAGAAGGTACGTGCTTAAGCTGTCTATGAAGGAGGTCTCTGGTCTGCAGGACGGAGCTCCTGTTCAACTTGCAGGTCTAAGAGTTGGTTCAGTAACCGATATTGCATTCAAGGATAAAAATGGGGGGGAACAGTACCTGGAAGTCATCTTGAAGATAAACAAGAAGGTAAAAGATAGGATCAGAGAGAGCTCAATCGCAAGGATATCGACAATGGGTTTGCTGGGAGATAAATACGTTGAGATCTCACTGGGAGATAAGGATTCCAGGGTACTGGAGGATGGGGAAATAATGAAAAGCATCCCACCCGCTGATATAACAAGAATACTAACCCAGGGAACTGATATTATCGATGATGCAAGGGAAATCGCGAAGAACCTGAAGGATATCTCTTACAAAATAAACGAAGGGACAGGTTCGTTAGGTATGTTTCTTAATGATCCCTGGTTATACTTTGATATTGATGAGATACTCGGCATTATGAGAAGCCTGGCTGTCCAGATGGAGAAGGGAGAAAGTACAATAGGTGCGTTAATGACCGATAGAACCTTGTATGATGATCTCACGACTTCTCTTAAGGACTTTTCACGGTTCATCGATACACTTCAAAACAGCCAGGGCATTGAAATGATAAAGGATACAACCTTTTTCAATAATATAACTTTAACAGCATCCAGGTTGAACGATATCCTGGCTAGATTCGAAAGCAAACAAGGGACAGCAGGGCTGCTGCTGAATGACAGGGAACTCCACGATGAGTTGGTTAAAACACTTTCGGATTTCGAAGCCTTGATAAACGATGTTAATAAGAATCCCAAGAAATACATCAGGTTCAGTATTTTTGACTTTTAATGGGATTCTATAATATATAAACATTTGCAAAATTCAGAGAAAGTGAGAGAAAATGGAAGCGAAGAAGACACCATTTTACAACAACCATATAGCTCATCGAGCGAAGATGGTCGATTTCTGCGGGTTCAGAATGCCTATTCAATACCATGGGATCGTACCGGAACACCGGGCAGTAAGGAGAAAAGTAGGGATTTTTGATGTATCACACATGGGCGAGTTCATTGTTAAAGGACCAACCGCTTTGAATTTTCTGCAGAAAATGACCACAAACGATGTCTCAAAGCTCGAACCATACCGTGTACAATATTCATCAATGTGCTATGATGATGGGGGAATCGTTGATGACCTTCTCGTTTACAGGTTGCCGGATAAGTACATGTTAGTAGTCAATGCTTCGAACCTGCAAAAGGATTTTGATTGGCTGGATTCACATAAACCACCCTTTGGCGTCGATCTGATAAACGTTAGCGATGAGAACGCTTTGATCGCCCTGCAAGGACCAAAAGCGCAATCCGTTTTAAGTAAATTAACCGGTATAAACCTGGACGAACTGCAGTACTACTGGGCTTCCGAGGGTAAAGTGCTCGAGACCGATGCGATAGTGTCGCGAACAGGTTATACTGGCGAGGATGGCTTCGAGATATACCTGCCTCCTGAAGCCGGCGAGAAGATTTGGGATGCAATGATAGAAGCAGGCAGCACCTTTGAGATCGAACCGATTGGTCTCGGCGCAAGGGATACCCTTAGGTTGGAAATGTGCTACGCACTCTATGGAAATGACATCGACAAAACCACTAACCCGTTCGATGCGAAATTAGGATGGATAGTTAAACTTGAAAAGGGTGATTTTATCGGCAGGGACGCATTGATCGATAAAAAAACCGCTGGTATCAAGCGAAGACTGGTGGCGTTCGAACTCAAGGAAAGAGGATTCCCAAGACAGCATTATAAGATATTCAAAAATGGCAGCGAAGTGGGCGAAGTTACAAGCGGAACGTTTTCACCTTCATTAAATAAGGGAATCGGCATGGGTTATGTCCCCAGGGAGATGGCTTCAGAAGATAACCCCATACAAATCCAGATAAGGGATAATTTCCTGGAAGCAGTGATTGTAAAACCCCCTTTCTGGAAAAAAGGAAGCCACAAGTAGAGTAGAAAATAAAACCTCTTGAGTCAGTCGGATGATTGTATTTATAAGAAACAGGATAAATGAGATATAAATAATCATCCAACCATCCAGTCATCCCGTGGAAGTTGTGGTATATTTCGATTTAATTTACATAATTAAATTGCATAATAACCTTATTTTATAAATATATGTCAATTCTTCATAAATTATCTACTTCCAAACTCGAGACTCTTCTAAAAAGAAAAATTCGAAAAGCAGCTCATATCTTTCGCCTTATCTCGGAAGGTGACCGGATATTGGTAGGTCTTTCGGGCGGCGCTGATTCGTCAGCACTTTTCAAACTGATTACGCAAAGCGACCTCAGGTGGTATAATAAAGTAGAATTTATACCAATTCACGTTGACCCGGGATTCGTTTCTTCTGATACCCGGATTAAGGATACCCTTAGTGATTTCTGCGCCACTCTCGGGTATGAATTAATAAGTATCGATACTAACATAGCCGAGATAGCATTCAGGGAAGATGCCAGGTTCAATCCCTGTTTCACTTGTTCCAGAATGAGAAGAAAGGTATTGATTGAAAAGGCTGAAGAGCTTAAATGCAATAAAATAGCCCTGGCTCATCATAAAGAAGATATAATTGAAACACTGTTTCTAAATATCTTTTTCGGGAAAGAAATCAGTACGATGGTTCCGCTCCAGGAACTGTTTGAAGGCAGATTTTATCTTATTAGACCTCTGGCTTTTTGTAATGAGAATTACTTAAAAAAATATGCTGAAAGGTTATTATTACCGAACTTTTCGGATATCTGTCCCCACTCTGGAAAAACGAAAAGGCACCAAATCAAGAAAATGCTTGAAAATTTTGAAAAGGATAATCCCGGAATACGGGAAAATGTATTTCGAGCCCTTTTTAATGTTAACGAGGATTATCTGCTTCAAAAATTCATCGCAAAGTGAAATTTTTATTGCAAAATGCAACAATAGCTACTCCCAGTACTTGTGTTGCAAAATTCTGTTAGTTACACAACTCATTGATTAATAATTATTTAGAACTTTTTTACCTTCTTTGGCACGCATTTTGAGATAATTATACTCGAAAGAACATAATAACTTATGAAACACAGGAGGTGTAAAATGAAGTTTTTCAGAACCAAAAAGGGCTTTACTTTGATCGAACTGATGATTGTAGTCGTGATCATAGGTATTCTTGCAGCTCTCGCAATTCCGAGATTCATGAAAGCAAGTTTGAAAGCTAAAATTTCCGAGGCAAAAGGTCTTGTGAAACAGATATATACACTGAACCAGGCTTTCTATCAGGAACAGGGTCACTTTGTTACTGGTAACCGTCTGACTGAAGGAACGACTTGGGAAGGCGATGGCGAGACAACGGCTGATAGTATCGGTTTTGATCTGCCTACCGGAACTCCCAGGTTCGACTATTATGTAAGAGCTGCTGGCGCTGCTACAGCCCTTCCTAATGGTGCCGATAACGCAGTTGATAACAATATCGATTCGGTTGTTATAACCGCAGCTGGTAACATCGAAGTGTACTGGCAATAATTTTGAAGCCCAATAACCAAACAAATATAGGGGTAGTCTCACAAAGGCTACCCCTTTTTTGTGCCAAGATACTGAACATGATAGTAAATGAATATAAAATGAGAATTGATAAACAAATGTGCTTGACTTTGGCTTTTTTTTTTGAATAATTATTTGTAAGCATCTCAAAATTCTTTGATTTAGGGTAAAAGGATGAAGTTGGCTAGAAATAAAAAAGGATTCACTTTGATTGAACTGATGGTGGTAGTGCTGATCATTGGTGTACTGGCAGCACTGGCTATCCCGAGGTTCACAAAGGCTAGTCTTAAGGCAAAATTGGCAGAACCGGAAATGATTATCAAGCAGATTTATACTTTAAATATTGCTTTCTACCAGCTTGAAGGTCACAATATTAAAGCGTACCGGATTACAGATGGTACCCACTATTTCGATAATGACTCCAAAAGGATAGCGGATAGCCTGGGATTTTCAATTCCCACCGGTACTCCAAGGTTCGATTATTATACAAGAGCAGATGGCTCTGTTGTCGCCCTTCCAAATGGAACCGATGATTTTGCCGTAAACGACCTCGATTCAGTCTTCATAAATAAAAAGGGTGATATACACATTGCATGGAAATAACTAGATTCGTTCTGCTATTTGCCTGTTCTATTTAGTATTTAAATTAGCCCAAACAGTTGTAATTTCAATTTCCCCCCCCCCTTTCAAAATGCAGGTTGTTCTCAAACTTCTAATTTATTTAACTCTATTACTTCGCGTTTGACATTATGGTCAATTTGAAGGATAGTATCGATACTCGGATTGGAAACATGTGTATGCCGTTCCAACACCCGTTCCACTATTTCAGGGATCCGGGCAAGGTTTATACGCTTCTCTAAGAAAAGTTGCACTGCAGCTTCATTAGCGGCATTCAATACTACCGGGAAGGAACCACCCTTATGAAGTGCTTCATAAGCTAATCTCAAACAGGGAAAACGCTTGTGATCAGGTTCATGAAAGTGTAGCTCGCTTATTTTACTCAGGTCCAGGGATTGACATAAACCCTCCATTCGTTCCGGGTACGTCAGAGCATACTGAATGGGCAGCTTCATATCGGGTACAGATAACTGCGCTATCTGGGAGTTATCTACGAACTCAACTATCGAATGCACTATAGATTCAGGGTGTATCAGCACTTTTATGTTTTCAGGTTGAATGTCAAACAGCCACCGCGCTTCGATAACCTCTAATCCTTTATTCATCATTGTAGCTGAATCAACACTTATCTTCTTTCCCATGCTCCAGTTCGGATGCGCTAATGTCTCTTCTATCGAAACCTTTGAAAAATCGACACCGGTACCCCAGAAGGGTCCTCCGGAAGCGGTCAGGATGAGGTTTTTGATCTCGGGGTATCTTCCACTCAAGGAAGCTTGAAGAAGCGCAGAATGCTCGCTGTCAATAGGTATAAGCTCACCGCCTTTTTTAAGCATATTTCTCATGAGATTCCCACCAATTACCAGCGATTCCTTGTTCGCAGAACACAGTCTCTTTTTATGCTCCAACGCTTCCAAACCGGGTAATAATCCGGCTGCTCCCACAACAGCGTTTACAACTATATCTATCTCATCCATTCGCACCAGGTCTAATAAACCATCTGTTCCATAAGTGATCTCTGTAGAAAAACCTTCTTCCCGTGCTATCTTCTCAAGCTTTTGATAGGTCTCTTTGTGCACAGCATTTGCTAAACGAGGTTTGAATTTCTTGATCTGGTCTATTATGATTTCAAGGTCAGAGTATGTGGATAAGGAATATACCTCAAATTCATCATTAAGATTATTCAGCACATCAAGGGTTTGTTTACCTATAGAACCTGTTGAGCCTAATATTGCAATTTTTTTCATATACAAAACCGCCTTAAATTGCCAGGTTTGGATGCCTCCCGCTATAACGGGAACAGAAGCTTAAAGTTCGCTTCATGAAAAATACGGTCCTCTAAACTTGTGTTTTACAACCGATTCTTCTCGTTTCTAATAATTTCAAACCAACACTTCCTGAAAACAATCCGTAGTGTTGGTTTGAAAACTTCCATTTTCTTATCTGTGTTTTCTTAATTTCCTGCTTTTTTCCCTACTTCTTCAAATATACTTTGTTCATAGTGACCGGTTCGACAGGAACATCCTGGTACATACCCTTAGTAGTAGTCGGTACTACTCTGATCTTTTCAATTACATCAAAACCACTGATTATTTTTCCAAAAACAGCATAACCGGGATTACCAGGTCTGTAATCAAGATTCGAATTATCTCTAACGTTTAGAAAGAACTGGGATGTAGCGCTGTTTGGATCATTTGTCCTCGCCATCGATATCGTGTATTTCAAGTTCTTCAATCCATTTGAAGCCTCGTTCTTAATAGGAGGTTTTGTTTGTTTTTTGTTCATTTGAGCGTCAAAACCACCACCCTGAATTACGAAAGAACTTATTATTCTATGAAAGATCAAACCGTCAAAGAAGCCCTCATTTACGTAATTTAAGAAATTCTCTACGGTTATAGGAGCCTTGTCAGGATATAATTCCAGGTCGAAATTTCCCATGCTGGTTTCAAAAACTACTACAGGATTTTCCGTAGATACTGGTGCTTTCTCCTCACTTGCCGGTTCTTCTGAAACAGCTTCCTTCTCGACTTCTGCTTCCACTTTTTCCTCCTCCTGTGTTGCTTTGATATTCTCTTTCTTAGCGCTTTCCTGCTCCTTGCAGCCATAAATAAAAATAACTCCAATAAAACAGAAGATTAACACTGCGAACAACTTCCCTTTCACAATTACTCCTTTCGGTTTAAGTTATAAATTTCTAATAATAATATACTAATGTTATTGAATGTCTAATAAATTATTCAAAAATGCGTTCTATTCTATCTCATGTGCCTTACACCTGTCAAGTTTACCACGGGCTTCTGCTACAAGACTATCCTCGTTGGAAATCTCAACAATTTCACCAAACAACTGGCAAGCCTCAACCAACCTGTTTTCCTTTAATAATATATCGCCCAATTTTAACATAAGATATGGTTTCTCTTCAAGAGGAAATTGCTCCTCCTTCAAGCTTGTTTTATAATAATCTATACTTTCATCATTCATTCCCAGTTCAGCATAACCATCGCCGATAAGCTTTAACACCATATATTTATTCTCTCCCAGATACTTTTCCTGGTTTTCTTTGGCATATTGAACTCCATCTTCGATTCTTCCTTCCTTGAAATAGCTTAATATAATATCAAGAAAGGCTTCATTATCTATGTAAAGGCTATCTTCAATATATGCATTCGAGTATGATTCATTACTCTCGGATAGGACTTGCCTGTAAAACTCCCTGCCTTCGTCATATTTACCCTGCCCAATATAAATGCTACCAATCCCGTAAAGGGCATCCAGTTTTTGCAAAGAACCGGAATAATACTTGACGATTTTTTGATAATATGATAAACTTTTATCGTTTTTGCCTTCTTTATTATACCAATTGCCAAGCAGCAATAACCCGATCGGTGCCTTCGGATGATCGGGTATTTCCCCAAACAAGGTCGTTATATTCTCTTCAGCAGCGGAAATATCTCCAACATCAAGGTAACAAATGCTTAAGTAATAAATAGCCTCTCCCCAGAGACTGTCAGAATAATCCTGTTTTAATATGGTATTATAAACATAAATAGCTTCTTCATATTCCTTGTTATTTATTAATGCCTCACCCAGTTCAAAAAGAATCTTGTTGCTGTACGGACTATCCGGATGCTTTTGAACAAACCTCTCGCTCATTTCGATTGGATTTTCATATTCCCCGCGCTTTAACCTTGCCCTTTCAGCTAAAAGATAAACTCTGTCCATGTCATCTTGAACAAGATTGAAACGGTCCAGGGAATCAGCAATTTCAACTACTTTATCATAGCTGCTTTCATTGAAGTATAATTCAGTCGCTTCAATTAATGAGCTATGCGCGTATTTGCTTTTTGGATAGTTATAACTGAGTCTAAGGAATGCTTCTGCTGCCTTGTCAAAGCTCTCCAGTCTTTTCCAGGACCTTGCTATCAGATACTGAGCTTCATCTCCATATTTAGGCTTTGAGTAATTGTCCAAATAGCTTGTGAAGCTGGATACTGCTTTTTTATAGTCTTTGCTTAAGTAATATGATTTCGCATAGAGAAATGCCGCGTATTCAGTAAAACCTCTCCTTTCAGATTTTTTAACCACATCGAAACACTTTTTTGCCTGGCTATATTTCGCCTGTCTGTAGAGAGACCATCCTAATCCATAATTAATGTCTATCACGTAACGGTTCGCCAGGTCTAAAGCCAGCTTGTAATACTTTTCAGCTTGATTGTAATCCCTTAATGTATAATAACTTTCAGCGATAAAAAACAATAACTCCTCTTTAAGTTTGGGGTCAGAACATTTATCAAGACTTTTTAGATAATAGGATAAAGCGCTGTCATAATCCTCTTTAACATACTGAGTATAACCCAATCTAAAATAAAAATCACTTGCATAATTACCTTTCAAACTGTCTATGCTGTTTATGTTGCTATTTGTATTATAGTCGGTTATAAGCGAAATAATATTTTCGTAATATTCAATGTCTTTTTTATATGAATTTAGACCTAATTCTCTTAATTTAGTGAATGAATCTATAGATTTTTCATAGTTTTCTGATTTGTAATAAACAATACCCAGTAAGAATAGTGCTTCGTCTATCCACCAGTGAGCTTCTTTCCTTTTGCTTCTATTATAGAAATCAACAGCTTTTTCAAGGTAGTGAATAGCTGAATTGCGGGCGTTAACCTTGTATTTTATCAATCCAAGATTATAAAGTAATTCCCCTTCCAGGACACTATTTGGAAATTCTTTAGTGCCTTCCAGAAAGATGTCTGTAGCCTTATTGTAATCACCTAATTCGGAATAACATAGACCCAGAAGATATCTGCCTTTGAGTTTTAATAAAGCATGTATTTCCGTTCTTGCGAGAAGCTTCTCTAAAAATGTTATCGAGCCTTGAATATCGTAATGCTTAAACAGATAATCAGCATACCAGAATTGACCCCAGCTAAGGTCATCCTCGTATTGAAAGATATATTTTATGTAATCATATTGCTGGCTTTCGGACAAAGATAAACCAAGCCAGAATGCCACCCATTCAGATTCGTTTGGGGTTAATTCGCATCTAAATACTTCAGCGAATGCGTTAGAAGCAGCAATATATCGTTTCTGTTTTACTGTATAATACCCTTTAAGAAAATGGAGTTGCTTCCACTCGGAATTGTCAAACTCATAAGGATTAATGTGTTTTAGATAAGGATTAAAGTTTTGTTTCCCCGTGGTCAGGTCCTTTAATTGCTCTAACTCAAGCGTTAATGAAAATGTTTCGGCTGAAAAAAATAAGATCAAAGCCAGGGAAAGCGTCCCCAGTATATATTTTTTTTTGAGATAGGTTAGTTTTTTAAAGCTCATTTACCTTGATTGACTAATTCCAAATGTTAACGTAGTCTGGTCCTTGTTCCATGGTATCAACTCGAAGGAGAGAATGATTTTTGCTGGTAGCATAAGGTCCATTCCTATGACTGGCTTGGGCCATTGAGTCGGGTCAGCAAAATATGCTGTCTGATCGAAGAACTTGGTATATTCGCTGGATAGGTCCTCTTTCCTGAAAGCCCCCCTGTCAACTCTGCCATTGATGTAAAACCACTCTAATCCAACATACGGGATGATCTGTTTGTACTGCATTGAACAGTATGCGCCTATCATATATTCCTGCCATCTATAATCACTTTTCCATAGCCAGTATCTTCCCTCCTTCACTTCGCCTTTTGACATGTGGGTGAAGAAAAGCGCGGTAGCATAGCAACGGACGATGTATTCTCCGGTGGACTCGACCGCAAAGTCATAATAGTGCACCTTTGTTCCAAATCCTAATGCTAATTCCCAGCTCCCGTTATAGTTCTCCAGTGTGATCGGGTCCGGGGACGTGAAATTGAGATCCGCTGACCCCAATAAGCCGAAAAGCTCCCAGCCTGTGTATGGACAATAACTGGGCTTTACGAGCACACGGTTGGATTTGATTTTGAAATCCGGTCCACCATCACCCTTGATCATTCTCTTCGCAAAGGTGTATTCGCCTGAGAACCTCAAAGCCCCTTTTAAAAGGGATGGGGTTGGATTTGCCAGAGAATAGGCATAAATATGTGAACCGAATAATAAAATGATCAGAAAAATTATACAGACTCTTATCCGCATATCCAAACTCCTTTTTGGAGATTAAATAATCAAATACTATTTTGCCATTTAGGCAAATATTTTTTTTATTTTATTCTACGCTTTCTAAAATTCCTTTCGATTTCAAGTTCATGTTGAAATTTGTTAATCATTTATTTCAAGATTCTTTTTAGGCAATATAAAGGTACTGTTTGTTCTCGGTTCCTCAGCATTTTCTTCAGGAGTTTGAGATTCATGGGAGCGCGGTTGCTCGACAGGCGAGAATCCTTCTCTCTCGTCATCAGCAATTCTCTTGGTCATACCAAATGTTATGTCGTCGCTGAAGAGTACTCCGCCCGAGAATATAACGCTGATAAAGGCAGTGTGATCGGAACTGTCAGCCGGAATACCCGGGGCAGTTAATGTAACAATTGCGAGACCTATGCCATTCGTCACAGGATCGGTGGGAGTTATTGTAGCAGCGCCGTCACTGCAGGAGACCGTTAACGAATCACCGCAGATAGGATTGCCATATTCATCCTTGATCCTTATGCTTATCGGCGCAGTAGCGCCGTAGGGCAGCCTGCTGGGAGTTGTAATGTTTGAATTATCCTCATCAGATGCCCCGTTAAATAATACCATGGTATCCTGGTCTCCGGCAAACCCCGCGGTAGCGTAAATGTAATCCTTATATACTTTATTACTGGCGCAATATTGATCCTGACTGACAGTTACACTGGTGTAAGTCCCAACAGCGTAACTTCCATAGCATTCATTCTGAGTAAGTATTGGCGTAGTTATAGTTCCTTTAAGAGCGTCTAAGGATATGTTAAGATCATCGATCACCGGGTTACCGTTTACATCGTATGCCCACACCCAGACATCTGATTCGGAGCTTCCGTCAGCGTCGATGTACCGGGATACCGGCTCAATTCTCAGACTGTCTATCGGACCTGAATTAAAGAACCATACAGTATCTAGAGCAATATGACTACCTGCCCCTCGGCTTTCTCCAATAACCAATACGCGTCCGTCGCCACGCGGATCAGAGCTGAACCAGCGTGTGACTGCAAAGCCTGAGTCGCCAGTCGTAGTCGCGCTTCCGATAACCTCGCCTTCATCCGTTGTGAACCAGACGGCAGTACCCGGAGCAACAGGGTTCTCAAAACTATCCGATACTATCGCTGTTATTGTATTACCAACACCATCGAAGTCCCAGCCTCTTACGTTGCACTCTTCACTTGATAAAGATATATGATAGGGTAGTCCACTGCTGATGACTATTCTCGGCGCACGGGAAGAAACAGTTGAACTGAGAGCATCCAACCGGACTGTGCCGGGCATCGTGCCAGCGCGCAATGTAACAGAAGCCCTGCCGTTCATTGTATAAACCGTGTCGGACTTCAGAGAATCTGTAGGATTCACCGGGTCGAAATACGGACGCTGCTCACCGGTGGTTCCGGGATAGTTGACCAGCTCAAACCAGATCTGCGTGCTGTCCGGTACAAAATTGTTGTAGATATCGTAAACACTTACCTGTAAGACCGAATGATCGATCTCGCCAGCGCCTCTGACGTATATAAACGTGTCTGAGACGTCTATCTCCATTGTATGCGGCTCCCTGGCGTAAAGAATTACATGAATACTGTCATGCGCGGTGTCTGACCTTGCGCTTAACCAGGCAAGCCCAGCTTGTAACCCGGGAGTGAACTCGGTCACGAAATAACCGGAGTCGTCTGTTGAAATAACCCAATCGGCAAGACTGCCGAAGTCGCGGTCATTCAAGTCAAGTGTGACAATGGTTCCCGGGGCAACCGGGTTATCCCCATCATCAAGGACTTCGCCGGTCAGGGTGATCGTCCTGCTGCTGCCGACTGATATAGTATCGCCAGTAGTCCACAGGTTGATCGATGCCGGTCTCCCAGCTTCGTACGTCACCGCGACGTAAGCAGTGCCCTCGCGGCAAATCGCCATGATAGTGTCTACACCCGCGGTGTCGGCACTAACCAGGATGGCATGCGCGTATCCCAGGTGTGTAGTATCGAACGGAGTGATCGCCCCTAATTGCGTATAGAAAAATACTGACAGACCGTCGGAAATCGGGTGCCCAAGAGTATCCCTGACGAATGCCGTTATATTTGATGTTGAAACGCCGTTGGCAGGTAATCCTCTCGGGTTGGCTGTTAAAGTGATGTTCCCGACCGGCGGAGCATTGTAACGTACTCCAAGGTAAGCAACCGCTGAACCGCATTCAGCTTTCAATTGCGTGATACCTCTTCTCCGGGGCGCCATTATCTGAAATGCGACCTCGCCACTGTCATTCGTAATTCCCTCAATCGGTAGAACCATTCCCAGATCAAGTGTGAAAGTAACATATTCACCTGATACAACATTTCCAAATGCGTCTTCTACGTTTGCAGTAACCCAGATAGTGTCTAAACCGTTTCCCTGCAGAGAGACAGAGCTTATTCGAACATCACTTGTGTCGAAATGGATTGCGGCAGGAGCGCCGGAATGGAAATAAACGTCCAGCGTGTCACTTGGAATGTTGCCGCCGCCTCCAGTATCGACCTCCGCCCAAACGTAGGTTGTACCAACATTTGCGCTTTGTAACTGTACTGTCGCGTAACCATCCTCTGTACTCGCCCAGGTCGGGAAGAGAATAGCTGAATTGCCTCTCTGCCCGAAACGAACACCCGTTCCGTCAGTTATAGGATTGCCAAGGGTATCCAGGACTAACGCGGTAACATCGGTACTCGTTACTCCATCAGCTGGGAGATACCTTTGCGGTATATTAAGCAGTACAACCCCAACATCGGTAGCAAGAAGTTCAATCTGGACGACACCTGTAGCTCCGCTGTAAGTTCCGGTTACAGTAGCCAGTCCAGGGATATTTCGCGCTCTGAGAATGATAAAACATTCACCCGAATCGTTGGTTACCGCTGATGGAGTGATCGTTGCAATATCTGATGGATTCACCGAGAATGCTATAACATAGCCTGGTCCAACCCTGTTGTTGAAGTTATCCTCAACAACTGCAAATATCGTATCCCTGTCGACCATATTTGCTACTATCTGGTCGGTTGCAGCTGTCAGCCTTATAATAGCAGGCGGTCCGGATTCGAAGATAACCACCTGTGAATCACATACACCGCCGGAACATACTATCAGTGTGTCTTCTCCGACATCGGTAAAAGCTGTCAATACGGCATTGGCTGCGCCGTCGGTAGTGGTGGTGAATATCGGGTTGACGATCCCGTACCCCAAACCGCTGAATTGTACAGGTGTGCCGTCCGCAACCGGCGCGTCAGCAGTATCGAGAACGGTGACATGTATGTTCGCAGTGCTCGCACCGTCCGCTGTTACCCTCGGTGGAGTGACCGCAAGATCCACGTAGCCTACTTTAGTGCTCATTAACTGTATTATTATGGAATTAGTAGCATCCCCCTCAACAGATGTCGCTGTTATAGCAGACCAACCCGCTACTCTTCCGGCAACAAGTTTTACCCAGCCCCTGCTTGAAGTGTCAGTGTACGTTGAAGCCGGAGAAATTGTACCGAGAGTAGCTGAGAAATCTATCTCCTGACCACCTCCAACAGGGTTACTGAACTCGTCAAGCACTTTGACTGCGATGGTTGTTGTATCTATACCATTAGCGTATATGGACGAATCCGCTGCCCATATCTGGATTATTCTTGGTGGACCAGGCACGAACTCGACCATCGTGGATCCGGCAACCGTGCCTACTCTCGCGTAAACCATCACAGTCTCCGCAGGCGTGATGTTTGCCTTGAGAATTGAACGTGCTAATCCTCCCTCGGTATAATCAACTACCGGGTTTAATATTCCAGCGGATGTGGAGAACCTTACTACGATATTATCCGATATAGGAAGCCCTGAAGTGTCAAGAACAGTAGCAGTTATGCCGGTTGTATTCCTGCCGTTAGCAGTTAGCCTCAGGGAATCAGTAACGACTATAATGGAACCGGCTGGAAGGGTTACAAACCTGACCAGCGCGTAAGCAATAGCATCTCCCGAAGTGGCAGAAAGTATAGCAGAACCCTCAAGCGTTCCACTGGTGATCAACGTCCTTGAAAAAGCGCTGTCATTGGTAGCGCTGAACGGAATTACAGTACCATAGGTCGATGGATTCAAGTTAAAATCAACTCTCGTTCCCGGGGAAACGTCATTGCCGAATTCATCAGAAACATGTACCCAAATAGTCTGAGTGTCCACTCCAGTCGCGTAAAGGTCAGGAACAGGATAGGTTACAAACTCCAGGTTCCTTGGATCGCCAGGAGTGAAAGTAATATAAAGAGTGTCCTTGAGACTGTCATGAGCAGCTATCTCCACCATGGTTGTGCCCGTTATGGTTGAAGAGGTCAGTATGGTCTGAACCAGTCCATTCTCAGTATAATCGGTTCGCGGTGATAAGATACCGCCGCCATATAACCTGAAGAAAATTGGTAATCCGTCTGAAACCGGTCGATGTGACGAGTCAAGGATGGTAGCTGTAATAGTCGATGTGGATATGCCATTTGCGGTTAGGGAGAACGGGTTGGCGACAGAGTAGATGATCTCTCCCTCTATTTCAACAAAATTTATGGAGTTCACTGCCGAAGCATCTCCGCTGGTAACGGTGATAACGGAGATACCTGTTTCCATACTGCTGATGTAAGCGGTTGCCGCGCCTGAATCAGTGGAAACAATGACGTCTTCGTCAAGGAAATCGCCTCTGGTTGAGTTAAAATGGACGTTCGTTCCCATCACTACGGGATTAGAATAAGCATCAAACACAAAAACCCTGATAGGATATGAAGCCCCGTCCGCAAAGAATGTGT
Organism: bacterium; assembly: GCA_016935765.1. GTDB lineage: Bacteria > UBP14 > UBA6098 > JAFGQG01 > JAFGQG01 > JAFGQG01. The sequence continues at coordinate 17,542 of JAFGQG010000026.1, forward strand.
CGACCAGCGTGGTGTCAAAGAAGATCACTGCTGGTTCTCCTGGAATAAAGTGCATTTCAAAAGTATCCTGAACGGAAGCCGAAGCCCGTGCAATGACCCTCGTGTTACCAGTTGTTGTTGGTGCGTAAATTATAGTCATAGCTTCCCCACCGACAGTTCTGGCTCGCCTCGGTATGATTCTCCCCAATACATAACCGGTAGAAGTATCCTGCGAAAAGTCAACAGGAGTGCCGTCCGAAACGGGGAAACCTGCTGAGTCATAGACTGTAGCTTTGACCTCGGATAGACTGGAGCCATCAGCAGGTAAAGTCGGCGGATTCACGGTCAATATAAGTTCGGCTGCTACGAGCTCAACAAATGTTATCTGCGTGTATGCGAATGCGCCTCCGCTGCGTACAGTTATCAAAGCAGGTCCTGTCTCCGTTCCGCTCGTTACAAGAGCTTCAGCCATGCCGTTAATGTCAGTAACATCTATCGGTGTGATTTCACCCATCTCTATATCAAATGTAACCTGTGTGCCAGGCGTTACCGTATTGCCATACCTGTCCCAAACAGTGCACTGAACAGCGGCATTGGTAGCGCCATCCGCGGGGATAGAATCGGGGTTGACTACTACTGCGATATTCAGCGGCGGACCAGCAATGAAATGAATGGTTATCGATGCAGTGTCCGAACCCGCCATCGCATATACCTCTTTAGGTCCGACAGCAGAGGTGTCTGATCTGAGCATTACTTCTGCGAAACCACTATCCGTGTATGCAACGTTAGGCAGAAGTTCGCCGTAATTATCCTCCACGGCGAAATTAACCTCTGTGCCATCCGAAACAGGAGTTCCGCCAGCGGTCATCACGTAAGCTGTCAAATTGACTGTGCTGACCCCGTCAGTGACGAGAAAGTTCGTGTCAGATACCAGTATTATACTACGAACTGCGGTAGTATCGAAGAAAACCTGCGTAAAGCCTACAGCATCTCCGCATTCTCCGAATATCAGGGCGGTGCCGGGGGTTATTCCGGATTCGAGAAGCACCTGCGCATTACCCATAGTGTCGGTGGTCATAGCTCGCGGCGCTATCCTGCCGAGATCAGTCTCAAAATTTACCACGGTGCCAGGCCTCATTGGATTGCCGAACTCATCTGTTACTCGAGCATATATCCACGTGTTAGAAATACCGTCGGCGGGAATAGTCGAATCTTCAGGCCATAAGTTAATGATATTCGGATCGCCCGGGTTCAGGTGAAGAAGTACACTATCCGCTACCGTGCCTCCTGCACTGTCAACTTCGGCAATCACCCACAGGTCGCCTGATTCAGTTCCGGCAGTATATTCAGTCGTAACTGCACCGCCTGTAGTGACCTTGGGACTTACCACGTTTCCGCGAGTGTCAGGATTGACCCTGAAATCAACACGCGTTCTATCAGAAACAGGAGAACCTTCCTTATCATAGACTCTCACCGTAATTATCGAATTGGAAATCCCGTCAGCGGTCATGAACCTGGGGACTGCTGAAATGGTCAGGTCCCCGATTTGAGTGGTGTCGAAGATCACTTCTACCTGGTTGTAGATAGAGCCGGAATTCACTGTAACCCTTGCGCGTCCCGGGGTTACTCCACTTGTCAAAACTGAAGTCGCAATACCGTTGATATTGGTGTAAACCAACGATGGATCAATGGTTCCAAGATTTGTTATAAAATTCACCGCAACACCTGAAAGAACACCGTTTCCGTATTCATCTACCAGGGTACACGTGATCTCTGAAGAAGCGTACTGGTTCGCTGCGATCGTATCGGGATTGGCGTTCACGATTATCTGGTTTACCGCCCCGGGATTCAAGGTTAAAGTAATTTGATCCCTTATCGTGTCGCCAGGTATTATCGAATAGGCTTCGATGTCCACGTTCCCCCGGTCCGTGCCAGCCCTGAATATGACGTTGACTTCACCACTCTCAGTGTACCCGATGGATGGTATGAGGTCGCCCAGTGTGTCCGGAGTATCTGTAAAGATTACCGGCGTCCGGTTATTGACCGGGTTCCCCAGGCTGTCGAGTACTAATGCTGTTATCGATGAGTTAGAGAAACCGTCGGCAGTTATTGTCATCGGGTCGGCTACAAGGGCGATGGTAGCTACTTCAGTGTTTGAGAATATAATGTCGATCTCGCCGATCGCGTCGCCGGAAGTTACCCTGACCGTCGCGGTTCCAGGTTCATATCCACTCATCAGGTAGGAACTCGCGATTCCGGTTCTGTTCGTTATCGCTGAAGTAGGGGATATGCTTCCCAGTATGGTTGCAAAGTTTATGGTGTTCCCAGACCGGAGGGGGTTATTATACCTGTCGAATAGCCTTCCGGAAATCGTGGTAGTTGAGAATGAATCAGCGGGGATTATTGAGTCGGACGCCCATACAGCGATACTATCCACTGCGCCCGGCAGAAGGTCTATGTAAGTGGTTTCTACTACGCCGCCACCAGCATTTGCAATAACTCCAACCACACCGGCAATGGTGCCGGCTGTAAGCGTTGCCGCAAATTCCCCGCTATCTGTATATACCGTTCTTGGCGCAATAGTCGCCATAGAATCAGGGGAAACACTCAATAGAACAGGCGATCCGTCGGATATCGGATTACCCACAACATTGAAGACAAAACCACTAATGTCCGATGTACTCCTGCCGTCAGCCGTGATGTCACGGGGATCCGCAAATAAAAGCATTTCGTCCGCGGCAGTGTTGGTAAAATCTACCCTTATCTGACCGATTGCGCCGCCACAACTGGCAATTATGACCGCAGCGCCGGGGGTTACTCCGGAATACAACCGTACAGCCGTTGCCGAAGAATCGTCCGTTATTCCGAATTCGTCAATCTCACCAAGCGTTGTTGTAAAATCAACAATAAAACCGCTTCCAACAGGATTATCATTTGGATCTGCAAGGATGGCTGTGATCTCAGAGAATGTATCACCGTTAGCTGGTATGGCTGTTGGAGTAGCAGTTAAAAGAATAGTCGATATGGGACCGGGCCTGAACAGTATCTTTATCGAATCAACTACACCGTAACCAGCGTCAACCACTACCCAGCAAGTCTCAGCGGTCGTCGAGCTTCTCAATTTCGAGGAAGCTTCACCCTCATTTGTATAGCTTACACCAGGTACAATTGCACCCGCGGTCGGATTGAAGGTCACTGGAGTGCCGTCAGCAATAGCCCTGCCCGAACTGTCAGTAACCAGCGCATAGACCATGGTGGATGAAATGCCATTAGCGGTTATACTGATGGAATCTGAATATAGATATATTCCAGCTACAGGATTCTGTACGAACTGTACGAGAGCGAATCCAAGTATGCCTCCCGCCCTGACGATAACCTGCGCAGTGCCGGTACTATCCGCGCTCACCAGGGTAGCCAGAACAGTTCCGGCTTCCGTGTAAGCCAAAGTTGGATATATTCTTCCAAGATCTGTTTCAAATGTGACATCCTCCCCATCGGGGATTAAATTGTCGTATGCATCATATAAAACAGCAGTAATCCCTGAAGTGCTGAATCCATCAGCGGCAATAGTATCATATTGAGAGGTTACAGCGATTCTCGCGACCGGACCAGGTATGAAATCAACATAAGTCGTGTCTGATAATCCCAGGACATAAGCTCTCACGAAGCATCTGCCCAGCATTTCCTCACTTGTCAGCTCAACCGTTGCCTGACCTGTTCCACCAGTGGTTACAGCAAGTGTCTCGATCTCTCCGAACGGATTCCCGAGCGTATCGTAGCTTTCGAAAAAGATGACGGTTCCGTCAGCGACAGGATTTGCCGCGCTGTTCAAGGCTTTAGCGGTTACTGTGGATGTGGAAATGCCGTTAGCTATTATTTCTCTCGGAGAAGCCTTCACGCTTAAATACACAATGTCTGATGAAATGAAAGTCACATATTCATAAGCGTTACCCAATTCGCATGTCGCATTTATTTCAGCAGTACCGGTTTCAACAGAGCTGGTTAGTCGAGCAGTCGCAATACCGAATGAATCGGTGTACACAGGTGAGGTGATTCGTCCCATATCGGTTGTCAATGTGACTCTTCTTCCGGATCCGACGGCATTTGAGTATTCATCTGAAAGAGTACATGTGATCGTGGATTGACTTACACCAGTTGCCGCAATGGTATCAGGGTTAGCGGACATTGTTATGTAATGGCATTCACCTGGTTCAAAGGTGATAAATATTGTGTCCGCAGCGCCGCCAGCAGTTGCCACGACAGTATCTTTGCCGGCAACCGTTCTCGCTGCTAGTCTCGAATTTGCATATCCGTCTTCCGTGTACGCGGTAGGCAGCAGTATTCTGCCGATAGCTGAGCTGAAGAAGACCGGTACTCCATCGTAAATGGTTCTTCCGCCAGCATCTACAACGAGAGCTTGCAAGTCGATTGTATTACCGCTGCCAACCTGCAGCTCGTACGAACTCGCGGTGAGGATTATATTGTTGACCTGCGCGGAATCCAGGACGATTTCAGCCTGACCATAAACACCGCCTGAATTTACTGTTATGAAAGCCAAACCTGGAGTGGTTCCACTCGTAAAATTAGACCTGGCTACTCCTATGTTATTCGTAATAGTACTGGTGGGGAGCACCGAACCAATACCGGCAGGATTGGCTGCGAAGTTTACGTTAAGACCCGGTTCTACCCTGTTGTCATAATCGTCGAAGAGTATGGCTGTCACGTTAGATGAACTCGAACCGTCAGCCGTAAGGGTTTCTGGAACAGCGGATACTTCAATTCGCGCCACGGGACCGGCAAGCAGACGAATATCAGCATAGCCATAAATAGCGCCGACTCCCGCTCTTAAGTAAGCAGTGCCACGCCTCGTGTCAGCACGGTAGATCACATTCGCCTCGCCTGATTCAGTGTAGCCCAGGAATGGTATCATTACACCAAGCGGTGTGATGGTAGTATCAGATGTCGTATCGTCAATGATCGTTACTACAGTATCATCGAGAATGTCAAATGTTACCGCTGTCCTATCGCTTATCCTGTTTCCAAGGCTGTCAAGAACAAGAGCGGTTACAGGGGTCGTTGAGTAACCGTCAGCAGTCAGCTGACCCACCCCGGTTGACACGATTATTGAGAAGACGTCGGTGTTGTAGAAATTGATTTCGATCTCGCCTGAAGCGGAGCCGGAAATGGCTCTGACCCTGGCATCGCCCGGAGTATAGCCGCTTCTGAGGTGTACCGTCACCTCTCCATTGCTGTTCGTAAGCTCTGAACCTGAACTGAGATATCCCAGGTTAGTGCTGAAATTGACCACATGCCCGGACCTTACTCTATTTCCGAACATATCAAAGACTGTACCGTGGATCGTAGCTTCAGATGCGCTGTCGGCAGGAATGGATGAATCCCCGGTATCCGCAACCAGGACAATATAATCAGGAAGTCCCGGGATCATGTTCACAATTACGGAATCCCTGAAACCGGATCCCGCGTCTGCAACCAGGTAAACCGTTCCAACATAATACCAGCCGGTAAATACAGCGCTGAAATCCCCATCCTCGGTGTACGCTGTCGAAGGCGTAATATAGCCCATGGAATCGGGATTTATTGAAAGAGCTATAGGCGTTCCGTCCGCGACGGGATTGCCGATAGTGTTTATCACGTGACCGAATAGGGTGGCTGTGGATTCCGCATTCGCGATAACGTTTCTTGGGTTGACGTTCAATACCATGTCACCAACGTTAGTCGCGGTGAAGTTTACAGTTGCCTGCCCGTAAGCGCCCTCACAATAAGCGGTAATTAAAGCTGTGCCAGGAGTGATGCCGCTGGTTAACCTGGTTACCGCCTCGGATAAGCCGTCAGTAACACCAAAGGTATCGATAGACCCAAGTGTCGTGTGGAAAGAAACTACTTTGCCGCCCGTTAGAAGATTGCCGTTAATATCATATACGATAGCCGTTACGTTTATGGAACTGTCCCCGTCAGCAGGTATGCTGTTCGTGTCGGGGATGACCTCTATCAGCCCGGGAGGACCAGGGCGGAAAACGACGACCAGAGAATCGCGCACTCCACCACCAGCATTTACCTTGACCCAGGTAGAACCAGGAGTGGTCGAACTCCTGAGTAGTGAAGTCGCCTCGCCATCAGCCGTAAAGGATACCCCGGGGATCATGATCCCGTCATCAGACTCGAAGTATATAGGTCTTCCATCGGTTACAGCGCCGCCCACACTGTCCCGCGCAATAGCGTGAATAGTCGTGGTAGAACGCCCGTTAGCAATTATCGAAGCGGAATCCGAATATATTATCAGGGTATCAACATCCAGCGGAACGAAGTTCGCCATCGCTACGCCTGTAATACCGCCAGAGTGAACCTGTATCTGCGCCCTTCCAATTACGCTGCTTACTATCGTTGCGAAAACACTTCCGCTTGACGTGTAGGCGAGAGTGGGAAATACAGTTCCCAGATTACTCTCAAGAGTTACGACCTGTCCGTCAAGAAGCAGATTGTCGAATTCATCATACAGAACTCCGGTTATCTGACCTTCACTCATACCGTCCGCAGGTATCGTATCGGGAACAACGAAAACCTCTATCCTGGCAACAGGTCCAGGTATGAAGTCCACGTAGGTCGTATCTGACAAGCCTAAGACGTGAGCCCGAACAAAACACCTGCCCAGCATTTCTTCGCTTCTCAATTCAACAACCGCCTCGCCAGTGCCGTCAGCAGTAACGGAAAGCGTGTCTATAATTCCGAATGGAGCGCCGGTTGTATCGTAACTTTCAAAGAAAATGATAGTGCCGTCAGCAACAGGATTTCCGTAACTATTTAAAGCCTTTGCAGTTATGGTCGAAGTGGCAACTCCGTCAGCTGCGATATTCCGAGGCTCAGCCTTAACTGTTAGAAACGCGATATCCGATGATATGAATTCTACGTAAGTGTAGGCGTTCCCCGATTCGCAGCGAGCATTGACCTCCGCGGTCCCTGTTTCGATTGAGCTGGTTAAATAAGCTTGCGCAATTCCAAGTGAGTCCGTGTAAACAGGGGTGGTTATCCTGCCAAGATTGGTGGTCAAGGATACTACTCTACCCGCATTCACCGGGTTTGAAAACTCGTCAGTTAATGCGCAGGTTATCAATGAACGGCTTCTGCCATTCGCAGCAATTGTATCAGGATTAGCGTTCATAACTATGTAGTGACATGGTCCAGCTTCATATATAATGAATATTGTATCAGCAATACCGCCTGCAATTGCTACCACAGTATCCTTACCCGCCCTGTTCTGATCGGATAACTCGGTTGAAGCGTATCCGTCCTCCGTTAGAGAAGTAGGTGGAATAAGGATACCGAGTGATGACGTGAACTGCACCTGCAATCCATCGAACATTGGTCTGCCGCCCACATCAACGACGAAAGCTTGAAGATCCACACGGGTACCAGTACCGATCTGAAATTCATAAGTGCTTGCTGTTAGAATTACATCCCCAACCTGGGCGGAATCGAGGAATATCTCCACCTGTCCGTAAATACCGCCTGATGTGGCAGTTACAATTACAAGACCCGGTGTGTTTCCGCTGGTGAAGTTTGAGTGGGCTACGCCCCAGGCGTTTGTTAACGCCAATCCCGGAAGCATACTTCCATACCCGGCTGGATTGACAGCGAACGCAACTTCGTCTCCTGAACCGATCCTGTTGCCGTATTCGTCGAACAATTCAGCAACGATCTCCGAACTGCCTAAGCCGTTCGCGGTCAATGTATCAGGATTTGCAGTTACTACTATCCTGTTGACCGTTCCGGGGATCAGTTCGATGTCCTTGTCGCCGAAGATTGTGTCAACGGAAGCTCTTACGTGGGCGACACCGGTACGGGTGCCTGCGCGGTATATCACACTCGCTTCGCCGGATTCGGTATATGCTATATAAGGAATTACTGCTCCCAGCGGCGCAACAGTAGTATCGTAAGTTGAATCATTTATCATCGTTATGATGGTGTCAGCAAGGATGGAGAAGTTTACAGGTGTTCTGTCGCTTACCCTGTTCCCAAGGCTGTCCAGAAGAATAGCAGTCATCCTGGTAGTGGAATAGCCGTCAGCGATAAGCGAATTATCCTCCGAGTTCAATATCAACGCCGCTACTTCAGTGCTTGTGAACAGGATCTCAATTTCGCCTATAGCTGTGCCGGAAATTGCCCTGACCCGTGCGACGCCAGAAGTGTACCCGCTTCTCAACCGGAAGGTGAACTGACCATCGCTATCGGTCAGCTCGGACGAGGATGAAAGGTAGCCAAGATTAGTTGAAATAGTGATTGTATATCCTGAACCCACAGTGTTCCCGAATATGTCGTAGGCAGTGCCTCGAATCGTAGCTTCGGAAGCGCTGTCTGCCGGTATCGCAGAGTCGCCTGTGTCAGCTACAAGGATTATATAATCGGGAGGACCAGGGATAAGGTTTATCATAACAGAATCCCTGAAGCCGCTTCCAGCATCAGCTACAAGATAAGCAGTGCCAACGTATGACAGGCTTGTAAAGACCGCTGTGAAATCGCCATCCTCTGTGTACGCAGTTGCAGGCATGATGTATCCCATGCTGTCAGGGCTTACTGAAACAGCAATGGGCGTGCCGTCAGTGACCGGATTGCCTATAGTGTTCAGAACCGTTCCGAATAGAGTTGCGGTCGCTTCAGTATTGGCTACTACATTCCTTGGGGTCACGTTCAGTATCATGCTTCCCACGTTAGTGGCGGTAAAATAAACGGTCGCTCTGCCGTAAGCTCCTTCGCAGTAAGCAGTGATCAAAGCGGTACCAGGTGTTATACCCGCAGTTAGAATAGTAAACGCAGCCGATGAATCGTTGGTTACACCAAAAGTATCGATAGTGCCAAGGGTCGTGTTAAAAGTTACGATCTCTCCGCCGGCTACAAGGTTACCATTTCTGTCCAGAACGATCGCGGTAACGTTCATCGAGCTGAATCCATCTGCGGGAATACTCGTGGTTTCCGGGACAACTTCAATCATAGCCGGAGCGCCAGCGCGAAATACAACTACCAGCGAATCCGTAACCCCACCGCCAGCATCGACTTTTACCCAGACGGACCCCGGTGTGGTTGAACTTCTAAGCTGGGAAATAGCTTCGCCTTCTGATAAATACGTTACTCCCGGTATCATTACCCCGTCAGAAGATTCGAAGTAAATCGGCCACCCGTCAGTAATTGCTGCTCCGAGACTGTCCCTCGCTAATGCGTGAATGCGGGTGGTTGAATACCCGTCAGCAACTATCGAGGTGGAATCGGAGTATATTATTAATGTATCCACCCGTAAGGGCAGGAAGCGCGCTGTGGCAACTCCGGTTATTCCGCCAGCATGAAGTTGAATCTGCGCGACACCTATCGCGTCGCTGGTTATGGAAGCAAAAACACTTCCGTTTTCAGTATAAGCAAGCGTCGGGAATATGGTGCCAAGATTGGTCTCGAAGGTTACGGTTTGCCCTGAATTCAGTAAATTATCGTTTTCGTCATATAAGACGCCGGTTATCTGACCTTCACTCATACCATCTGCAGGTATGGAATCAGGAACCACGAAAACATCGATCCTGGCTACCGGACCGGGTACAAAATCCACATAAGTGGTATCGGATAACCCGAGCAGATGAGCTCTAACAAAACACCTGCCGGGGATTTCCTCGCTGGTTAACTCAACAACGGCTTCGCCCGTTCCGCCGGCGGTTACAGACAGGGTTTCCATAACTCCAAAGGAAGCGCCAAGCGCGTCGAAACAGTTGAAGTAAATAATGGTACCGTTCGCGACTGGATTGCCATAACTGTTCAAAGCTTTTGCAGTTATAGTCGATACGGAGATCCCATCAGCAGTTATCTCCTTGGGAGCTGCTTTAACCGACAGGAACGCAATGTCGGAGGATATGAATTCAACGTATGTGTATGCGTTTCCGCTTTCACATCTTGCGTTCACTTCGGCGGTTCCGGTTTCAAGGGAGCTCTTCAAATAGGTGCGGGCTATACCGAATGAATCGGTGTGAACCGGTGAAGTTATCGTTCCCATACTCGTGCTGAAACTCACCATTCTTCCTGCTCCAACCCGGTTGGAGAACTCGTCGCTCAAAGTACATGTGATGGCGGACCTGCTTCGGCCGTTCGCGGCAATCGTGTCAGGGTTTGGCCAGATGCTTATGTAAAAACAATCGCCGGCTTCAAATAGGATGTAAACTGTGTCAGCGACTCCGTTCACTTCAGCAACCACAGTATCCCTGCCTGATTGGTTCAAGCCGGTAAGTTCGGTTTCAGCATATCCGCCTGCAGTAAAAGCAATTGCGGGTACGATCCTGCCGATTTTCGAAGTGAATCTTACTTCAACACCGTCATATATTGTCCGTCCGCCAACGTCTATTACCATAGCCTGAAGGTCAACGCTGCCATCGGCAGGCATGGTATAAGCGTCTGCGGTGAGAATAATGTCGCCGACCTGCGCGGAATCCAGCAATATCTCGGTCTGCCCGTATATACCTTCAGCCTCGACAGTTATCAAAGCGAAACCCGGTGTATTGTTACTCGTAAAAGTGCTTCGCGCGATTCCGGACGCGTTGGTAATAGTGCTCGTTGGAAGCAGGTTGCCGATATCCGCGGGATCAACCGTAAAATCGACCCCGACTCCGGATTCGACCGTGTTATCAAAATCGTCAAATAATGTGGCTTCGATGTTCGAGTGGCTCGAGCCGTTCGCGGTAAGTGTGCCCGGAATGGCAATGACTTCTATCCTGCTGACCGCCCCGGCAATAAGTTCGATATCGATGCTGTCGGAAACAGCCCCGGAAGACGCCTTTATATGAGCAATACCTTTCCTGGTGTCCGAACGGTAGGCAACGGTCGCTTCACCCGACTCGGTTCTCCCGATCGGCGGTACAATAACACCAAGCGCTTCGCCTATCGTAGTGTCGGGATTAATCACGAAATTCACCGGCGTTCCGTCGCTGATCCGGTTGCCCAGGCTGTCCAGTACCAGCGCGGTCAAAGAGGTAGTTGAGAACCCGTCTGCCGGCAGGCGATTGTCCTCAGTGGTCAGAACGATCGAGAATACTCCGGTGTTTTCGATGGTAATTTCTATTTCGCCGGAAGCGGTTCCGGAAATCGCCCTTACCCTTGCTACTCCCGGAACATATCCGCTTCTAAGCCTCGTGGAAACGTTGCCGTTACTGTTCGTTATTTCAGTCGTTGTGCTTAAATATCCTAAATTCGTTGAAAACGTTACGGTGTATCCTGAACGGACCGGGTTGTCGAACATATCGAAAACAGTTCCGGTTATGGCGGCTTCAGAAACGCTGTCCGCGGGGATGCTGAGTGTGTCGGCATTAAGGATTATATAATCGGGAGCTCCCGGAATGAGATGGACGAGAACGGAGTCCTTGAACCCACCGCCTGCGTCGGCAACAAGGTAAACATCGCCTATGTAATACCAGCCGGTGAAGGTTGCGGTAAAATCGCCGCCGTCCGTGTACGCAGTCGAAGGAGTGATAAAGCCCATGCTGTCAGGGTTGACGTACAAGGTGACCGGTGTGCCGTCCGTTATTGGGTTTCCAATAGTGTTCAGAACGTAACCTGATAACGTGGAGGTCGATTCAGCGTTCGCTACGACATTCCTGGGACTGGCGTTCAGGATTATGCCGCCAACATCAGTCGCTGTCAGATCGACGGTGGTCTGACCGTAAGCCCCTTCGCAGTAAGCGGTGATCAAGGCTGTTCCGGGTGTGATGCCGCTGGTCATTGTGCTGTAAGCCTCGGAAAGGTTGTTCGTTACGGCGAAAGTATCGATACTGCCCAACGTGGTGCTGAAATTCACGATATTACCGCTTCCGATGAGGTTGCCGTTCGCATCCATGACGATAGCGGTAACGTTTGTATTGCTAACTCCATCCGCGGGGAGCCTGGCTGAGTCAGCCGTTACGGTGATAAGCGCTGGTCCTCCGGGGCGATAAATGACGAACAGGGATTCACGTACTCCGCCGCCGGCATCTACCCAGACCCACGTCGTGCCCGGAACCGTGGAACTTCTAAGCAATGAGAAAGCTTCACCATCGTCCGTATAGGAAACTCCCGGGATCATCACGCCGTTATCCGTGCTGAAATAAAGCGGAACGCCGTCAGTGACCGCAGAACCCACACTATCCCTCGCAAGCGCGTGTATTGTCGTTGAAGAACGCCCATTCGCTACCAAAGTAGTGGAATCGGCGTATAATATCAGGGTATCGACCTGAAGCGCTATGAACTCCGCGGTCGCTACTCCGGTTACCGAACCGGAATGCAATTGCACCTGCGCTATTCCGATAGTGTTGCTGGTTATCGCGGCAAAAACGCTGCCGTCCTCCGTGTATGCTAAAGTTGGGAATATACTGCCCCGGTTGGTCTCGAACGTCACTAACTTGCCTGAAGGTATTAAATTGCCAAATTCATCGAAAAGAACACCTACTATCTGCCCCTCGCTCGATCCGTCAGCGGGTATGACGTCGGGAGTTATGGTTACTTCTATACGGAAAGGATCTCCCGGAACGAATTCCACACTTATCGTATCCCGAACCCCCATTACGTTCGCAGCAATGAAACAAACGCCGATAACTCTCTCGCTCGTTAGCGGTTTGCTTACGGTCCCGCCTTCAGTTACTCCGAGCGATTCGATCTCCCCAAAGGAATTCCCCGCGCTGTCAAAACTGGAGAAGGTAACGATAGTGCCATCAGAAACGGGTCTTCCCTCGGTATTCAAGACGTTAGCAGTGATAATGGATTGGCTGACGCCATCTGCGACAATCTTCCTCGGACTCGCGGATAAGGTTACCAGAGCGACTTCTGCCGCTACAAATTCAACGCTTGCTCTGCCGATCCCCGATTCGCAGCGGACTTCGATATCAGCTATTCCGATCTCCTCGGCGCTGGTGAGCCGCGCAACCGCGATTCCAAATGAATCGGTGAAGCTCGGGGTTGTGATCGCGCCAAGGTCTGTGCTGAAGGAAACACTTCGCCCTACACCGACAGGGTTGCTATATTCATCGTATAATTCGGCAACTATATTGGTCCTGCTTAAGCCGTTTGCAGCAAGAACGCTGTCCTGGGGAGTTACGATGATATAACTGCAGTTTCCCGCGGTAAATCTCACTGTAATCGTATCTTCGATGCCGTTTACCCTGGCTCTGACCGTGTCCGTACCAGCTACTATGCCCGGCATCAATTGAGTTACAGCATATCCGTCCGAAGTAAGTACGGTCGGTGGATAAAGGTCTCCTATTCGGGAGAAGAAAGTCACAGGAAGGTCGTTATAGATAGGTCTGCCGGTGGAATCGATGACCAGTGCTGTCAGCTGTATAGAAGCTCCGGAGCCTATCTGAACTGATTGCGGCGACGCGGATAAAATTATGTCCGAGACTCCCGGTGGAGTGAATTCCACCTCCACAATCTCATAATAACCTCCCGAAGAAACTGTAACATAACAAATCCCCGGAGTGGTCGAACTCGTTAGGAGCGAATAAGCCGCGCCTCCGCTGTTGGTTAACGCGCTGGTGGGACTGAGGCTGCCGAGTGAGGAGGAGAAGCCGACCGATACGCCTGACCCAACAGGATTGCCATACCTGTCATTCAACTGGGCGGTTATCAGGGATGTAGTGATCCCATTCGCCGTGATGGACCTCGGATTCGCAGTAACGATGATCTCAGCGACACCACCCGATACCAGACGAATGTTCGTTATGTCGAAAACCGGGTCGACACTCGCCTTGACTATAGCGATACCGGGCTGCACACCAGCCCTGAAGATTACAGTGGCGATACCCGCTTCAGTACGGGATATGGTTGGAATAACCGCGCCGAGCTCCTCCAGTATATAGGTCGTATCAACGGTAAAACTGTCTATTGTGTCCAGAACAACACCTGTTGTACCCGGAAGAATTTCGAATTCGACCGGAGTTCCGTCACTCACAAAGTTGCCCAGGCTGTCAAGAACCAGGGCTTCTAATGCCGCGGTTGCATTGCCGTCGGCAGTTATTTCGTCAGGTGTAGCTGTTAATATTAATGAATGCGCGGCTGTGTTTGAAAAAATTATCTGTATCTCGTCCCTCGCTGTACCACTCTGGGCTTTTACCCTCGCGATACCCGGTACGTAGCCGCTCATTACCGTGAAAGTCACCTGACCATCGCTGTTGGTTTCCTGTGATGCGGGAGTAACCTCTCCAAGGGTCGTCGAGAAATATACCATGATACCCGCGGCAACTGTATTCCCGTTTCGGTCATAAACCGTTCCCGTAACGTTGGCAAAACTTGAGCTGTCAGCAGGGATGTTGTAGGTGTCGGCGACGAGTTCTATGTAATCAGCCGCCCCGGATATAAGCTCAACGAGAACGGATTCCCTTAACGCTCCGACTTCAGCTACAATATAGGCTTCGCCCGTATAAACGTTGCTGGTAAAAGTCGAGGCAAAATCGCCATCGGTGGTGTAAGCTGTTCTTGGTGTAACCCTGCCCAGCGAATCCGGGCTGACCGAGAGGATCACAGGCGTGTTATCTGTAACCGGGTACCCTATGCCGTTGAGCACCTGTCCCGTGACATCAGCAGTGCTGCTGCCATCCGCAATGATTTCATCCGGGTTGACCATCATGATGATCTCACCGGCTTCAGTGCTGGTCAGAGTTATCTGGGTTTGCCCAACAGCTCCTTCGCAGGTCGCTGAAATATATGCGTTACCGGGAGTAACTCCAGCCCTGAATGTTACCACAGCTTCACCCAATGTATCTGTAAGCGCCATCTCGTCGATAGAACCTAAAGTGGCGGAGAATACTATCGTGTACCCCTGTTCAACCGGGGTTCCCGATCCATCGGTAACTGCAACGAAGACCTGCGCGGTTGTATCGCCATCAGCAGGGAGAACGTTGGGTACCGCCCTGAGTGTTACCTCGGCTGGTGGTCCGGAAGTGAAAATCACGGTGGCAGTATCGATCACTCCACCGCCAGCGTTTCCGACCACGTATGCTGTGCCTGGAACCGTGGAGGCTATCAAAGTAGTGATTGCCTCTCCGTCAAAAGTGTATGAAACACCGGGTACTATTATCCCAAGGTTAGTCGAGAACATGATGGGGGTATTATCAGATACCGGTACGCTTAAAGAATCCAAAGCCAGCGCCCGAATGATAGTTGTCGATCTTCCATCGGCAGGTAACTCAAGGTCGTCCGCGCTTAAAAAGAGATTGGCTACTGTCAGGGGACTGAAATAAACTATCACGTCGGTTTCAGCGCCCTCGGAAATAGCGGTAACAACCGCTTCCCCGGATACCGTAGCGCTTCTCAGTTTCACTCTCGCGGTTCCTGAGGTGTCCGTAAGCGCGCTCGCCCTGTTTAAATTCCCGTTAGTGGTCGCGAACGATACTATGACTCCAGAGCCTAAACGGTTGTCATTATTATCATAAAGCGTTGCGCTGATGTCTGATTGAGTGTTGCCATCCGCGGGGATGGTGTCAGGTGCCGCGATTAGCACTATTCTTGCCGGAGGACCTGATATGAAGTCCACAATGACAGTGTCGGTCAATCCCATTACGCTTGCTACAACCATTGCGGAACCAATCTGGTTCTCAGCGAAAAGCTCCGAAGTTGCGATCCCGGAAGAAGTGGCAGAGAAGGAGTCGATACTCCCGAAAGGCAACCCGGTTTCTGTATTATAACTGTGGAATATCACTATCGTTCCGTCAGCAACAGGTTCAGCCCTTTCGTTTAAAACCCTCGCGGTAATGGTTGATGATGAATCCTCGTCAGCAATGATCTCTGTGGGGTTCGCGGAAACCGAGATGAACGTCGCTTCCGCAGCAATGAATTCAACCTCTATCATCCCCGAACCGTTCTCACAGGAGACTTGTATCTGCGCGGTACCTATGTCAGGGGAACTCGTTAAAGTAGCTCTCGCTATTCCCAGTGAATCGGTCATAGCTGAAGATGTTATCGATCCGAGAGTGGTGCTGAAAGAAACCCTGCGTCCGACACCAACGTTGTTCCTGTATTCGTCAGTAAGTGTCGCTGTAATAGTTGAACGGCTTCTTCCGTCAGCGGAGATTGTATCGGGTGTTGCGGTCAGCTCAATGTACTGGCACAATCCTGCTTTGAACTGGATGAGGGCAGTGTCGGCTGCTGTTCCTGACCACGCTATTACGGTATCGATACCCGCCCTGTTTTCCGTATGAAGGATGGATGTTGCCACACCGGAACTTGTGGGTGAAACCGGTGGTGTGGTATAACCCAGGACGGATGAGAAGTTGATAGGCGTTCCGTTGGAAACCATGTGACCGTATGGATCCAGCGCGAGAGCCGAAAGGTCGATGGTATTGCCCAATTGGACATAATTCTGTTCAGGCGTCAGTATTATGATGCCAGCGCCTGATTCGGTGAAGAAAACCTGGGTTTGCTGTATTAAACCGCTTACCCTGGCTTCGACAGTTGCTATGCCCGGAGTGGTGCCGCTCAACAGAGTAGCTGTCGCTACCCCGGAAGTATCCGTATAAGCTGTTGTGGGATATATGCTTCCCAAAGTAGTTGACAGGGAAACAGCGATATCCCTTCCGGCAGGATTATCGTATTCGTCGAAGACGGCAACGGAAATAGTGGATGTCTCCACACCGTCCGCGAGTATGCTCTCCGGGTCAGCCGAGACAAGCAGCCTGGCTGGTCCACCGGATATATATTCCACATAAAAAGTATCGCTTGCCCACGCAGAATCAACTTCAACCTTCACAATTATGGTATCTAAACCGGTCCTTGTGGGACTCGTAAGAATGGCGGTAGCTACGCCACCTTCTGTATAAGCGGTGTGTGAATCCGCGAGCGGGGATAATAATGTAGTGAATTCGGAAAGATCCCTTCTCGCTCTGAGTAATCTTGATGTGCCGCTGAGATTTCCCAGCGATGATTCGAATATGACAGCCGTGCCGTTGCTAACCCTGTTGCCGTCGCTTGTCCAGACCTCCGAGCTGAGAGTGTCCCGGCTTTCTCCGTTAGCGACTATGGCATCGGCAGAGACGAAAAGTTCTATCGCCGCCGCTTTCGTTGGCTTGTAATAGATGCTCGTAAACCCGATAGCATCCCCACAGTTAGCCTGGATATTAAAAGCGCCAATGTCGAGGGAACTTGTCAATCGAGTTTTCGCGGTACCCGTTTCATCGGTGTACGCGGTGGGTTCGATGCTGCCGGAGGCGACACTGAAACTGACTAATTCGCCTTCACCGACCGGGTTGTCATATTCATCGAATACTCTCGCGAAAACAGTGCAGGTGTCAGCGTCATCAGCTTTCAAAGTATCTTTGGAAGTAGTAAGCGTGATATCTGAAACGTCACCCGGCAGGAACGGTACATTTATCGTATCCGCAACGAGCGCGACATCGCTTGTTTCAGCGTAAGCAACAACCATCGACGTGCATACGCTTGTGCTGCTGTATAACCTTACATAAGCCCAGCCGTCTGTCGTATAACCGACGAACACACTCGAATCCATAGGGGCTAGAGTGTGCCTGTCTTCAAATAAAGGTACTTTTTCATCCGCTCTCGGAGCCTTGAAGAATGACCTGCTTGCCGAGGTCAAAACACCGTCTGTAGCATAAAATATGATGGGTGTATCGTCAGAAACCGGTCTTGATTCGGAATCCAGGACCTGGGCTTGAATGGTGCTGAAACTTATTCCGTCAGCGGGAAGGGAGGAAGGAATCGATTGGAGATATATCGAATTTGGCAATGAACCGCTCAAGTATATTTCCATCTGACCGTAAACCAGGTTATGGGAAGCCCTTACGGTTGCCCAACCAGCAGTTTCACCGCTTCGCATTATGACCTTGGCTAAGCCGGTATCGTTGGTTGTTCTGTAGGCGTTTGGAATAAAACTGCAGCCCAGACCTTCAACTACCGAAAAAGTGATCGAGTAACCGCCAATTACATTATTCCCGTAAGCGTCCATAACGTGAGCGTAAAAAGTCATTGTGTCCCGTCCGTCAGCAACCATCTCAGACGCCCTGGCAGTAACACTGATCTCCTGGGGCATACCTGCTATGAAGGGGATAAAAAGTGAATCCGACACCGTGCCGGACATTCCCCTTACCAAAGCGGTATCCAGCTCATCTGAACTTCTCAGATAAATATAGGCAATGCCGCCGGTCGTGTACTCGAAAGCGTTATCTTCCATTACCGCAGCATAATGCAGATCGTTCCTGAACTTCTTGTTGTTAGTCCGGTACATGGATTGAAGGGAGTTGGAATGATCGGGACCAACACTCTTCCCGAAGAAGTAACGGGAAAACATTCCCGCGCTGGTATAAAACTCAACAAGTGTGCTGTCGGGGGCAAGGGCTCCACCGGTAACATAAACGGTGGCTTGAAGGCGGGTGTAGCTGATGCCGTTAGCTGTTAAAGTCGCTGAATCGGATGTGAGTTCAATGAAGGATACCTGGGGCGGTTCCGGTTCGATAAAATGGGCGAGTGTGGTATCGCTGAATGAGTCATAAGTTGCTATTGCCCTGATAGTTGCAGTATCACCAGGATTCGGGATATAAGCCCACGCTTTTCCATCATCGTCAGTTATGCCGCCGTTTACTACCCTTATAGTGTAGTCAGGAGACCTGAACCTGACCTCCTTTCCGGAAATAGGTCCGTGATCGATGTTTTCAAGGGAGGCTATCAGGGAGACCGAATCTCCGTCCTCTTCGGCTTCAACCGAGTCGTTCTCAGTTTCTATTGTCAGGTACCCGGTGGGGAGAAACCCGGTTTCATGTATAAGGATGTTGGTAGTTCGCGATAAGCCGCTGATAAAAGCAGTCACGTGAGCTATGACCTCTGTCGAACTGGTGGTCGTGCTGAGTCTCGTGTTGACCCAGCCGCTGGAATCAGAAATATCGCTTGACGGCGATAGACTGCCGTAATCCGTACCGAACGTTACAACTGCATTTTGATATGCTCTGCGATCGTTCTCGTTCACGATCTTAGCATATACTATAGAAAATTCGCCTGCAACTATCTCTGAGGGTTCCGCGTATATACTGTCGATATCGACAGGGAGGTAGTCGGTTTCATACACAAGAATCCCCACTTCCCTGAAGAGGTCCGCAACCTGGGCTCTTATATACACGTACCTCGCAGTATCTGATATAGGCGTGCTGAAAGTGGTGTGAGCCCAACCGCTGCTGTCTGTACGGGCGTACTGCGGAGACAATGAACCCCAGACCGGGTTGGCGCTGAAATTTATCATAATATCAGCAATAGGTTCTCCGCCGTCTTCTGTTACGATAAGAACGTATATCCTGGATTGCTGCCCAGCGTTTATCTGATTGGGATTCGCGTAAATACTATCTATCTCGACGGCAACAACCGGATATTCTTCAGGATGAACCTCTATGAGAACACTTGCGTCGTCCCTTCCATAAACACCGCCTGTAATTATTGCGTTAAAATCAGCTTCCGGGTCGCCGGAATATGAAAACCTGGTATGCGCTATTCCATCAATGTTCGAAATATCATCTGAAGGGGTTATTGAACCGCTATCACCCGTGAATGTTACTTCAACACCTGACTTTGCTTCACCGGTCGCTTCAGTAACCACCCTTGCGTACACGTCAGCAGTACTTCTGTTTGCGTTGATCGCGCGCGGCGAAGCCCACATAGAATCGACAACGGTCTGCATGCCGCGGGGATCTATGCTCCCGGTTTTCTGGCAAGCGATCCAGACTACTCCGATTACGGATATCGTCAGAATTAATAAAGGAAATATAATTAGCCCTAACTTGTTGCTTTTAAACATAATAGCTACTCCCTTTTAAATTAATTTATCAAAAAAACTATCTAATTTTAGGCATACTCATACAATATATGGATAGAAAAATATAATAATATTTACAATTGTCAATAAAAATGTTAAAAAAACTGCGTTTTATTTGATTAAAATCAGCTTATTATTAAATACTTTATCGCCGTTTTGCAGTTTAGCAAAGTACACACCTGAGCTCATCGAGTTGTTTATATCGTTTTTGCCTTCCCAGGTTGCAGAGTGTTTACCCGCTGATAATGTTTGGTTGACAAGTGTTTTAACCTTATTTCCAAGGCAATCGAATATTTCGAGAGTGACCTGTCCGGGAGCAGCTATTTCGTAAAATATTTTTGTTTCGCTGTTGAATGGGTTCGGGAAGCATGGATAGAGCTTGGCTGAAGGTTTAATAGTGTTATCTTCATCGATGCCGACCGCTCTTAGAGCCGCTTCGAAATCAACGATACCGTAGCCGCTTTCCTCGTCCCATCCGGTCGGACCAACATCCTGAGCTGTGTTCCTGATGATGTTGTAAAGGCTATCGGGATCGATATCCGGGAGTACCGAATAGATCAATCCCGCTAAACCTGCGGTTTGGGGGCAAGCCATAGATGTTCCGACCTCCCCCTTGATCTGATGGCTTCCAGCAGGCCAGTCCAAATCAGCTTCATTAGCCACGCTTGCTACCCAGGTGGACCATATTACTTCCGAATATGCTACCATGGAGGCTTCCCCTCCGGCAGCCAGAACATCAAGCTCCGGTCCGTACTCCGTAAATGATGAAGTGCCGAGGTCGCTGTTGAATGAACCCACAGCGAGAGTGTTCGGATGACTCGCGGGAAAGGTAACTCCCGCCGGGAATAGCATTACGTTGCCGGAAGCGCAGATCAGAGCGGTGCCCTGCCCATAAGCATATTCAACCGCCGCATCTAAACCCGGAGCCTCCCCGCCAAATAATCCACCCATGCTGAGGTTTATTACATTCGCATTGTTGTCAGCCGCATATTCTATTCCCTGGATCATGTCGCCTTCTCCTGTTACTCCTCCTTCAGGATGAGCGATCCTGACAGCCATTATCTTGCAGTGACCAGCCTTGCCGGCAAACTGGTATCTATTATCCATTACCGCGGCGGATATCCCAGCTACGTGTGTCCCGTGTGAAACTCCCATGTCCGCAGGAAATAAAATCGGAAACGTGGATTCCCCATCCCCCACTGATGGGTCCGGTTCCCCCCAGCCGTCATCTCCATCAGAATGAACGTCAGGATTCCAATCCTGCTGGTACTCAACCGCAGACATGTCAGCCTCATGACCGGTAACCCCTCCAACGAAATCATAACCGTTAAGGTCGTCAATAAAGCCGTTGCCGTCATCGTCGATTCCATTGATGTCATCCAGGTCATAAACTTCGCCATCACCATCAACATCTTCAAGTGGATTTACCCAGATATTGTCCATCAGGTCCGGATGATCAAGGTCCACTCCAGAATCGAGTATCGCGATGAGTACGTCAGCATCACCGGTTGTAACATCCCAGCCTCCCGCACAGTTCATGATGAAATCGCCGTACTGGTCAGGGTCGCTGGTTTCAGTATAATCCCCATCATCCCTATAATAAGGATCATCAGGGGTGTATTGTGTATAATAAAAATGATTGGGAGAAGCCCACTTCACAAGCCCACTTTCCTCATATAGGTCAACAAAAGACCAAACCTGTTCGTCAGCTAATTCATACAGACTGTTCAACCTGTCCCAGTCGGAATTGTCTCGGGCTTCATAAAACTCCTCGTCAGTGTAGGGTTTTTCAAACTTGACGATATAAATACCGAGTTTCTCTGAGATTACCCGCATCGTGGTGTTGTTGTCCGAGTTTAACCTTTCCAATTGAGGCAGCACTTCCTCATTTTCAATGCCTATGAGTATGCAGCCAACTGAAAATTCACGCAGTGGCATGGGCTGAACAGGATAATAGATATAATTGCTGTATGCAGCCGAAACACAAACCAATAATAACAGCGCGATTGTTAGTCCTTTGTACATTTTTCTCCCTTCGGTTTATTTTTTTTCTGTTTTACGTATCATTATCAATATTATGATTCAAAATTTATATTAAAATATATATATTGTCAAGACTTTTTAATTCATATATTCAGTATTGAATATGGTCGGTTTTATAGTCTGAAACCCCTTTATTTCATTTAGTTAATTATTTTTGATTTATAAAAAACGCAATTCATTGATAAAAACCTCCCTCCACGTAATTCATGTAATCAACTCAGATGTTCCTCCTTTGTCATTTCGAGACCGAACATTTGTTTTCAAAGCGGTTTTCATGATGCTCCATACGAGATGAATAGAATTAGACAGTTTTATCTTGTCGAGAAATCTATGTCAGTATTTGACCACGCTTAAAA
>JAFGQG010000027.1 GCA_016935765.1 bacterium
ATCAGAAACAACTTCTGGAGTACAACCAGAGATCAGAGTGATGAGGATTAATAGGAATTGGGACGAAAGAACCATAGGAAGCAGTTTTTATGCCGATACAAATGAAGTTGATCAAGGTAGATACGAGGTTGAGATTATCAATAGCGATGGTCAGACCTGTATAGATGTTAAGGATTTTATTTATGATTGGACAAAACCTGAAATAGTGAATAAAGGTTTAATAATAGTATCCAATTCAAAGAGAACATCGATACTGCCAGTCGATGCTCGAAGGGAATCCATCGGCGAGTTAAAGTTGAAATATATACCCGTAGCAAGGTGAAAAATATGCTCTGGTTTAACTAAAGGATGCATGTAAAGTTTGCTTTATTGACATGGAAATTTGGTTGACAGAATTTACATAAATTGTTATAATATGTGAAATTTTATGCCATTAAACTGTACTTACAACTAAACTCATTAAGCTACGTTGGGCAAGGCCTATTCTGTAATCTAAGTAATAAATTAAGGTTTTAACTGTTTTTTGGGGTTCTAAGCTACCAATCTATAACATCTCCATAACTCCTGTCAAATTCCACTTCTCCATCGTAGTAAACGTGAAACTCCCAGTAGTGGCGGCTGATACAACCTGCCATGCAATCTCCCCAGCCATAACTATAAGTTAAACTAATATATTCTGTTTCAATAGAACCCGTAAGCCTGTTGCCATCGCCTGCTAAACCGTTGGGTTCTGCATACCGAACCCCTGGTATAGAAGCGAATTCATAGCACAGAGCTATTATATTATAGGGTTTTATAGTACTAAGCACACCATATCTCATCGTTCCCCAATCACTGAAGCTGACCAACTGTATATCATAAGCTTCCATTAAATTATCGATGGGAGAGTAGCCGGTAAGTCTTTCTCCTTCAGCCCAGGCATCTGCCCAATCCGCAGACGATTCAACCGAAACGATAAACTGGTACATTACGGGGTCTCCAAACGTATGAATATTAAAAATATCAACAACTGAGTCCCTTGCAACTAATTCAGTGGCATTATAAACATAGAGCAATCCGTTATAATACAGATCGATCAACTCTTCGGGTATCTCTATCAGTGAGGGTTCTCGAACCAGTACATCAATGAGCGCGAGTCTAGCGGCGTCCTCATAGTACCATGTTCTAATTTCCAAAGGGATGTCATCATCGTCGACCCTTCTCATGTAGTGTTCATCAGTCCAGCTCGAAGGGGCGGTCCATCCCGAAGGTATGGTTATCGATTCAGCGCTTGACGCGAAGACCCAGTATCCCATACCGGGAAAGAGAGTATCCGCGCTGAAATACCTCCGCATGAATGCATTATAACCGAACACTGGCGGAAAGACCGCTGGACATTCATCTAAACCTGATGCAGGCATTGGATAATCGGTCACACCCCACAGTGTCCATCCTGCGGGAATAGTGTTTATTCCGCCAGCAAATGGCATTTCACTTGAGATAACTACCGTTGTTTCAATTGGAGACAGTATCCAGAAACCAATTCCATTTGTGACCTCTGCAATCGTTTCATAGCCTGCAGTTGAGTTATTATAGTAATAGAATGGAGGTGTCGCAAATGGGAATAGAGCTTCAATAAAAGTGGTATCGCTGAATGGATAAGAAAGCAGATTCCAACCCGTATAAATTGGGCATTCTGTTTCTATCCCATAGCTTGACCCAACCAGGATAGCCAAATAAACCAGGATCCATATAATCCGCTTTTTCATTTTACCCCTATGAGTATATTTTATGTTTACGACAAAAGCAGTTTAATTTGGTCTATGAACGACGTATTACTTCTTATCTTGTTTTTTAGTTCCTTTGTAAGCAAAGTTCCAGCTGCGAATTGAGCTTTCTTCAGATAATCGGTAGCTTCGTTCAGGAAGTGAAAATTATCGGAAAATAACTTTTCGGTTTCCTTGTTGTATCTATCTCTATCGGGACCGGGTTTCATACCGCCAAGTTGTTTCATTCTAAAATCGTATTTTGTTCTTTCTTTGAATTCCTCGATGCAATAATAGGCGATGTTGTTGTATTGCCAGGCTTCGATAATTGGTCTTTTCAATTCATGCGCGTACTTCGCCGCGTCGTTCAAAGCTCTTTTGATCACCTTGTAATTCCCCGCTTCGATCGCCTTTTGCGATGCGGCTTTAGCTTTGTTGTAAGCTTCCCATAATCCAGATTCGCTTTTATTCTGGGGCTGGACTTCCTTTTCCATCGCTTCAACTTCGCTTTCCCCTGCAACCGCGGTATCAGTTCGCTGCTCTTCGGTTTTGGTCACATCTTCACCTTCCTTCTTATCGCCCTCCTTCTTCCCGCAGCTAAAAACGAGTAGAAGCGCCAGTAGAATAAAAATATATTTTTTCATCTTTCCTCCCATGCTTTTCAATTATTTATTTTTTTCCATTCAATAAACTAATCGTCCACCTATCCATGACATCGAGAATTAAGTAGTTATGATATTGTTAAAAAGGATATATTTGAACCATAATAATCATTCTTCAATAACCGGCGCTACGAGTTTTCCCATGAAAATTATCGATTGGGTTTGGGTTTCCTTTATCATGAACAGGAAAGGTCGATTTACATACATCTCATAATCCGGCGGGGGTGGAACGCTGGTTCCTTCTATCACCACCACGGTTACTGCAGCGGCTTCAGTGCCTTTCTCGTGGACCGCCACAAACGTCTTGTGAATAATGTCAGATATAAATAACTGGTCGCCTAATTCTGACATATCAGAGAAATCCGCATTGCCGGTAAATGCCAGTTCCATTCCAAGAGCCTGGAGCATAGTTACGAGAGAAGCGTTATACTTAAAGGTGAATTTGGGCAGGGTCAACCTGACATCATATTCTTCCAGACTGCCTATCCAGGAGGCTAAATTGCCCGGGGTCAGCTCAACTATCAACTCATCGATGTCCTTGTCAGGTTTTGGGAATATAATAAGCATGCTGAAATCGCCGTTCCCATACGGTAGATCGATAGCCTGAAAATCGGAAGTTTCAAGATACCGGAAATCCTCCCTCTGGCTCATCATTTTACACGGAACTAAGGCGCTGTCTAAAGTATAAAACGAGTCGTCATAAGTGTATGAAGTGTCAAACTGATGCGTCCATGTGGCGTTAAAATAAATTGCATTGATGAGGTACATCACCACTGCTCCGGGTATATTGTTTATAACTGTTGGGATTCTCCCATTAGTGTACTCGTTCACCCAGCCGTTGATGATATCCACCGAAGCCGGATCGTTGAAGTCCAGCCCTGAGACCATTGCGTCGAAATAACTCTGGCAGGTTGTAAGGTATGACTCGTAGAACGGAAAACCCTGCCTGTACCAGATAGAATTCGCTATCTTGAACTCCATTTCAGGATCGAGGTTTCGCAGAAGTTCAATCACGTTCCTGTATGATTCGTTCACTTCGTCCGTAGTCAGACCTGCGAGTTCGAGAGCTTCCTGCATTTCAGCCCTTGTTTCACCCGCGGTCCCGTTCCAGGTCATCCCAAGCGCCATGGAAACGCTTAACGGTGAAATAAAAAGGTTTTTCCCCGGCGGCTCGAAATCATTTATCTCACGAAACAGATTGAAGCCGAACTTGTTGGCTGATGTTACCAGCTCGTATTCAACTTCGTTTAAAGGACCATCGTAAGGATTGTTGTTTGAAGATGGTGAATCCTTAGTACATTGTATCAGGAAACATCCAAGAGTTGCTATACTCAATATTACTATTAACTTACGCACATCACACCCCCTTTTTTATCGTTTTGTTAATTTGCAATTTAGTTGCATATAATAAGGTAAAAATTATATCAGCCACTACAGGGTGATTGGATGATTGAATGTTTGGATAGCTGTTTTATAATATATTCGTACTTAAGCAAATTTTTTTTAATAGTGCATTATCATAATCTATATATTTTACGTACCTACTTTTTATTAAAATAACCAACTTGAAGGGAATGTCAAGAGAGAATAAGACAAAAATTGAATAATGAATATCGATCAACCATTGAAGAATGATGAAGCTGAAACGAAACAATGGCTAAACTCAGAAATACAGGGGGAAAATACCGTCCAATTTTTTCAATTAGCACAAAAGCAATTGACATTATCTATATTTTAATTATAATAAAAATAAACTCTAATGACATGCACATTATAAGACATTTTAAAGAGTTCCGCATAACTGATTATAATTTATAAGGCTTTAAGGACGGAATGCGATGAATATCATTGATTTAGCAGAAGCGCATGAGCCATTGTATTTTGTGTGCCTGGAGGATTGGTCTGAGCAGATGAAGGAGGCTGGGGATCACAAAAGGAATTGGTACAATAAAACAAAGCACAAGGGATTGAGGGTCAAGCTGGCTGTGGATGATAATGGTGAAATCGGCGGGATGATACAATATTTGCCAATAGAGTATTCGCATCTCGAGGGCAAGGATCTATATTTTATTATGTGTATCTGGGTACATGGTTACAAACAAGGGCGAGGCGATTTCAGAAGAAAAGGACCCAGCATATTAGAAAAACATTCTTTCTCACAGACTATTCCTGCAATAACACAATAACCAGCACCCGCGACCGGAGACAAGACCGGCTTTGCTTATGTTAATTCTTTTTATTTGTCATGTAAATGTTTATTTGTCAATACTTTTGGAGCATGCTGCTCCCATAGAACACTGAGGATGTCTGCATATAATGAAATGTATTTTATCAGTAGATGTTGAAGATTGGTTCCATATACTTGAAATTCCCGATGCTCCAAATGTCGATGAATGGGGTACTTTACACTCCAGGATCGAAGAAAATTTCGTTAAGTTGCTTGATATCATCGACGAAAGAAATGTAAAAGTCACCTGTTTTTTTCTAGGTTGGGTAGCCGCAAAATACCCGCATTTAGTGCGCGAAGCTTCGCAGAGAGGACATGAGATCGCGTCACATGGGTATTACCATGAATTAGTTTATCGTATGACCGCGCAGGAATTCCTGGAGGATATAACAAAAACAAAAACACTATTAGAAGATATTTCAGGCAAAAAGGTATCAGGTTACAGGTCAGCAGGATTTTCGACAACGGAAAGTACACCGTGGTTCTTCGAGAAATTAGTACAAGCCGGTTATGAATATGATTCCTCCATATTCCCAGCGCCCAGAGCTCATGGGGGTATGAAATCGAACCTTTATGCTCCGTATGCGGTCAATGTCGGTTCAAGCAGAATTATCGAGTTCCCGATCTCCGTAAAGAATGTACTTGGCTTTCCAATATGCTTCTTCGGTGGAGGATATCTAAGATTCTTCCCATATATAATTTCCAGGAGAATGGCAAAAAAAGTGTTGAAAGATAACCGACCGGTAATATTTTATATTCATCCGAGGGAGATAGACCCCGGGCAGCCGAGGTTGAAAATGAACATAACGAGAAGATTCAAATCATATTTCAATTTGAGAAGCACCAGGTCAAAAATAGTGAAAATAATGGACGATTTCGAACTAACGACTTTCAGAAGCTTCATCAACGAGTACTTCAACGTGGAAGAGGTTACTAATGGTGAAAAAAGAAGTAGCTGATTTCTTTGATGCCTATACTGACGGCTTCAATGCTATTTATGGAACCAGGAACAACCTGTTTAACAGGGTGATAAATAAGCTTTTTCGAAAGAGCATAAGGGTCAGGTATAAAAAGACGATCGAAGGTTGTACGCCTTTAGAGGGCAAGACCGTTCTTGATGTTGGCTGCGGTCCGGGGCACTACTGCATAACGCTGGCACAAAAAGGAGCCAAAGTCGTTACCGGGATAGATTTCGCGCCCCGAATGATCGAGTTAGCTAAAAAGAATGCAGCCAGTGCCGGGGTTGAGAACAAGTGCAATTTTATCACCGGTGATTTCATGGAGACCGGATTCGAGAAGAGCTTTGACTATTCAATTGTCATGGGTTTTATGGATTATGTCCGCAAGCCGGAAACTGTTGTTAGAAAAGTACTGGGTATAACGGACTTGAAAGCATTCTTCAGTTTTCCAAAAGACACCGGTTTTCTCGCCTTTCAACGCAAGCTGCGGTATAAAAGAAAATGCGACCTGTTCTTGTACAACCGGGACCAGCTTGAAGGGTTATTCTCGAAATTGCGGAATATTGAGTACGATATTGAGAAAATTCATCGTGACTACTTCGTTACCGTTTTAGTCAAAAAACCAAATTCTAATTTCTGATATAGAAGGCAGGTAACAGTTATGGATCAAATAATTATGCACCCGATAGGGCTCATTCATTCACCGTACAAGGAGCCGAAGGACATACCGATTCAGGGCAGGTTTAAATCTAACGCTACCGCTACTCTTATTCTCGGGGACGAGTATGCTCCCGGCTTGAAGGACCTGGACGGGTTCAGCCACGCGGTCATTATCTACTACTTTCACAGATCACAGAGGGAGAGTATAACGGGCAGACCCTACCTGGAAAATGATGAGCATGGTATATTCGCTATTCGCAGTCCGCACCGCCCCAATCACATCGGTTTTTCCATCGTGAAGATCATCAATATACAGGATAACAGTATCGTTTTCTCAGAGGTGGATATGCTGGATGGAACGCCTGTTCTTGACATTAAGCCTTACATAGCTTATTTTGATAGCCGTGAAGAAGTGAAGTGTGGCTGGCTGGAAAAACATTTTAAAGACGGTACTATTCCCGAGCAGACAATTCTTAAATAGGAAAAGCGCTGGTTTATGAGAATATTTGACAAGAAATTCAGAAAGAACATGACCGGGTATATTCTTCAATGCCTTATCGCAACGGGTACTGTGCTGGTTGTTCTGCTCTTCCTGAATGTACTGACTCACACAGCGCTGATTGCCGCCCTTGGAGCCAGTACGTTCATTGTTTTTGCTATGCCCAAATCATACTCGGCGAGACCAAGGTCCCTTGTCGGGGGTTACAGCTTCGGAATTATTGTTGGTGTTATTTACCACTTTCTCTCAGTGACTGAATTCGCGCTAACCGCCTTCCGGAACCCTCAAACTCCGCTGATTTTCTTCGGCGCTGCTGCCGTCGGCACTGCTATATTCCTGATGTCCATCACGAGCACTGAGCACGCCCCTGCTGCCGGAATTTCACTCGGACTCGTTTTGAACCCATGGGATTATAAAACCATAATATTCATACTGTGCGCTGTATTATTGCTATCCTCTGTTCAACACTTTTTAAAACCACATATGCTGGATCTAAGAGAACTATGATTAAATGGGCTGATTGTCGGATTAATGCCTGACTACCAAAACCTTAGTAATCCTCATCGCCTTAGCGACGGGGATGGCGAAGTACGGAATGGCTGACGAGAAAATAAACAAAACCAAAAGAAAACCACCAGGATTTGACCCTTAAATTAATATGCCGAACAAACAACTAAAATTCCAGACGTTTCATGTTGTCCTGAACAATCTCGGAGCTCTTTTCATCGTACTCTGCTGGGTATTGCTGCTGCCGCTTGTCATCCTTTTCCTTTACGAAGAGATCGGCGAGTATGGATACCAGACTCTCCTTGCATTCATCATCCCCAGTATAACTTCTCTCTTCCTGGGTTTTGCTTTGAAAACCTTCTTTCGGAAAGGAACACCTAACGTTATCCAGGCGATGCTTATATGCAGCCTCGGCTGGCTCGGGTGTTCCGCGATAGGGGCGATACCATTCGTCATTGGAATTAAAGCCACGTACCTGAACGCTTATTTCGAAACGATGAGCGGTTTTACGACTACCGGCATAACAATGTTCACGGGTCTTGACCAGATGCCGCACAGTATTCTCTTCTGGAGAAGCTTAACGCAATGGCTTGGCGGTTTGGGGATACTGACTTTCTTTCTCGCTGTAACCTACCAGGCGAGTGGCGCTCATCGGCTGTTCGGAGCGGAAAGCCACAAGTTCGGCGCGCCGAGACCGGTACCTGGACTGGCAAATACAGTCAAAATTCTCTGGTCCATTTACATAGGATATACAGCGTTCATAGTCATCGCCCTCTTCATCGCAAAAATGCCGTTCTTCGATTCGCTCTGCCACACCTTTACCGCCCTGTCCACCGGCGGATTCTCCCCGCACGACGCCAGTATCGAATTCTACAGACTCACCAATCACCCGAATTATATCTGGTTCGAATACATAATCATAGCCGGAATGCTGATGGGAGGTATCAACTTCTTCATTCACTACAGGTTCTATAACGAAGGACCGAGAGCACTCATGGATAATACCGAAATGAAATACTGGTGGGGCATGATAGGATTGTTCGTACTGGTAATTCTCGGCGAACGGTTTTTCGTCGTAAATAAAGACCTCCTGTTCAATCCCCAAACAGCGTTCACGTTCAAGCAGTTCGAGGAGAATTTCAGGATTACGCTGTTCCAGGTGGTATCCATACTTACGACTACCGGTTTCGGGACGCGGGACATCGGCAGCCCTTACTTCGGAACAGCAGCCAGACAGTTATTCCTCATAATGATGGTAATTGGCGGCTGTATAGGCTCGACTGGCGGAGGGTTTAAAGTCCTGCGCGTATCCATACTGTTCAAACTGGTCAAACGCGAAGTCTATAGAATACTTGGACCGAGAAGAGCTATATCAAACATCATCATCGATGGTAAACCAGTCGAGCAGAACGAAATCAAGCGCATCACCTCCCTCTTCTTCCTGTGGATTCTTTTTCTCTGCATCGGGGGAATGATTACCGGGCTGTTCTCCAAACTCGATGGCTACACTTCTTTATCGGGGATGTTCAGCGCTCTTGGAAATATCGGACCGTGTTTCATACCGGTCAAGGAAATGGCTCAGCTTCACCCGGTAATTAAGATCACTTATATATTAGGCATGCTGGCTGGGCGTCTGGAAATAATACCGCTGCTGCTACTCTTCAGCAGAAAAGCATGGAGTGAGCAATGAAAATAGAAAACAGAGAACGAAGAAACGAAAAAAGGAACAACTGAATAGTCCTATAAAAGCAATTAACAATTAGCAATTGACACTAAAAATTAAAAAACTTTTGGAGTGCATTGACTTTGGCTGCAACAACTAACAAATCACCTAATAGATTAAATCTTTTTTTGAAGTTTAATTACTATTTTAATCTTTTATAGCAGACAAGCCAATGCGTTTTTATTAAGGCCTAAGAAAAGAAATATATTTAAATAGCATCTTTGTAGAAGATGGATAATTGGGAAATTTACAAAGGAGAAAATAAATGTTCATCACAGTTGCTGGCGCGGGAATATTAGGAAGAGAATTAATTAAACTTCTTGTCGGACGAAAGCATGACGTTGTTGTGGTCGATATCGATCTCGAGGTCTGCGAGACGATTTACACTGAAACTGGCGCTACCACCATCCATGGAAGCGCTACCGACATTTCTGCTCTCAAGGAAGCTGGCGCGTCCAAAGCTGACGTCGTTATATGCTCCCTTCGAATGGATGCCGACAATATTGCCTGCGCCCTTCTCTCGAAAAGTCTTGGTGTGAAGAGAGTTATCGCGCGAATGGGGAACCCTGTTTATGAAGAGGCATACAAACTCGCCGGCGTAAATTCCGTGATTAGAGTCGCTGATATTCTTCTGAACCAGATACTTATGGAGGTCGAGCAACCCAAAACAAAGAAAATTGCTACACTGGCGAGGGGGAAAGCAATCGTCTATGCGGTAAAAATTCCGCACCAGGCTAAGAGCATCGGAATGACCATTCGGGATGTTACACAGGATGAGAATTTCCCCAAGGACTGCGTTTTTACAGGTATCTACCACGAGGATAAAGACGAGTTTTTAATTCCAAGGGGAAACCACATACTGAACGAAGGTGATGTTATTTTCATAGTCTCTACCACCCAGTCCATAAGGGTCGCGACTGAGATCCTGACCGAACTTTTATAACTCGTTTTATGATCATTAATGAAAGCAAACTTTAACATATTATTTCAAGCAGAATGTGTAAATCTTTACAGTGACTTTATGACCCCTGGCGTTCCTGGCAACCCGACCGATAAATGCATAACGCATGCCAAGTAGCAGAAAAATCGAATAGCAGTTAATAGTAAACATAAAAATCAGCGATAGAACATAGAAATAGTAAAAAAAAA
Source organism: bacterium (assembly GCA_016935765.1). Taxonomy (GTDB): domain Bacteria; phylum UBP14; class UBA6098; order JAFGQG01; family JAFGQG01; genus JAFGQG01. The sequence goes on from JAFGQG010000027.1 coordinate 10,132, forward strand.
TAAAGGAGGACAAACATGGATAGCCGGGTAAGCGAAGGATTAACGATCCTACAGGATACTTTTACCGGTTTTTTGGACAAGATAATCAACTGGCTGCCTGCCTTCATCGGGGCTCTGATCGTCCTGATACTGGGTTTTCTCGTAGCGAAAATCGGCGCTCTAATTCTGCTCAAACTCTTCCGATGGATCAAACTCGAAAAACTGATAGAAAAAACACCACTTCGGAAAATCGCAACCACTATTGGCGTTAAAAAGGGCTTACCTGAACTTGTGAGTAAACTGGTTTATTGGACACTCTTACTAGTCTTTCTCTCGGCAGCATGCAACATTATCGGATTAACGGAAGTCGGGGATGTTATCGCTTCCATCTTCAGCTACCTTCCCAACATCGCCGCCGCCCTAATAATCCTTATCCTGGGAGCCTATATCGCGAGAGTGGTCAAAGACGCGATATACACCCTCTTCCAGAGCGCGAAACTTCCGTATCCGAAATACGCGGGGTCAGTATCCCAGGTGCTCATATACGTGATAATTATCATCCTTGCGCTCGATAGGTTGAAGATCGATACTTACCTGATAACCAATAATATAAGCATAATAATCGGTGGCTTTGCCCTTGCATTCGCTATATCGCTCGGTTTGGGTTCACGCAGCGTCATAAAGAACTATGTAGCCATGCGCAGCTTGCGATCCGTTGTACGCCCGAATTTCATGATACAGACAAACCGGCTTACTGGCAGAATACTTGAATTAACTAACACCGGCGCTATCTTGATGGACTCAGAAGGAAACAGGCACTACGTCAGCGCAAGCGAGCTGGTTACTGGATTTACGAGAAAAGTAGAGAGTGAAATAACATAGATTTCTTTTTTCCTTGCGCGGATTGCTGAATAAAAATCATGGCAAATATGCGCTAAAGGGAGTTTTTCCCCCATTAAAAGGCGAAATTCCCCAGGTTCCACCTTAATTTGCCAGACAGGTATCCTTGAATTTTATGCTTCCATCACCATTTAGCCTCCCCGTATCTTATTATCAGTTAATGCATTAACAATAATAACAATTGTATTTCGAGCCACCTCCGTATTTTCCTTAAAAACTGGCAAGGAATTTGAGGTAATTATAATGGAAGAGGTAATCAAACCTTAATAGAGGAGGATAAGATGTCCGCCAAGAAAAAAGACAAAATAATAGACTTCCCCCAGCAAGCTCAGTCACCCGAAGGGGTGAAGGTGACAACTGCGGTCTTAAAGTATGGTGAGTGGAAATTAGCTTACAATAAGTCTAAGAAAGCCGCATAAAGGTACTGGAAGAAGCATTAGTATGATTTCGGCATTTTCTGATTCAACACCCTTGTTTCTGTTAAAATGTATCCGTGACAGAAGTTTGACTACTGATGTCTGAATAAATGAATAAGGTTAAACATTTTACCCCTAGTAAACGAACTGCTACGAGTTTAAACAATGAATTGTACCGTGCTTCAGTTAATTGCCCCGTGCTTTAGCTCAGGGATATCTTTTTTATCTCCATCTAAATAGATTATAACCCGATAAACAAATTTTGCATCAGATCAGGGATTAAAATCCCTATTCTATTATGTCCATTGAAGCACCGAGATGAATCACGGTGCAATTAATCACTTGTGAAAATAGTAAAACGCATCCAATTTTTATTGACAAATTCCCAAATATATATTATAATATTTTCAATTGAATTTACTGTAGATTTTATCGAATATCATGAACATCTTTAAGACATTTCTCGATTCGAAATGGGCGTGGGATTACGTTCAGGGTCCTATCTACAACAAGCTTATCGCAAAGGTTACCGACCCCATTTACGACGAAATTTCAAGGGAAATCAAACCCCGGGATTATGAGCGGATACTCGATATCGGGACCGGACCTGGGTACATCGCTACGAGAATAGCCCTCGATAATCCGAATGTCGGCATCATTGGAGTGGATTACTCGTTCACGCAGATAAGGAGCGCTATTCGGTTTAAGTATGACGCCGGGGTGAAAAACTGCTCCTTTTTCCCTGGCAACGCGATGCGCTTGCCATTCGATAATGAATCCTTCAGCTACGTCATAAGCGTTGCGTCACTAAAACACTGGGCAAAACCTGATATTTGCTTTCGTGAGATCCACCGCGTATTAAAGAGAGAAGGCACCGTATTAATACTGGAAGCGGATAAGGAATGCGATGAAAATGAGCTAAAGAGGTTCATGAAGGTTTTCAGTGACTGGTACGTCTGGGATCCATTTATGAGGTGGTATCTGAAGAAGATAGTATTTGGTAAGAGTTACACGCCATTCGAGGCAGAGGCAATTGCTATAGCTGCAGGATTTAAAGAGGTGGTATCCAGTAAAATTAAATGCTGGCCGTTCTTTATGGTCAGGATGCGGAAAGCTTAAAACCTTATAATATATTCCCCAATTCCGTATATTCCCCCAAACTCACCTTTCCCGGTCTGACATCTCTCGATAGCCCAACCTTATCAAAAGCACACTCAAGCGCGTCTTTATCGATGTCCATGAATGGGTTTTCCGTGAGCGTGTTAAACAGGAACTTTCGCCGCTGGTTCCTAATCCTTAGTGATGTTTTCCAGTGTTTTAATGAGTGGTGGAAGGTCGATCGTTACAGTATCCCATAATAGATCATAGTCTATTACATCATAACCGTGGATGAGACGATTTCGCATACCTACTATTTGAAGCCATGGAATTTCAGGGGTTTTTTGTTGGGTCTCATAAGAAACCCTGTTGGTAGATTCACCCAGAACTTCCACCAGTCTCGTTAATGCCAGTTGCATCATCCGATTACGTCCAAAATCTTCCCTTGATGTATCCCCGAGCAGTTCAATTGCTTCTTTAGCATAGTTTAGCATGTCCCTGAGACTCGAACCGTCATCATGTTTGCTCATACTGTACCTCTGCGCTATTTAGGACCTCATCCTTAAAATTTGGATTCAAACCCTTCAAAGTATGCATCTCTACTTTACGTCCAAGCAATTGACTTAATTCCATCTCTATCCTGGAAAGTGTGATCAATCCCACTCGTGCTCCAGGTTCAAATTCAACAAGTACATCCACATCGCTGTCTGGAGTAAAATCTTCCCGCAAAACAGAACCGAAAAATGATAACCGGTGAATGCGATTCCGACGACAGAATTCAATAACTTTATTCCTTGGGATTATTATCTTTAAATTCATGGCAGTTTTCTTTAATGCAAAAAATTATCAACTTTTTTCTTATAATTAATATATTTAATACTTTTTGAATTGTCAAAGAGAAAATCAAATAGATAACGCAATCGCTAATTCGACATATTTCTCCAAACTCACCTTCCCCGGTCTTACCTCCCTCGAAAGCCCAACTTTATCAAAGGCAACCTTCAGTATATCCTTATCGATGTCCATAAAAGGGCTTTCCGAGAGCGCGTTATAGAGCAGCTTTCGCCGCTGGTTGAATGCCCCTCGTATCAAGTTTTTAAAAAACTCGTAATCTTTAACCTGAAACCTCGGCTTATCTAAAGGCACCATCGAAACCACAACTGACGCGACTTTTGGCTTTGGAAAAAACGCGTTCGACGAAACATGGAATTCTATCTCCAGGTCAAAATAAAGCTGCACCAGGATAGATGGAATGCCATACTTCTTCGAACCAGGCTGCGCAACCAGCCTCTGCCCCACCTCCCTCTGCATCATTAGTACCGCCTTCGAAATACTCTCCCTGCTCTCAACAAGTTTGAAAACAATTGGGCTCGTTATCCTGTAAGGAATGTTCCCAACCACCTGCGGCTTGTCACCTTCGTATAGAAAAACCCCACCGATATCGAACTTCAAAAAATCCTGGTGAACAACCACGGTGTTCTCCCAACCAAATCCAGCAAGCTCCTTCGCGAGGTCGTAATCGAGCTCAACAGCATAAGTCTTCCTTGCACTCTTCGCGAGGTGCTTCGTCAATATACCCTTCCCGGGTCCGATCTCAATTACGACACTCTTCGCGGGATTCAATTTATCAATTATCTTCCTCGCGATGTTATCATCGGTCAGGTAATTCTGGCTCAGCCCTCTCTGGGGGAATAAGCTTAACGAAGGTTTCGGGGGATCGGGAAGACCGAAAACCCGGCATACGTTCCGCGTAGTGGTCTCCTCGACTTTCTTCAGGGGTTTATCCAGTATCTCAGACAATTTCAAAGCGGTATATTTAACATAAGCGGGTTCGTTCCTCTTGCCCCTGTGAGGTTCCGGCGTTATGTACGGGCAATCTGTCTCTACAACCATCTTCTCCAGCGGGATGCTGCGAATCAGTTCCGCGTTCTTGAAGTTCTTAAATGTGATAGCGCCGTTGATCCCGATGTAAAAACCGTGCTCTATCCCCCATTTTGCTTCGTTTATATCCCCGGAAAAAGAGTGCAGTATTCCCTTCAATCCCGGCTGCCATTCATCCTCCAGGATCGTCATCGCCTCCTCATGCGCCGCCCTTATATGCAGTATCACGGGCATATCAAGCTCCTTTGCCAGGTTGAGTTGTGCCCTGAAAACCACTCTCTGAATATCATGTGGCGAATAATCCCGGTAAAAATCGAGCCCGATCTCTCCAATCGCTACCACCTTGGGATGACTCGCCAATTTCCTTAAAGTCCGGATAGTGTTATTATCGAATGTCTTCGCGTCGTGAGGGTGAATGCCAACAGCAGCCCAGACCCCTGCGTTCTTCTCGCTGAGCCTTATGCCATCAATGCTTGACCTCATATCGACCGCGGCATTAATCATTGAATAAACGCCGTTACTCTCAGCATTTTTTATAACATCTATTATATCATCTGTAAAGTCTTTCGAATCGAGATGTACGTGAGAATCGATCAGCATATTTCTATTACCTTTGTCTTTGAGTTATCATCGCTACAAGATTATTGATTATATGCGCCAATTTACCAATTTCGTGTTTTCCATGTTCGGTTTTCACAATTTATTCTTGCTCGGTTATTTGCAAGCACGGGCGCAAGCTAAAGCTTGCGGCTACAATGTCTTTTTATTTTTCTATTTTTTTGTTTTCTATTTTCTCGGTTATTTGCAAGCACAGGCGCAAGCTAAAGCTTGCGGCTACTTTTTCAGTCAATTCTTTATAATCTGTTCCACAGTTACATACTAAACCATTTCTTATTAAGTTTTAAGTTAATTAAAAAATGAAAAAAGTCAATAATAAGTAACTTATATGAAATAAACTGTTGACTAATAAATGAATATATTATACATTTGGAATGCTATGAGAAATATACGAATCGCGTTATGTCTTTTTTCAAGTGTATTATGTTGTCCTCTTTTTTCCCAGCCAGTAATAATTCAAAAAGACGCGGAACCAAAGTTGGTCAGCGAAGGTGATTATGTTTATGGCATCTGGATGGATGACTCCACTATCATTACCACCAAAACAAGTTACAACGGCATTTACAAAATCAACCTGAATACTGGTGAAGTTGCTGAATTACTTGACGCTAAGTGGGTGGGTTATCATCTGGCGATCCAGAACTCTCACGGTAAAGTGATCTTTCAGAACAAGGTTAAATTCGAACGGCAGATCAGTCAGGTTAATCTCGCTAAAGAAGTCAAACCGATTTCACCACTGGGCAAACAAGTTAGTTTCCCCTGGGTGCACAAGAATATTTTGTTCTACATGGAGGGCGGCGAACCCCGATGGTTCGATAAAGACGGACAGGCTGTTACGCCGGAAATGCCTTTTGCTTATTATGAATTTGACAGTGTCTATGGCGTCCAGGGAAATCAAAAATGGTTCATTGCCGGCGGGAACGACCTGTACTATTCGGTTACCTATTCTCCTACCGGTGACAGGATCGCGCTGGAAGGCTTGAACGAAGGGATATATATCAGTGACTTTCGCGGTGAAAACACTGTACTTGTTGGCAAAGGCAACAATCCAACCTGGAGCCCGAACGGCAAATTCATCGTCTTCGACAGGTCAAAGGATGACGGTTACAAGATTTTCGCTTCCGACATTTACGCTCACGACGGTACGAAAGAATATAAATTGACTTCGACTTGGGACTATATCGAAAGATACCCGGTAATTTCTCCGGACGGTACAAAACTGCTGTTCGTGTCAGACGGCAGCTTGTATTACCTGCCGGTCAAAATTCAATAAGTACTCAATTTATCTGGATTTGTTTATCATCAAATACAATGGGGATTATTCCTGAAAAGAAAGTATTTGTTTTGTGGGTTGTCTCGCTTTTACTGCTTCCGACCCTACTACTTTCGCAACATTTGAGTGGTTTGAAATTCGGTATCGACCCCGGACATGGAGGGAGTGATCCCGGCGCTGTCGGTCCAAACGGACTTGAAGAGGCTGACGTCAATTTAATCTATGCATTTGAATTCAGGGATTACCTCGAGCAGGACGGCGCGGAAGTCGTCCTGACACGGACTACCGATGTTTATCTCACCCTGGCTTCGCGTTCATCCTACATCAACGCGCAGGGATGCGACTACGCCTTCTCATGCCACAATAACGCTGCAGGAGATGCCAGCGCGGACTATACTGGCGTTCACGTTTACCTTGGTGCCGGGAGTTCCACTTCTGGTGATATCGCTTATGACCAGGTACACCGCCTTGAAGAACACCTCCACATCGGCTTCGTTGCCACAAACTGCGGCAGGGAAGGTGTGCACGAGGATAATTTCCACATGGTGCGCGAAGTCAGCATGCCTGCCACACTCATCGAGGGCGCGTTCCTGAGTAATTATAACGAGGAGTTCCGCATGCGTGATGACCGCTACATGAAACTTTTCGGGTGGGCTTCCTACGCGGGTTTCTGCGACTTCGCGTCACTGACACTCCCCGGCGCGCCAACTCATTTCAAAGCGCTCAACAACGGTAATGGCTCCCTTACCCTCTCCTGGAACACAGTATCGGGCGCGACTGGCTACAAAGTTTATATCTCTACTGATGGAGAGAATTTCAACTTAGAATCGACACCCGCCGCAACGAACTTCGTGAAAGCCGGCTTGACTATCGGCGCGCCATATTTTTTCTATGTCGCCGCGGTCATCGAAGGAAGCGGGTATAAGACACAGGGGTACCCAACCCACGTTTCGGGGGCGGTACCTACGATGGAACCAAAATCGAGAATTGTCCTCGTGGTGGACGGTTACCAGCGCCAGGAATCCGACCTCGGGAACATTCGGAACTTCGTGGCGGAGCACGGCAACTCCATCGCCGCTGCCGGCACCCCGTTCGAGACCGTCTCAGATGAACTCATCAACGAAGGCGCTTTCAGCATCTCCCCCTATGGCGCTATCGACTGGATTCTCGGCGAGGAGTCCTCCGTCGATTCAACCTTGACCCCGACCGCCCAGGCGCTGCTCGAAACCTACCTCGACACAGGCGGCAATCTCTTCATCTCCGGCGCTGAAATAGGCTGGGACCTCGAGTACCTCGGAAGCGCATCCGACCAGGCTTTTCTCCACAATTACCTGAAAGCCGACTACTATGCTGATGACGCCGGCGTGTTCCGGGTATCCGGAACTTCAAGTTCGATATTCGACGGCTTGAGCGATATGCTCTTCTCCGACTCCCAGCACGGCGTCGGCGACATAGAATACCCCGACTGCTACCTGACTTCCGGAGGCAGCTCGATCTGCATGACCTACGACGGCACATCGTACAACGCGGGTGTGGTCTATGATGGAACTTACAAGCTCGTTCATTTCGGTTTCCCATTCGAAGCCCTGTTCTACGAATCAGACCGGGATGCTGTAATGGCTGCAATACTCGCTTTCTTCGACGTCGGGTCGAGTCCGCCGCCCGAGACCATTATTCTCGAAAGTAGGGATCCCGACGGTGAAGTCACTCCGACTCCACCGTACTATGAGTTTGGTTCCTGGGCGAACAGCGCGGCGAAGAGTACCGCCCCGGGATTGGTCGGCGAAGGCTCGAGGTTCTCGTACACCACCGAACTGGAAGCCGTTGCTGCCTTTGTACCAAACTTCAACGCGAGAGGCTACTACAACGTTTACGTCACGTGGGGGAACAGCGCGAACGCCATCGACGTTCAACACACTATCAAGTTCAGGACCGGCACCTGGGACACGTTGATGCTTCAGGACGGCTGGGGTGGCATGGGCGCGTCTAACGCTCACCAGTGGCTCTTCCTCGGCAACTTCCTCTTCTACGAGGGGAGGGATAGCGCGTGCGGCTCCATCACCATCGACGAGAGAACCGTAACGGGCAATCCAAGCGGGATAAATCCCCTGAGAGCGTACGTGGACGCCGTGAAATTCGAGCTGACCACGCCGGTAAGCGTTCCTGAAAATGCTTTACAAAAACCAGAGAACATGATATTAGTTTCCGCGTACCCCAATCCGTTCAACGCAAATTTACAAATTGAAATTGCTGTTTTAGGGGCGTTTCATCCCACTCCGCTAAAGCTTCGAGGGACAGGTGCAACGCCACAACAGCCCGAGGCAGCGTCTTTACAAATCTACGATATAAACGGCAGGTTGGTTTTCTCTGACAGGCAAGGATGCCTGTCTATACAGGGTGGGGATGCCCCAGGGACAGACCAGCGCTTTAACTCTTCAACCCTTAACTCTCCAACCCTCAACTCTCCAACCTATTCCCTCTCCTTAACCTGGTCCCCTGAATCTTGCGTAACCTCGGGTGTCTATCTTTACAAGGTAAAAGTTGGCAAAGCTGCGCAAACGGGGAAGGTATTGTATCTGAAATAAAATTCAAGGCAATTATATGCCTGACACACCCCAAAACGATGTTGGTTGATGAATTTCTAATTTGTAAGTTTCTTTTTTTTATCCCATCCATCCATTCATCCATCCCATTTTTTTAACCTGCGAAGTTTCAACTAAGCAGGTCCAATCAGCCAATTACTGACGGTACAATTATCCTATAACATTTTTTTTGCAACCAATTTGAACATGGACCATATTCATTGATAAATTTAGTTTTTTATCGGTCATCAGTTATTATACAATTCTGTATATCTCCCTATATGGGTAGATAAACAGTTAGGTTTTCAATATAACAAGGGATTTTCACTTGACCATCAAAGAAAAAACAATAAATTTTGGATAATATACACAAAACAATAGAATAACTTGTTAAATGCAAAAAAAAAAGGATTCTACCCACAAAGTTAAATATCATAAGTGCTATTTATAATATTAAATATAAAGGAATCTCGGAAAAATGACTCAAAACAATAACGAAGAACCGCTGGAAAAGCAACTCTGGAAAGCAGCGAATAAATTACGGAAAAACATCGACGCGGCAGAATATAAGCACATCGTGCTTGGGTTGATATTTTTAAAATATATCTCCGATGCTTTCGAAGAATTACGTGAAAAACTTCTATCCGGTACAGGTGACTTTGCTGGTGCTGATCCCGAAGACAGGGATGAATACAGGGCAGAAAATGTCTTCTTTGTTCCATCTCCGGCTCGTTGGAGTTATATTCAATCAAGGGCTAAACTCCCGGAAATCGGAAAGGATGTGGACAATGCAATGGATGCCATCGAGCGGGATAATCCTTCTCTTAAAAATGTGCTGCCTAAGGTTTATGCCCGGCAAAACCTCGATCCTACCAGCCTGGGTGGATTGATCGATCTGGTTAGCAATATAGCCCTAGGTGATGCTAAAGCCCGAAGTGCGGATATTCTTGGACATGTATTTGAATATTTCCTGGGTGAATTTGCGCTGGCGGAAAGCAGAAAGGGAGGGCAATTTTACACTCCCCGGAGTGTGGTGCAGTTACTTGTGGAGATGCTGGAACCATACAAGGGAAGGGTATTCGATCCCTGTTGCGGCAGCGGTGGAATGTTTGTGCAATCAGAGAAATTTGTGGAGCAGCATCAGGGCAGAATGACCGATATCTCCATCTATGGACAGGAAAGCAACCAGACCACATGGCGATTAGCTAAAATGAACCTTGCCATTCGGGGTATCGATAGCTCACAGGTTAAATGGAATAATGAGGGTTCTTTCTTGAACGATACCCATAAGGACCTCAAGGCAGATTATGTTATTGCTAATCCGCCATTTAACGACAGCGACTGGTCTGGTAATCTGCTGAGAGGGGACGTCCGCTGGAAATATGGCGACCCGCCAGTGAATAATGCGAACTATGCCTGGATTCAGCATTTTCTTTTCCATTTATGTCCCACCGGTATCGCCGGCTTCGTGCTGGCTAAAGGTGCGTTGACTTCCAAGACCTCCGGAGAAGGAGATATCCGGCAAAGAATCGTCGAAGACCGCCTGGTGGACTGCATAGTGAACCTTCCCGCCAAACTGTTCCTGAATACTCAGATCCCAGCAAGCTTGTGGTTTTTGAATCGGGGAAAAGCAAATGGACAGGTTTCCTATAGGAAGGATGAAATCCTATTCATCGATGCGAGGAATATAGGACACCTTATAAATAGAAAAACCCGGGTGTTCTATGAAGAGGATATTGGCAAGATAGCCGAAACTTACCACAACTGGCGTGACCCGGAAGGTGATTATGAAGATGAGAAGGGATTTTGTAATTCCACCAATCTTGAGAGGGTGAAGGAACTGGACTATGTACTAACGCCCGGTCGTTATGTTGGTTTACCCGAAGAGGAAGATGATTTCGATTTCGCGGAACGGTTTACGAAACTGAAAGCCGAGTTCGAGGAGCAATTGAAGGAGGAAGCGCAGTTGAATACACTTATAAAGGAGAATTTGGAGAAAATTAGGCTTGAATAAACCGGGAGTCAATGCCTCCCGAATTTTATTCCACCGAATTCGAGGGAATTTTTAAATATGGACGAATTATTCAATATTTTGCGTAAGTCGCATTTAACATGTACTCTGTTTGTGCATGTAGAGTATCACCCGCACAAATTTTCGAACTTGTTGTGCATATTTTAAGTTGTTTTAATAATGGAAAAAGATAAATTTAAATCAAATCTCAAAGAGTTATTAACAAAGGGTGAAGGTATTCGGTTGGAGTATAAAGAAGCCCGAAGCATGGTTCCTGGTGACCTTTTTGAGACTGTCTGTGCTATGCTCAATAGAGATGGTGGTGATATTTTATTAGGGGTAAATGACAAAGGTAGAGTAACCGGCATTACTGTTGAACATTTAGATAAAATTAAATCAAATATTGTAGCACTCTCGAATAATCCTCAAAAGCTTGATCCCCCGTTCATACTATTCCCGATTGAAGTTATATTTAGAGGTAAAAGGATACTCCAGATAACCATCCCAGCTAGCTCTCAAGTACATAAATGCAATAAAACGGTTTATGATCGCAGTGATGATGGTGATTTCAGAGTAGTGGAACCGCACCGAATTGCAGAGATAAGTAATCGAAAGCTAGCTACTTACAGCGAAAATAAGATTTTTAAAGGTGTTGCAGAGAAGGATCTTGAAGTTGGTTTACTAAATAGAATCCGTAATATGATACTTTCCCGAAACCCAAATCACCCATGGCCCACCCTTAATAACAAGGAATTAATGAGAAAAGCAGGATTATTCCGTACAGATTTTGAGACGGGAGAGGAAGGATATACCCTAGCAGCAGTTTTATTACTAGGGAAAAGCGAAACGATACACAGTGTTTTACCCCATTATAAAATCGACGCACTCGTCCGCATAAATCAATTTGACAGGTATGATGACCGCGACAATATTGATAGTAATATCATTAAAGCTTATGATAGACTTATGGCGTTTATTTCTAAGCATTTACCTGATCCATTTTATATGGAAGGGAATGTAAGGATAAGTCTAAGGGATAAGATATTCAGGGAGATAATTGCCAACTTTCTGGTGCATCGGGAATATCTAAGTGCTTATCCTGCTAGAATGACTATTTTTAAGGAAAGAATAGAAACCGAAAATGCAAGCAATTACAAAATAAAAGGGGCTATTGACCCTGAGCGAATTGTTCCTTTTTCCAAAAATCCAACCATAGCAAAGTTTTTTTCTCAAATTGGATGGGCAGAGGAGCTTGGTTCTGGTATGGTAAATATAGGAAAGTATTTACCCCATTATAAGCCTGGTGGTGTCGCTAAATTTCAGGATGGACCCGTTTTTACAGCCAGTATTCCAATTCCTCCCTTCCCTGAAACCATTATTGATGAATTCAGAGAAAAGTTCAGCGTAAACTTCAGTGTAAAGTTCAGTGTAAGGGGTAAACAATTGAAACGGCTGACGGAAATCATACAAAGGCTTGCCGATGGTAAAATACTGGATATCAAGGAATTGGCAGATGAATTTAGTGTGTCTGAGCGGACTATATATAAGGACTTTGCTCGATTAAAAGAATGGAATCTTGTTGTTTTTATGGGTTCTCCAAAAACCGGAGCCTATATTCTTACAGCTACCGGGAAGGGACTGTGGGAGGATGCTTATGAGTGAGTGGAAGGAATGTAAATTGGGGAAATTATTAGTGTTCGGTAATGGAAAAACTAGGCCAAAATCTGCAGGGGAAATTCCAATATATGGTGGTAATGGTATTATGGGATATACAAACCAAAAAAACTATGAATATGAAACTATAATTATTGGTCGAGTTGGAGCATATTGTGGATCAGTATATTATGAAAATAAACCTATATGGGTTTAAGATAATGCATTAGCATCAAAACCTAAAGGGGAAAATAACCCATTATTTCTATACTATTTTCTGAAGAATATGAATTTAAATCAATTTGCACTTGGTTCAAGTCATCCTTTAATCACTCAGACTCTACTAAAATCAATAGATGTTGAAATATGTAATGACCCAATAGAGCAGCGCGCCATCGCCGGGGTACTCTCCAGCCTGGATGACAAGATCGACCTTCTCCATCGCCAGAACGCCACCCTGGAAGCTATCGCAGAAACCATGTTCAGGCAGTGGTTTATCGAACGCCGCCCTGAGCCTGTCGAAGGGGAAGAGGATGATGAATGGGAGGAAAAACTTCTTGGTGATATACTTACATCCATTGAATCAGGTTCAAGACCCAAAGGCGGAATTAATCCTGATTTAACAGATGGCATTCCGAGTATAGGTGCAGAAAACATCAATGGTTTAGGCAAATATAATTATGCAAGCACAAGGTATATTTCAGAAGACTTCTACAAAAATATGAAAAAAGGAATTGTTAAAGACTATGATATCTTGATTTATAAAGATGGAGCATATATTGGAAAAAAAAGTATGTTCGCTAATGGTTTCCCTTTCTATAAGTGTGCGGTAAATGAACATGTTTTTATATTACGAACTAATAGAATTTACGAACAGCTTTTCCTATATTTTGCATTGCACCAAGAAGAATTAGCCCTATTAAACGCAAATTCTGCTCAGCCTGGATTAAACCAAACATCAATGAAATCATTTAAAGTATACTTCCCTGATTTGGGAAAAATCAAATTGTTTTCAAATAATATTAAACCACTTATAGATAAAATATTTGTTAATGGAAACCATATACATAAGCTCGAAAACCTCCGTGATACCTTGCTGCCCAAGCTGATGAGTGGGGAGGTGAGAGTTGCAGTATAATCCACGTAAAGACGTACGGCCGTACGTCTCAACGAGCAATAGTCTAACCCGGCCGTCCGTCTCAACGAGTGAGGGCCTTGTCGGCCCGTCCCTCTCAACGATCGAGGGCCAACGGCCATCCCTACGATTATCCGATTTTGGTAAAATTGTTGTTAATGAATGGAATAAATCATTTGAAATCCGCGATGAATTGATTTGTGATGAATATATCATTATGCCGAATCATTTGCATGCCATTATTATATTAAAAAAACCGAAATATGATGATTCATACGGTTTGGATGATACCCAACATTCGGATGATTTAAACGATTTGTATAATACCCACGATTCGTATGATTCATACGGTTTGGATGATTCACGCGTTTCGGATGATTTGCACGATTTGGATGATACCCACGTAGAGACGCACGGCCGTGCGTCTCTACAACAACAACGAAAAACAACAACAACAATTGATGATATTACCCGAATGAACGTACAAAAAATAAATAATAATGAACGATAAATTCAAAAATAAATACCGCATACAATCAAACAGAATGCCCGGTTGGGATTATTCCGGGAACGGTTTTTATTTTATAACCATGGTCACCCAAAATCGTGAATGTAATTTGGGTGAAATCGTCGTAGAGACGCATGGCCATGCGTCTCTACAATTATCCGATTTCGGTAAAATCGTTGTTAATGAATGGAATAAATCATTTGAAATCCGCGATGAATTAAATTGTGATGAATATATAATTATGCCGAATCATTTGCATGCAATTATTGTATTAAAAAAAACGAAATATGATGATTCAAACGGTTTCTACAATTTGGATAATTCAAATGGTTTGGATAATGCACACGGTTTGGATAATGCACACGGTTTGGATAATGCACACGGTTTGGATAATGCACACGGTTTGGATAATACCCACGTAGAGACGCACGGCCGTGCGTCTCTACGTGCATCGTCATCATCGTCATCATCGTCGTCATCGTCATCATCGTCATCATCGTCATCATCGTCATCATCATTGTCATCATCGTCGTCATCATCGGTACCATCGCAATCATCCGAATCCATACAACCACAATTATTTCGTAAACCAAAATCAATATCATCATTTATCGGTGGTTTTAAATCGGCGGTAAATTCAAAAATCGATGATTATATTGACGAACACAAATTGAACATCCCCAAATACAATCGAAATAATCATTTTTTTCAATCCAATTATCACGACCATATTATTCGGGATAGAAATGAATATAACAGAATAAAAAATTACATCATCAATAATCCATTAAATTGGAATGATGATAGATTTAATCCGTTAAACGTGGACAATGACCAATGAAAAAAATAACCGAATCACAAATTGAAGACCTCTGTATCCAATTACTTCAAGGATTGGGATACAATTACATCCATGGATACGATATTGCCCCGGACAGTCCCCACCCCGAACGAGCCTCCTTCGAAGAAGTCATCCTCTGGGATAGATTACGAAATACCGCACAAAAAATTAATAATTCGTTAGCACCAGCAGTAGTTGAAGATGCCCTAAAACAAGTGCAGCGAATTAATGCCCCGGACCTCGTTTCCAACAATGAAACCTTCCACCGCATGCTTACCGAGGGAATAAATGTCTCCTATCAGAAGGAGGGTAAAGAGCGCGGTGATCTGGTCTGGCTGATAGATTTCAAAAATCCCCGCAATAATGATTTCCTGGTTTGTAACCAATACACAGTAGTTGAAAACGACATAAACAAGCGCCCGGATGTGATAGTATTCATCAACGGCATACCCCTCGTGGTAATCGAATTGAAAAACCCGGCAGATGAGAACGCTACTATCCATTCCGCATTCAAGCAAATACAAACCTACAAGAGTGCTATCCCTACCCTATTTAATTTTAATGCTTTTGCTGTGATTTCCGATGGTCTTGAAGCGCGAGCCGGCACCATCTCCTCCGGTTATTCAAGGTTCATGGCATGGAAATCGGTGGATGGTCGCAAGGAAGCATCGCCTCTGATCGGGCAGATGGAAACACTTATTAAGGGCATGCTGAATCCTGAAACCCTGTTAGACCTTATCAATCATTTCATAGTATTCGAAAAGAACAAGAAAGAAGACCTTAGTACGGGAATTACCACAATTGAAAATAAAAAGATCCTGGCTGGTTATCACCAGTATTACGCAGTGAACAAGGCTGTTGAATCTACTCTTCGCGCGGCTGCGATAACGGAGGAAGCCTTGATCGGAAGGGAAAGCCCGGGGGAATATGGATTACCGGATGTGAAGTCCCAACCGAGGGGGGACCGCCGTGGTGGAGTGGTCTGGCATACCCAGGGAAGCGGAAAATCACTATCAATGGTTTTTTATACCGGTAAGATCGTACAGAAGCTGAATAATCCTACTATCGTAATGATAACCGACCGAAATGACCTTGACGACCAGCTTTTTGATACATTTGCGGCTTCCAAACAGCTATTACGGCAGGAACCTGTTCAAGCCGATAACCGGGAACATCTAAAAAAATTACTAAAAGTAGCATCTGGGGGAATAGTCTTTACTACTATTCAAAAATTTCAGCCGGAAGAAGGCAATGTATATGAAAGGCTTTCTTCCAGGAAAAACATAGTGGTAATCGCTGATGAAGCGCATCGCACCCAATATGGATTTAAGGCAAAGACCATGGATGACCTGGATGAAAACGGAAATATAGTGGGTAAGAAAACAGTTTATGGTTTTGCTAAGTATATGAGAGACGCCCTTCCCAATGCCACTTATTTAGGCTTCACTGGTACCCCGGTCGAAAAGACGGACAAGAACACACCAGCAGTTTTTGGCAACTACATCGATGTTTACGATATTGCACAGGCTGTGGAAGATGGCGCAACTGTGCGTATTTATTATGAAAGCCGCCTGGCAAAGATACTATTAAGCGAGGAAGGAAAAAGACTGGTCGAAGAATTGGATGAGGAGTTGAAAGGTGATGATCTTTCCGAAACCCAGAAAGCCAAAGCAAAATGGACGCAGCTCGAAGCCTTGGTGGGAAGTGAAGACCGGCTGAAAAAAATAGCTGAGGATATAATTTATCATTTTGAGCAGCGGCAGGAAGTATTCGAGGGGAAAGGAATTATAGTAGCAATGTCCCGTCGAATCGCAGTGGAATTGTATGATGAGATCATTAAACTTCGCCCTGAATGGCATAGCGATGATTTGAGTAAAGGGGTTGTTAAAGTAGTTATGACCGCGGCTTCATCAGATGGACCAAAGCTGGCAAAGCATCACACAACTAAGGAGCAGCGTCGCGGTTTGGCTGAACGTATGAAAGACCCTCAGGATGAAATGAAGCTGGTGATAGTCAGAGATATGTGGCTTACCGGTTTTGATGTGCCTTCCCTGCATACCATGTATATCGATAAGCCCATGCAAGGCCACAATCTTATGCAGGCTATCGCCCGGGTTAACAGGGTTTACAAGGATAAGCCGGGTGGTTTGATCGTTGACTACCTGGGAATCGCTTCGGATCTGAAAAAAGCGCTCTCATTTTATTCTGACAGCGGTGGGAAAGGCGATCCCACTATCACTCAGGAAAAAGCAGTGCAAATTATGCTGGAAAAACTTGAAGTGGTTTCAGCAATGTATCATAATTTCGAATATGAAGCTTATTTCACCGCAGGTACTTCCCATAAGTTAGCCCT
Source organism: bacterium (assembly GCA_016935765.1). Taxonomy (GTDB): domain Bacteria; phylum UBP14; class UBA6098; order JAFGQG01; family JAFGQG01; genus JAFGQG01. The sequence continues at coordinate 27,380 of JAFGQG010000027.1, forward strand.
TATTCTGGCAGCTGAAGAACACATACTGGGGTTGGACAATGGCAAAAAGAGATATATCGATGAGGTTACTGCGCTATCACGCGCCTTTGCTATTGCCATTCCTCACGAACAAGCTCTTGATGTAAAAGAAGAAGTAGCATTTTTCCAGGCGGTTAAAGCCAGATTGATAAAATTTGAAACTTCCGGTCCCGGCAAAACAAATGAAGAATTGGAGACTGCAATTCGACAGGTAGTAGATAAGGCACTTGTAACTGAAAAAGTAATCGATCTCTTTGATGCTGCTGGAATAAAAAAGCCGGATATTTCGATTCTTTCGGAAGAATTCCTTCTGGAAGTTAAGGGTATGAAACACAAGAACATAGCCTTGGAAGTCCTTAAAAAACTTCTTAATGATGAGATAAGGTCCCGAGCAAGAATGAATTTGATTCAAAGTAAAACACTTATGGAAATGTTAGAAAGTTCCATAAAGAGGTATCACACCAAAATAATCACTGCTGCAGAATTCATCGACGAATTGATTAAGTTAGGCAAAGATATAAAAGAGATGGATAAGCAGCCGGAAGAAATGGGATTATCCATACATGAATATGCTTTTTACACCGCCATTGCGAACAATAAAAGTGCCCGTGAATTAATGCAAAAAGAAACCCTTCGTGAATTAGCAATTGTGCTTTTTGAGAAAGTGAAGAAAAATGCCACAATCGATTGGACCATAAAAGAGAGTGTAAAGGCAAAGTTAAAGGTTATAGTGAAGAGGACATTACGGAAATATGGTTATCCGCCAGATATGCAGAAATTAGCTACTGAAACAGTCTTAAAACAGGCTGAGTTAATTGCTAATGAAATGACGAATAATTAAAAGGCATATAATAAATTGCATCTAACCAGAGTTTCCACCTTGACAACAATGTTATTTTATGGTAAACTAATTTTGCGAAATATGAGAGATTTAATGTCAGTAATAAGAGCAGCTAAATCCCAACCTTCCCCCCAACCAATCTCCTAAAATTCATCTCCACAATCTCGATGATTCTCTCAGGTGTTGTCTTCCTGACTGCGGCAACCTTTTCGATAACTTTAAGTATCAGCGCCGGCATCCCCGGTTCTCCCCGCATCCATTTCCAACCGCCCGGGTTATCCGTTTCCGTGAGCAGTAAACCCTCAGGGAGCTCTGCCGCGATTTTCTGAACACGCTGCGACTGTAATACCTGGACTCCCACCGTGAAGTAATAACCAGCCTCCACCATCTGCCTGAAAACATCCAACGGTCCCGAATACCAGTGTATGATAACCTTCTTTAGATTGTGTTTCCTGAGAATATCACGGACCTCCCTCTCAGCGCCCTTTGTATGAACGTTTATTATTTTGTCCTGTCTCTTTGCCGCCCTGAGAAAATATTCGAAAATCTCCATCTGAAATTGATGCAATGTTTTGTCCTTGACATAATAAAAATCGAGTCCGATCTCCCCAAGCATCGGGCTCTCGTCAATATAGGGCTTCAACTCGCCCAGCCGGTCGGAGTAAAGGCGCGCGTTCCACGGGTGTATTCCAAAGATGGGTAGTACCCGATCGCTTTTCTTCGCGATCTCAAGGTTCCGCTGATAGGATGGAATATCCATGGAGCAGCTTACCGTGTAGATCTTGTGAGAGCTTATCTCATCCACGGCTTTGTCCAACTCCCCTTCGTATCCATCCAGATGCGAGTGCGCGTCTATCAAAACGGCTTTACTCAAATCTAAAGCTTTGTGCTGCATTATTGAAATAACCTTTATACGCTGGAAATTTTTCTGTTTCGCACGTGCATGATAGGAAATATCCCTTCTTGCCCTCGACCAAAAAGTATGCGAGAATTGTCAGAGGATATCCCTCGAACGTGTAGTGCCATACAGCATATTTAGCTTTCTCCTTGCCTATCATAACATCTTCTTCTGTTTCAACTTCCAGGTCCGGGCTTTCTTCCCTGGAATTAGCGAGCACGTCGGTATAGTATTGATAAAGTGTCGGCTTATCCAGCAGTTTCTCCGCGGAAACGCTGATGTATTCGGCAAACATATCATCGTCATTTTCGTAGGGACTGACTGCATCGATGATAACCTGCCCATAGTATTCGGTCATCTCCGTCTCCCAATCGGTTGGAAATATCATTGAGAATTCATATTCCTCGTTATAGTACCTGCCAGGTTCGGGAACATTGCAACTCATTATCAAAAAAATAAATATAACTGTAATAAGTACTGATAAACATAATATTTTAGAATTCATCAGTCTGCCTTTACTTTCAAATTATTGAGTCCGCCATTATTTTCCCCATCATGGTATCTAAACTCTATCCGGTTTTTACCGCTCTTTTTTGCCACGTACATCAGGTTGTCTGCTTCCTTTACCATGCTATTAACTGACGCAGGCGGTTTACTAAAGGTTACTACACCTATACTAACAGTAAATTTATAACTGCTCTTGTTTATTTCATCTGTCATAAACTCATGCAATCTGGTAAATATAGTTTTTGCTTCTGCAAAGGCCGTTCCGGGTAGGAGGATTACGAATTCGTCTCCACCCAACCTTGCTACGACATCCTGACTCCTGATATGCTCTTTCACCGCTTTAGTAAACACTTTCAACGCTTCGTTACCTTTCTGGTGACCAAATTCATCGTTGATATCCTTAAAATTATCCAGGTCCAGATAACCGATCGTTAAGGGCTGCTCAAACTCTAACGCATCATTGATCTTCTCTTTTGCTATTGCGTAAAAAGCCCTTATGTTCGATACTCCCGTTAAGAAATCCGTCCGGGAGATTTTTTTCTCCGTATCCAGGGCAACTTTAAGCCTGTGCAGAAGGAGTGTTACTATTATGAAAAACCCGAATCTCACCATCGCGTTCCAGATAGGGATCAACGGATGTTCATACTCATGCTCGGATAATATATCAGCGGTAAACCAGGCGCAGGTACTCATTAATGAAAACACAATACCAGATGACTTACTCAGAGTCCACGTAATAAACCCGATAGGCAGAATATAGAAAATGGAGAAACTTATCCAATACCCTGTGATATAGTCCAGTACACCGATACTGAGAACGAGTAATACGCCTATGAAGACCGTCAGAATCTGAGACTGTTTCAAAAACCAATTTAACATGTTCTACCGATTACCAATACCTTGATTTGTATTATCTATCACTGTACTCTGTCCTATCTTTCACTTCACTAATCTTCAATCGCTATTAATTATTCACTTCTCTCCCTATCTGTGTAATCATCTCTCATCTGTGTAATCTGTGTATGTTTTTTCTTACCAGTTATTTTTTACTCAAACGGTTTATTCAGCTCTTCCGTTCCCGCCAAAACGAACCTTCCGTCCCTGATGATGTCAATTCTCTCCCCATCGCCGGTTACCGCGGCAATGAATTCGATCGATTCGTAGGGGATGGTGATATCGATATGTTTCGATGTATATGCGTCCTGAATATTCGTTTTCCTCAATTTCGTCTTTTCGTTTTCCCGCGCGGTCACTTCTTTATTGTCTATTACGTTGAATACCGGCTTATCTTCTTCGAATCCGAAGCACGTATCCCCGATCGCCAGGTGCGGTCCCATCTTTTCTATTATAAGCACAGGCAGCACATCTAAAATATTGTGTTTTCTCGAAATCACGTAAGCAAGCGTGTTTGTTCCGATAGCGAATTCTCCCATGGGGAGAGTTTTGTGCGGGAATAACAAATTCTCCTCGATGTATTTCCTATTGTCTTCGTCATTTTCGAAGTTTTTGCAATTGTAATCCTTTACGAACCCGTCTTCGAAAGTTATCTCCAAATCCTGGAATTTCAAACCGCTCAGGTAGGCTTCCTCGACCTGGTAAACGCCGTTCGTTCCTGCCAGTTTGGGGGTTGTGAACACTTCACCAACAGGAATATTGACGTCCGCTCCGCAATTCACGAAGTTGGTCTCCTTGTCCGGGTCGTTTAACTTCTGCAGATTGACTTTCAGGTCGGTCCGGTTATCCCCTTTGCCCTTCACGTGAACGTACGTTGCAAGGTCGAGAGCGTCGATAATGTTCTTCTGGTAGCCTTCGTAAAGTTCGGAATCAAGCATATTAACACGGAGAATATCCTCAAAGACCTCCTCGAAGTTATCCCCGATCTCCGGCGATGGAAACGATATCGCGGTAAAGCTCCATTCCTCCCTGGGCGCATATTTGTTGAAAGTCTTCATGATGTTACTCTGGTGAACCTGGTACAATTTCTGCTGTTCCGGAGAGAATTTCAGGTTCTCCTTTTTATTTTCAGGATTGAACGGCGGTTCTCCAAAATTTCCAAAGTGTATGACTCCCGAAAAAGTACCCAGAATATCCTTGCACTCTTCAAAGGCATCCTCCTGGTTCTTCTCCACAAGAGCGGTGTAGGCTTCATCGAGGTATAAAGCCGCTTCGAAGCGATAATCATAATTGTACTGCTTGTTGACTTTCGTGGAGCTGGTATCACTTACAACCGGTATCAGGTTCAATTCCTTCAAATCTTCAAATAACTGCTTCGCCAGCCTTTCCTGCCCGATGTTATAGACAACTTTAACCGTGGTCTTCTTCGTTATGTCCTTGTTGTCCCGCTTGAAGCCATTTAGATACGCTTTCGCGACCTGCTTGGTCAGCGTCTTCAGTTTCTGCTCCGGATATTCCCTCATGAACTTCGCTATCTTTATCTCGTTTTCCGTAATATTGCTCCCGTATTTGAATAAGTACCGCAGATCTTTCAAATCCGAATACTCAACTATCTCCCTGAAGTACTGGAACTCCTTTCCAAACCTCTCCTTGATGGCTAATATATTCTCTTCCAGTCGGTCCTTCCGCCTTATACTCGTAATTATCGACTTTAGCTCATCATAATTTATCTCGTTTTCCCTGATGTATTCGAACACATCGATGAAAAGCTGGTTGAATTCTTCCATCTTGAAAACCTTGTGCATGTACGCGTATGAGATATAGTTGCGGTAATATTTGAAGAAAACAGACATTAGCTGTCCATACTTATCCCCGAAAATCCTAACACAATTAGCAGGATCCACGTACGATTCGCCATAATTTTCCGGTATGACATCTTCATAAAACTCCTTATTTTCTTCCCAGAGTTCATCAAAATCCGCGCTTTGAAAATACTGGTCATCGACCTTGTTTTCGAAATCCGCCATTTTCAGGATGAATGCACCGGTATAGTTGAAGAATTTATAGTATTCCTTCTTATCACCGGCTTCATCAAAGTCCTTCGTGAAATCGCAGATCTCTTTTATCTTCGTCAGTGTTTCGGGATAGCTGTCTTTGACCTTTTCGTTGTATTCGCGGTAAAAAGCCTTTAAATCGAACATTGTAACTCCTTAGATTTGGTTTTAGTATTAATAGTATTATATTTGATAATATATGATAACCTTCACAATGTCAATTTATATTTCGGCTCCGACTTCGCCGAAGCTTAAATTGAATTAAATTAATTTAAATGAGTTAATCAAACGCAACGTTTGATTTTAGGAGTTTTTTCAAAACTCCTGGCAATATATGAGCATGAGTGGCATTATATAGAAATGAATGGAATACAGGGTTCACTATTATTAGTGGATTTCTCAGCCAGCGTAACTCCGTTTTCCATTCTTCGCGATATTACTTCTATTAATCCCATCAACCTTTCCAGTTCCACCACTTCAGGAGTTCCGGATCGTAAGTAGTATTCGAGGCAAAATATACCGCGCACCTGAGGACGTACAGCATGCAGCGGTCAACCTTTCTCCCCTGTATCGCGCACAGCTTGTTGTATAACTCCTCAGGATTTCTGTTTTTCAGGTCTGCCACTGCCCGTATTCCAAGCATCCAGAGGTCTTCTGCGACCCTTTCTCCCACTCCCGGAATTACTCTAAGTTCCTGCAGAACCTGGTCTTTGGCTGCCTTAGTTCTTGCCATTATTCCCCCTGTTTATGTTCGATATATTTATCATAAAATTCAATATGCTTTCTCGCGATAGCTTCCCAGCTAAACTCCTTGTGGCTGGTTTCGTGACCCTGTTTGCCGAGTTCCTTAGCAAGCTCCTTATTCTTCAGTACCTTGATGATAGCATCAGCGAATTCTCCGGGTTTCGAAGGATCCACCAAAATGCCGTTCTCACCTGAATTTATTACGTTCCTGATGCCTCCGAACTTCGAAGCTATAACCGGTGTGCCGCAAGCCATCGCTTCCAGGGCGGTCATACCGAAGGGCTCGAATATGGACGGCAGCGCGAACAGTATCGCTCCCTGATAACAGGCAACCAGGTTCTCATCAGGTATATAACCGGTGATCTCGACGCGTTCACCCATGTCTTTATCATCGATTATCTTCCGCATATTATTCAGCACTTCCAACTCTCTCTCCTGAGGTTGTGGAGAGCCGCCGCCAATAACTAACTGAACGTCCGGAACCTCCTTTCGAACGATGTCAAACGCGTGCAGGAGGAGATCATGCCCCTTGTTCGAGTCGATCCTGCTCAGGCAGAAAATATACCTATCGGGCAAGCCGGTTTGAATTGTGGCTTCACCCTTCTCCAAAGGTCGAAAATGATGAACATCGACACCGGGGGAAATCACTGCGACGTTATCCGCTTTGAAATTGTAAAGCTCCTCCAACTTTTCTTCCTGTAGAGGGGTCGTTACCGTTTGGGCGTTCACAGTCTTGAAAATACGTATCTCTTCTGCGATTCTGTGTTTGAAGTTGAACTTTTTCTCCATTTCGTCAGGGTCGCCTCCCATCTGCTCCTTCTTCCAGGCGCCGAGCGAATGGGCTGTGAAGAAAGCTGGTCTCCCTAATGCATCAGCAACGTCTAAAGTAACGATCCCGGCGTCCACATAATGCCCGTGATAGATATCATAATCAAGCCCGTTTCCCCTGATGAAATCAACCATATTACCAGCCAGTTCCGGAAGCACTTCGTATATTTGCTCCTTGGGTAGAAACTCCCATGGTCCAGCCGGAATCCTGCAGACCCTGACTTCCCTGCAGTCCGGCACCGGGTCGATCTGGGGTTTCCCCCGGTCGAACCACCGCGTGTAGATATCCGTCTGAATACCCAGCCTGGTTAGCGCTTTGGCAAGTTCAAGCACATAGAGTACCTGCCCACCTGTGTCAGTTCTGCCTAGCTGGGGCACAGGGTCGAAATATCCATGAGTGCTCAACATACATATATGCTTAAATTGGTTCATCCTATATCTCCTTCACATCGTAATCCTTTGTTATGACGATATCTGCCCTGGCTTTGTGCAGCGATATTATTTCATGTTCAATTGACAGTATCCTTTCGAGATAATCATCCTGGACTTCCCTGCCCCGGCGCTTTCTCGATTCCCTCGTGTCATAGAGGTCGCGGTCGATGAAAACTCTCGTTTGAACATTGTCCAATAATGTAGTATAGGTTCCCTCCACAATAACTACTTTCACATCCTTTACATCAAGCGTTTCCGTGATTATCCTGTCTTCCTCGAAAATCACAAGGGGTTTTTCAATAGCAGGTTTACCCTGGATTATGTCCCGCAGGTTTTCATCCAGCAGATCGAGCTTGACTTCCGAGATCCCAACGTGGTCAATATTCTCTAACCTTTTCCGCGCGTTGGTCTTTGGAGGATAAACGAAGTAATCGTCCTGCTGCAGTATCAAGTTGCGAAAGCCGCTTTCCGATAGATTCTCTGACAACACCGCCGCAATTTCCGACTTGCCGCTGCCTGATTCTCCCGCAATCGTTATTACATACTTTCCGGTTGCCTCTTTTATTGCGGGTAATATGACATTAAATATTCCTTTGCCAGCTTTCCTGTGCGCAACTTCGATCAGTAATTTATCGCCTCTCATAGAAATGCTCCTTAAATATTAAAGCGCTATTCAGTTTTGATTAATTATATATACAAAAAGCAGTTGGGCAAATGTTTTTTTACCCGGACATGTTGGTATTTATAAACTCAGCTTGGTCTCGAGTTCTTCACTGAGTTCGATATGTTCATCTTTTTTCTTTATGCTGAAATCAAGTGGGCTTGCTTTCAGCGCTTTGAGGAAGGCGCGGCAGACATCCTTGTCATATAAGCGGTCCTCGCCTATTGACATGGTTACAATTTCAGACATTGCGTCCAGGGGAGGCACCTTTTCGTGATAAACCCGACCAGCTATCATAACTTCATAGCTATCGGCAATACCCAGTACTCTTGAACCTAACGGTATCTCCTTGCCTTTCAATCCGTACGGGTAACCGCTTCCATTCCACCTTTCATGGTGGTGCAGAATCATAAGCGACATATCCTTCAATCTTTCACCGCACATACGAAGCAGCAGATAGGCGGAACACGGATGCACTTTGATTTGTTCCCACTCTGATTCATTCAGCGGGTGTCTTTTTAGCAATATTTGTTTACTTATCCCGGCTTTACCGATATCATGCAGCAAACCAGCCAGGAAGATCTCCTTGAGAAAATTCTCCTTACTCATTTGGTTTTCTTCGAGTATGAGTTTCTCATCCAATTGCTCAGCGATTCTCCTGGCGTATTTAGCAACTTTCTCCGAATGACCGACCGCATGCGGTTCTCTTTCCTCGATGCTCCTGATACTCTCTTTTATAGCGAGAATTTGCCCTTTCAATTCCTTATCAAAATAAGCAGCGCTTTTCAAAGCGAGCTCTATCCTATTTTTCAAAACAGTAGGAAATTTCAGGTCTTCCTCCACAAAGACTCCCTTTTCATAACACCATTATTATTTTATTGTCGGCAGATGATTATCTTTTTTGTTTCTAATGCTTTTTGGTAAGCACTTTCCACTTTTTCGAAAACATCCACAGGTTTAAGCCCCCTATCCTTATCTGAAGATAACGGCTCATAGATCCCGAAATTAATGTCTTTAATATTCCTGAACCCGAATTCGTTCTCGTCGTGGTCTTTAATCCGGTATTTATTCTCCTTGATCAATTCAGCTTTTATGTAAGCGCATTTCAATCGTTCATCAGGCAGGAGTATAACGTATTTATCCTTTGAATAATTCCCGACCATCACCGATTTTGGAAGCGTTCCTTTGATTTGCTGGAGAAGCGTAAATCTGTTATCCTCCGACATGTTCTCATCTATAGAAAACAGGATTATTGACACGGTGCGTTCACTCTTATTCTTTATCTCGTTCAGGGTTTTTTCCAGGAGATTCGTAATATAGCCTTTTGTCAGAAGCCTGTTTTTATTATCATAAACCTGTTCGACCAGGGTTCCCAATTCATTTCCGTTATTTACGATCCCGAACTCGTGGGGTCTTGCGATGACCGCGTTGAAGAACGCTTCGCATACATCTTTATCATACAGCAGGTTTGAGCCGCTTGATAGCGTCATGATCTCAGCGAGCGCCATTTCTGTGGGCATTGCCTGCCTGTATGCCCGGTTGGACGTCATGGCATCATAACTATCCGCTACTGCAAGAACTCTGGAACCGAGCGGGATCTCCTTCTCCTTCAAACCGTAAGGATAACCGCTTCCGTTGTACCTTTCATGATGATGGAGTATTATCGCGGCGATACTTTCAAGTCTTTCGTCACCCACGCCAATTATCTCTTTACTGGAATAAGGATGGAGTTTCATTTCGAGCCATTCATTGGAATCCAGGGGACCCTCTTTCAGGAGAATATCTTCTCTAATCCCGATTTTCCCGACGTCATGTAATATACCGGCAAGGTAGATTATCTCCATGAATTCTTCTTTATCCACAGTAGTTTCCTGCTGTATCTTCGTATCATCGAGTTTTTCGGCAATGAATTTCGAGAATTTTGCCACCTTGACTGAATGTCCTTTAGTATATGGGTCTCGTTCTTCGAGAGCCTGGACGAGCACTTTTATAGCGGTTTCCCTGGCAGCCAATTCCTTTTTAAAGTAAGCGGCGTTCTCCAGGGCAAGCCCGGCATTTATCCTGAAAGCGTTCAATAAATCCTCTTCAATTTCAACTGCAACGCCCTTTGCCAGCAGCACCCAACCTACTTCCTTTTCGCTGAAGAAAAGAGGTACTGCAAGGTAATCCTCATCGAAGGCAACCCTTTTTTGAGCTATGGCACGTTTGATGACATCTGTATCTATATTTGTATCTTTATCTTGTTCATCGCTTCGGAAGAGACTTGCACTCTCAAATCCCATCAGGTACATCGCGCCTTCACAGACAAGAGCTTTCACGCGAGTGAGGTCCTTCTCACTCATCATCACTCTGCCAAACGCGCTTATTACATCCTTACGGTCTGTTCCTTTATTGACCATTGTTTTCCCTTATTAAGATAATATTGCTTTGCTGAATGCCAATCACCATGAAGGAGAAATAGGTCGGCAAGTTTCTGGTTATCCAGATAAGTATCCAAAAACCTGGCGAAAATTTCGTTTAATATCTCATAAGTGTAATTCTCGTTAACGATAAATAGACCTGTGATCTCAGGTTCGGTGGGTAAACTGGCATCCGATAGTTTTGGTTGTTTATTAAATATTATTTCCTTGAAGGTTCTGAAAGTTTCCCTTGATCTTTCCAGGTTCTTAACGATAGTTTCAAAACACGGAGTATCAATTCCCATGCTGATGATAGCATCTACAGCTCCATCTACGCCATCCTCTACCATCAGGTTTAAAATAGCTTCGATCAAGTATGGATGACCCCTGGTAAGCCGATATAAATACTTTTTCTTATCAATTGAAAGGAAACCTTTACCAAGGGTTTCTATAAATTTCAAGGTCTCTTCCTCGGAAAGAGGTTTAATGAAGATAAGTTCCGCAATATTGAATGGCGAACCCTGTCCGCGGGATAGCCTCTGCAAATTGACCGAGCCCGAAACAACTGCGCCCAGGTTGCGAAAAGAGGAGTTAAGGTTCCGCTGGTCGTAGAACCGCCTGAGATTCAGCAGTAATTCCCTCGCAAGGTCCTCGTTTAGCGACTCGATCCCGCTGAAGAGAAGGATCAATCTTGAAGGCATTTTATTCAGGACATCCTCGAAAATTCCCCTGGTGGTAATACGAGGAATATCTACGGGCTCAATCGATAATTCGCCAGTTATATCCTTGTACATCTGCTGATAATACTCGTGTCGATTTAGCGCGGCGTATTTACGCAGGTTTACGAAGAGGCATTTCAAACCCGGTTCATTCTGCAGTCTGTCTTCTATCTGCCTTAAAAACGCGGCTTTCCCAAAAAACCTCGGACCGAGCACCGCCCAGTATTTCCCCTCTATCAGGCTGGCGCAAACACTGTCAACTAATTCAGTGTTCCGCTTTAAATGGAAAAAGCCAACTGAAAGTTCCATCAGGTTGACTCCTTTAACTTAGAAACAACTTCAAAATCGTTCATAAGCAACTCCGACCTGTATTGTACATCCACATATTCATTAAGAAGCTTGGGTAAGATAATGTAAGAAAAATTTATCTCGTTCCCTTTTCGCTCAATAATATTCGATAGTTCCAATTGCTCTATCCCCTGGTCAACCATGTACAGATTGATAGGCAGACCTTTTTCAGAAAAATCAACTCTAATTTTCTCATGGAGCTGCTCAATAGTGAACTTACGGGGCAGGGATAACGCGGAGAACACGAACAGTTGATCCAACTTATCCGCGCTCGACATGAAGATGTCGACCAGATGATTCACCATATTCTTGGACTTCTCAATGGTTATAACATCATCCATGGAAATGACAGATTTATTCTCTTTTTCAAGATGCTCTATCAAATTCTGGCAATAGAATTGCAATATCCTTGGATAGCACCCTGAATAAATGAGAAGATGGTCGATGACCTCCGTCTTCTCTTTAAATGAAATCCCCAGCTCCTCCATTGGTTCAAGTATCAGATTCTTAGCATCTCTTTCCTCCAGCTCTTTCAGCCTTATCGTCTCCAGGAAGTTAAAAAATGAGCCCTCCCTATTTACGACGTCTTTTAAGAGGTCTCTGTAGCCGCTGAGAATAACCCTTAGAAACCCCTGGTCGCACGCCGCGTTTATCTCGCTGAAGAACTTCTTGCCAGAAGGTGTCGGTACTAATGCATCGACTTCATCAAGGAATATGATGATCCTGCATCCATGCCATTCGTACATCTTTTTGAAAAAATCCCTCAAGCTGAAGTTCGTTTTGTGCAAAATGTCCGATGTGTCGTTACTGATCTCCCTCACTATTGCTTCAGCAACAACGGAAACATCAGTGATATTCAAGCAGTTGAAGAAGATAACCGGTTTCCCCCATTTCTCTCCACGGATCAGTGAATATTCCTTCTGAATAAGCCGATATAGGTGTTGAATAAGGGAAGTCTTACCGATACCTCGAGAGCCAACTACCGCAAAGCTTCTGTCCGAACTCAAAATCTTGTTTATCTCCAGCTTACGACCATAGAACATCTCATCTCCAACTGGTCCCAAATACCTGAAAGCCGATATTCTCGTTAAACTCAAACGGTCCTTTATCGCTTTAATGAACATCCTGCGGGGAAACTCACTATGCACGAACGATTCGATCTCCTTCTGCCCCATGGCAACTATGTTGTATAACGGATCATCCTGAAGAAAGCTGAACGTCCTGTCATGGTTAAAATGAAGTATGAACGTTATCTGGTCTATGAAATTATCCGGAATGCTGGTTTGGTTCCCTTGCGTTGTTCCTGAGAAAGACCTGAAACCGAGATTGATGATACGCTTCACTTCGTTCACGATGAACTTTACCTCATCACCCTCGCATATATCAGGATTAGGTACTATCACCAGGGTGCGCGCTGAGAGCTTGATCTTGTAATTCGACATGTCAAGTAAATATAAACAAAGATCATCATGCTTTATCTCATCAAGCTTGATCACCCGCAGAGTATCACATACAATTTCAATCAACTCATCACTCTTCTGATGAAAAGGAGCGTTACTCACAAATAAACGGTTAAGTTCTCTTATAGTATTGGTCATTTTTTTGTCTGAATTACTAAGTTTTTATTAAAATTATAATGTCACCATTATTATCAGATTAAATATAACTACTTTTTTCCAAACCTGTCAAGAAAAAAAATGAGTATTAATCAAGACACCCAAAAAGAATTTTAAAGTATTATAATCTTTTCCTTTGCTTTTCTTTAAATTCATTTTAAATTTAAATCATAAATATGTGATAAATTAATAACCTGTAAATTGAACCTTGAAAGCCTGCAAAATCTCGGAAATGGATAATCTCAACAGGATTAATGTATTTATGGATCTCCTTTCTATTCCTTTATTTTTTTTAGCCTGGTTTAGTTCAAAATTTCTTTAACATTTACAGAATTATCACTTTTATATGAAATTATAAGATAAAAATGGATATTTGTCAAGTG
>JAFGQG010000028.1 GCA_016935765.1 bacterium
GATACCAGAAAAGCAACCTGTATTTATTGCAATCAATGCTTTGTGCCTACCAGAGCAGGAGAAGGTTTATATTGCGTGATAGACGCAGCATTGAATTAAAAGGGGAATCTTTGATTTATTTTTTGATTCTTATGAAAAAAAACATTAGGATCAGGCTTCACAAATTCACAGTTTGTGATGTCGAACGTTGAGAACCTTCCATTCGAGAAGCGGCTGGCGTTGAATGCGCTGCTGAAGAGATTCATCGGTGGTCAAGAGCGTGGGGTCAATCACCCCTCGGTCCAGCAGCAAGTCCAAGAACGTACGCTCGGAGTCCGTGAAAGGAAGCACCGCTGATAGACCTTCTCGGCATTCCCTTACAAGGCGTGTCCCGTATTCGGTCGGAGACACCGGCTCCTTCGTTTCAGAAAAGTGTAGAGTAGGAATGAGTAACCTAGTTAGTTCTGTCATATCGAAATCTATGTTCCCGATTGAAACAGTTCTCCAGTCTTTGCGGTTCATACCACCGTAAATGACGAATGCTACCCGGAGCCGGTCATTTCTCAGATTGTCCATACTGAGAATCCGGTGACAGTCGAATAAATCCCTTGCTTGACCGCGAGCCATTAGAGCCGCTAGTTTGCCGGCAGCCAGTTCATGAATATCGAGAACTGGAATATCCTTGGCTTGGAAGTCTCCGATCGTATGAGAATCGTAGGACTGAATATCCCAGAGTGGCTGTCTAAACATGAAATTCATGTCAACCTCGAGGTTGCCGGATTGCCCTGTGAAGCTCTGGTAGCCTAATCTCCATTTGCCGCCCGCGTATTCCTCCGGGACTTTCTTGGTGGTGAACCCTTCTCGGGAAAAAACCGCCTGTGCCGCCTGTTCGATCTTGGGTCTTTCCGACAGCATTACATCGCGATCCAGCGCCCCGATGTAATTGAGGTCGATATCTACAGATAATCTGGGGAGGTCAAGAATAAACATATTCAAGACTGTTCCACCTTTCAAAACCCATTTGCCCTTGAGAAATGGGTGAGAGTTCAGGGAATTTAATAGATTCAGAAGGTGGAGTACCTTCTCGATCATATCGGCTTTGAAGCCGGTAGCTTCGACTGCCTGCCATACTTCCGACGACGAGAATTTCATAGCACCTCCCCCCATGATCTGTTCAGAATTTCGACTGGGATTAGCAGGTTCCATTCCTTTACCCACTGACAGTCCTTTCGCTTTCCACGTACAAAATAGTGAGGTTGGCGGGGGCGAAGGGTTCGCAGTGTATTCAAGTGGGCATTGTCGGCCATCAAGGTTTCCTTGTGCTGTTCCAGAAAGAAACCCACCTTTGCGGCGGTGGTCGCATTCTCCAACAGCAGAACGTATTCGATGACCTGATCCAGGTCAAAGAACTCAACCGATTCCAGGGATCGCCATATCTCTTCCCAACTACCCGTCAAGTCCGGTCGGTCAAGTACGTCGACAAAAGTTCTTTCGAGGTTGGTTACCCTGAGTTCTACACCGGAACGTTTGTGCCTGGCGACCCCGAACATCTCTTTGCCCTTCTCCCGAAGGAGATGCGACACGGGAACTCGTGTGAACTCATGAGATTGAAACTTTAACGGAAGTGATTTACGTGCGGATACATAATACAACCTTGTGTAGACTGAGTATGCCTTTCCGTGGAATTCCAAAGCCGTGTGGTATGCTAGGACCGCGTCCTCGCTCATTTTTGCAGCAACGAGATAAGGATCAACTGGACTCGATGCCGGATCGCTCCCCAACGGAACGGTTGCATATAGCCCGCGGCGGATCGGTATGATTCTTCCCTGGTTGCGATGGTAAGCCAGGATTGACTTGCGAGTGTTCGGCTTTAAGGATCCTCTGGCGGACAGAAAGCTGTCCAATTCATCCAACGTAAACACGGCATGCCGTAACAGGAACTCATTTACTTTCATTGGCTCATCCTTTTGACGTCCACTCGACATAGTATTAATAATACTATCCCTATCTCGATAGTTTGTCAAATAATATCCTGAGTACTTTGGTTGACTGTCGAGATAGGATCAAAAAATTTACTGCTTTCTCACCTGTATGTCAATGACGCACTACCCGCCGAACGACGTATAAATAGAGTAACCTTAAAAGAATCAGGTCTTGAAATATCAGTTTTTAGTACTTTATTCACTTCATGGCTATACCACTATATATCCAATTCCCCGGAGTACCATGTAATGTTACTGCGATTTTTTTTTATTATCTTATGCCCTCTATCACCAGATCGTCCATAGAGAAAATGTTTCAATAAACCAGTAAAAAGAAGATAAAGATCTATCAAACAAACCAATACGATGGTTATACCCTAATTAAGGAAATTGTAAATTATTTTTGATGGCGTGATACAGCAATAAGAAAGCTGACTCAGAGAGTTGAAAATGAAGAAAGCTACAATCCTGTAAATATTATTGTTAAGGGGACTTGAGGGTTGATTCTTATGAAGAGAGTATCTATAGGAGCATGAAACCTATTGGGATGTAATCACAAAAATTCCGTATTTTATCAAAGATGTGTATAATAAAATAGAGAGGTTTTATTTGGCTTTAAGTTATCGACCTTCAGAGGGATAAATAAACTTTATCCGAGAATGCCTTTCAGGAAAGTAAGAAAGCTAAGAATGTATTTGCCTGGTCTGAGAGGTGTACTCCGTATAAGTATGGTGACTTTTGTGTAGATTCGGTCAAATTTTTTGACCTTTACAGGCACATTTCAGGTTTATCTTGTGTTGGAGATGATTGTTATAAAATTTAAAGAAATTTAAAGTAACCGAACAATGTGTAATGAAATAAGAAGTTAATAAAAGGAGGTAAGATTATGCCGAA
>JAFGQG010000005.1 GCA_016935765.1 bacterium
AAAGGAGAAGTATATATAAGCTACTATCAAACTCATTTTTAACAGACTCAATCTTGTGAAGGATCTTATTCCAACAACAGCACTTGATGAGGCAAAATACCATCTGGAGTAAGATCCCACGCGAAAATAATCACATAGGTTCGATATACATGAGAACAATCATAATGTTTCATTAATTGCTTTGATATTATCGCTCTGGATGACAGTGTTGTGTTGTTTGTTGTCGAGGGGAATGAACATAAGCAACCTCGAAAAAAAACCAGGTGTATATTTCTCTTCCCAGAATTCCCCAATTTCCAACTTGACTTTACTTTTAGTTTATTTATTTTAAAAGAGTAATAGAAATTTAGTAACTAATAGAATATGATGACAATGAAAAAAGGAATCTCACAAATAATCATAATTGCGCTTTTAGTATTCGTTTTTACTGAATTGGTCGCGCAGGAGGGGATGCTGCACCCGAACTTCTTCACGATCGCACGAATCAAGTACTCAGGCGGCGGTGACTGGTATTGCGACCCGTCATCCCTGCCCAACCTCATCGAGTACGCCCGTGAGAACGCCGGGATCCCTGCTATCGACATCGGGAAATATGTCGAACTCACCGATGAAGAGCTCTTCGACTACCCCTACCTCTATATTTCAGGGCACGGAAACATTAAATTCACCGATGAGGAAGTCGAGAGGCTGAGAACATTTCTCACAAATGGAGGCTTTCTGCATGCCGACGATAACTACGGTATGGACCAGTCGTTCAGGAGGGAGATGAAAAGGGTATTCCCGGACCAGGAACTGATCGAAATACCATTTTCTCATGACATATATCACTGCTTCTATGATTTTCCAGCGGGATTACCCAAGATTCACAAGCACGACGGTAAACCAGCGCAGGGATTCGGAATTTTTTACGAAGACCGCCTGGTAGCGTTCTATTCCTACGAATGTGATCTTGGCGATGGATGGGAGGACCAACCGGTCCATAACGATCCCCCGGATAAGAGAGAAGCAGCCCTGAAAATGGGTACTAACGTAATTGTCTATTCATTAACTCACTAAACACTATGGAAGAAGAACTCAAAAATTTGCCGGGAAGCTCCTGGCAAAAATTATCAAAATTGCTTTCGAACGCGGGTAAGTACGTATCCAGGATGAGAACTGCCCACGGTACCATATTATTCCTGGCGGTATTCTGGCTTGCCGGTTTGTTGATACTACTTGGAAACGCACTTTTCTTCGTAACTGAAAGCACGAGAGCGATACTGTTCTTCGCCTGGATAACCCTGGGTATTTTTCTTTTAGCTTGGTTTGCGATCAGACCATCAATACGAAGGGTTTCCAACAGGGAAGCAGCCATCCTGTACGAGAAGAACTACCCTGAATTAGAAACAAGGCTGGTCGCTTCATGGGACCTTCTCAAAGACAGGGGATCGAATTTGGGATATTCGACGAACCTCATCGACATATTCTCACAAAAAGCCTACGATCGAGCTAAAGACCTGGATCACAGGAGGCTTTTTCCAAAGAAAGCCATAAGAAAAACCGGGCGGTACCTGTCCATTCTCGTTATAATCACGCTTGGTTTGATGACCCTTGCTCCATCCTTCTACCACGATGGCTGGTTTCGAATGATGCACCCGTTCGAGCATATCTCCAGACCAACTGAGACAGTGCTTTCCATTATACCAGGAAATTACGAGACTGTCAAGTATTCGGATGTGGTTGTCACGGCTAAAGCGCTGGGAATAGTACCGGACGAAGTCGAGATATACCGTAAATTGGAACAGGGATCACCCGTAAATTTCCCCATGCAGAAGGAAGAAGACAGGGACGAGTTCGTTTATGAATTCAAGGATGTACGCCACTCGTTCGAGTATTACGTGGAAGGGGGCGATTTTACGAGCTCCAGTTTCAAAGTAACTGTCATCGATAACCCCAGAATAATCGACATCAAGGTAACATATACCTATCCGGGCTACACCGGTTTGGGAACCCAGTTAGTTGAGCAGAACGATGGAAACATCGACGCGCTTTACGGGACTAAGATAAAGATAGAAGCGCTTTCGAACAAGAAGCTGCGTGAGGCGAAGCTGGTTTTTTCTGATTCAACTGCTCAGAAGATGGCTATACAGGAGAACAGGCTAAGCGGAGGCTTTGCCGTGCGAGAGGATGGAAGCTACCACCTCGAATGCGTCGATAATTCGGGTAACCAAAACTCGGATCCCATCGAGTATCAGGTAAGGATGAAGCCAGATGACTATCCCATCGTTCAAATCATCCACCCGGGCGAGGATGTCGACCTTACCGAAGATATGGTGGTTCCTATCGAGCTCCTGGCTGAGGATGATTATGGTTTCTCGAAGTTCAACCTGGTCTATACCAAGCTTGGTTCGAAGGATACGAACGCGATGAAGCTGGATTTTTCTGAATACGGCAAATCAAAGGTGATCCTGGACTTCGTGTGGAGTTTGAATAAACTAGGGTTACTGCCGAACGATGTTGTTACGTACTGGATAGCGGGTTATGACAACGATGATTTAAGGGGTCCAAAGAGAGGAGAATCGAAGAAGTATTCTGTAAGATTCCCGTCTATGGAAGAAGTGATGGATGAAATTGCGAAAGAGCAGGATATGCAGGAACGGGATATCAAAGAGGTTTTCAAGGAGGGCGAAAAACTCAGAGAACAGCTTGAGCAGATATCCAGGGAGCTGATGAAAGAACAGGAAATCGACTGGGAGAGAAAGGAAGAGCTCGAGAATTTGCTGAAAAAGCAGGAGGATGTCGCTAAGAAATTAGAGAAGATATCGCAGGATATGGAAACGACACTTGAGAAGATAGAGAGCAACCAGCTTGTTACGATGGAGATTTTTCAGAAGATGCAGGAGATACAGAAGATATTGGAGGAGGTAGCGACTCCGGAGATGCTTGAAGCGATGGACCAGATCCAGGAAGCGCTGAAGAACATGGATCCCAAGGCTCTCGAGGATGCTATAAAAAAGCTGAAGATGGACCAGGACAAGCTGCTGGAGAAGCTTGACCGCACGCTGGCTTTACTGCGGAGAATGCAGATAGAAAGAGAGTTATCGGAGCTTATCAAGATGGCGATAAAGGCGGAGGAAAACCAGCAGGAAGTGAACGAAGCTCTTGAAAACGTTGCTGATGAAGACCTTCAGGAGCTTTCAAAAAAGCAGGATGATATCGGCTCTTCGAGTGAATATATGCAGAAAAAGCTGCAGGAACTTGCCGAGAAGATGAAGGAATTCAAAGATATGCCGTCTAAGGAAGCGGGTGAATTGGCTGACAAGATGTCGTCCGATTCGCTGGGGCAGCAGTCTTCTAAGATGTGCAGCATGATGGGTCAATGCAACAAGAAGGGCGCTAAGAAGAGCGGTCAGAAACTGGAGCAGGACCTTGCTAAATTACGGGAAGAGCTGCAGAAGCTGCAGAATAAAATGAACGCACAGTTGAAGGAAGAGATAATGGCAGCGCTGAGAAAAGCGATTTACGACCTGCTTCACCTTTCCAGGAACCAGGAGGATTACTTCGATACTACGAAATCTTCCGGTTTTGAGGAACGCACTATCCAACAGGTTCTGCAGAACGAGATAGACCTGAAGGAGAGTTTGAGCAAGATCGCCAACCTGGTTTATTCACTTGCGAGCAAGACTTTCCTGATCTCACCGCAGGTAGGGGCTTCGATTGGCGAGGGCTTGAGTTCTATAAAGGAAGCTATGGAGGCGTTATCCAACCGCAGAGGGCAGCAGTCGCTTCCTTCCCAGCAGGGCGCAATGGCGCATATCAACCAGGCTGCGCTGGGTTTGATGAGCTCGATGAACGCGATGAACCAGTCTTCGTCATGCAGCGGCGCTGACCAGTTCTTCAGCATGATGGAGAGCATGTGTCAGAAGCAATGCGGTTTGAACCAGCAGACCATCCCGCTTGCGGGAATGCAGCCCGGTGGTATGAATCCTGACAAGGTAGCCGCAGCGGCAAGGCTGGCAGCGGAACAGGAACAGGTCAAGAAATCACTCGAAGAAATGCAGAGAGAATACGGCGAGTACAAGAACATCCTCGGACGGTTCGACAATACAATCGAAGATATGGAGAAAGTGATCGATGACCTCAACAAGGAGAACGTTGATCATAGGACGTTGGAGAGGCAGGAACGTATCCTGTCCAGAATGCTCGACGCGCAGAAATCGCTTCATAAGAGGAACTACACAAAGAAGAGGCAGTCTGAGACCGGGAAGGATATGGTTCGCAAGTCACCGCCCCAATTACCTGAGAACCTCGAAGAGCAGAGGAATTTGATCCAGCAGGCGATGATCAGAGCGCTTAACCAGCCCTACCCGCGTGAATACGAATCGATGATCAGGGCTTACTTTAAAGCCCTCGGTCAGAACCTGGATCAATCAGCGAAAACCCTGAAGGAATAAATCTTAAATTTTATATACCCATAGAATGCTTAGGAAAAAACCATGAAGAAAATACTAATTGCAAATATCCTGTTACTCATGCTGTTTTCAACGTTCGTTCTTGCGCAGACTACTTCTTATGAAAGGGATTTTGAGTTGGCAAGGAGGTTCATCCTTCTCGACAAGTATGAGGAGGCGATCGAACTTCTCGAAGAATTGCAGATGAAGTACCCGCATGATATCAGGGTGATAGAGCAGTTAAAGACGGCTTATTTCGCTTTGAAGAAATATGATAAAATAGTGGATGTTCTGAACGCGCAATTGTCTGCCTCTCCCAAGAACATCGGTTTATGGATAGAGTTAGGGGGTATTTATCTGAACCTCGGCAAGATAGAGAAGGCGACCGATGCTTTTAACAGGGCTGTCGATATCGATCCGCAGGCGATAGCCTCGTACAACTCTATCGCCAGCAGGTACAGGCTCTGGGGATATATAGATGAAGCCATATCATTCCTGGAAAAGGCGAAGAAAGGGGTTTCACAAAAAGGCGCGTTCTCAATGGAATTGGGTACTTTGTACGAAATAAACAAGGATTTCCAAAAAGCCATACAAGAGTATATCGAGTACCTGAATTTCTATCCGGACCGGATTGGAGAAGTAAGAACGCGTATCTCCACGATGGGCAAGGATATCGATCAGCTTGCCGAAATTGAGAAGGTTCTCAAGAGTTCGATCAAGGGTAGTCCCATGGACAGGACACTATTTCCGCTTCTTGCTCAGATACAGGTCAGGAAGGGTGATTACGAGGCGGCTTTCGAAAGCTATATCGAATCAGAGAAGTATGAAAAACGCTTCAAGTACATTCCTTCATTTTCTCAGGAAGCCCTGGCGGCAAAGGAGTATAAAATTGCCCTGCGCGCCGCAGATTACCTGATAGAAAAGGGGGAACCGTTCATGCAGGTTGAGGCGAAATTTACAAAAGGGGAAGCCCTCAGGGGATTGGAAAGATATGAAGAAGCGATAGGGATTTACAACGAGATAATCGAGACGTGTCCACCAGCCGTTTGCGCCAAAGCATACCTGCAGATCGGGAAGATACACTTTTATGATTATGAAGATATAGACAAAGGAACGCAATTTTTCAAAAAAGTGGTTGAGGAATTCCCCGGCAACCCAATTATGGAGGAGGGTATCAAGGAGTATGTGAATGCCCTCTACAGACTTGGAAATGTTGACGAAGTATATAATTTCCTGATAAAACTTGTTAACACACAGAGCTTTGAAAACGACCTCGTGCTGTTTAAACTGGCAGAGGTTTATTTCCTGACCAATGATTTTAAAAAATCAGGGGAATACTTCTCTAAATTGATAATGAACTATCCGGAGAGTTTCTACATAAATGATGCTCTGAACTACTTGATGCTAACCCAGGATGAAGAAAATGAACAGTTTGGCGAGATTACAGAAATGATATACCTCAGCAAGATCGGGAAATACGAAGACTGCTATCAGAAGGTTCAGGATTTACTGAAGTCCGGGACGGAATTCCAGTTTGAGGATTATTTGAATTGGTTTGCCGGAGAAGTTGCCTACGAATTGGGTGATTACAAGCAGTCACTCAAATACCTGGATGAAGTTCAAAGGAAATTTCCTGACAGTTATTTCACGCCGATCGCACTGGAGCTGAAAGGCGATATCTTCTTCGAGCAGGAAGATTATGCGAGGGCGGCGGAGGCGTACAATACCATCCTGATGGATCATCCGGATGCGGTCAATTTAAACAGCATCAGAAAAAAATTACGCGTAATCGAGACAAGAACCTGATCGAAACCCTGAACAATAAATTTCCAATCCGCACAATGTTTGCAGAATGCGTTTCTGCGCTTAATGAGGCGGGGATACCTAATTCTACAAAGGAAGTTGAGCTGGTTTTTTCGGACGTCCTGAAACTGCAGATTCCACAGGTATATTTGCACTTTCAGGATGCCCTGGAGCAAGAAGACTCGGAGAGAATAACCGGCATTATCGCGGAGCGAAAAAAGAGAATTCCCCTTGCGTACCTCCTCTCGAAAGTGGAATTTTATAATGTTGAATTAAGGATAAATCGAGGGGTTTTTGTGCCTCGTCCGGAGACCGAGCTGCTCGTGGAAAATACCATATCCATTTTGAAAGATATCAATGATTTAGCTGCAGGTAAAATACTCGAATTAGGAACTGGTTCTGGCGCGATTGCCTGCGCGCTTGCAAAGGATGGAGCGGCGGAGGAGATAATTGCGACTGATATTTCAGGTGAGGCTATAACGAATGCCACGCAGAATGCGGAATTGAATGGTGTGGAAGACCGTATATCATTCTATCAGGGGCATTGGTTCGAGCCCCTGCGTGACCTGGGGATTGAGGGCGAAGTTAGTATCGTGGTTTCGAATCCTCCTTACATCCGCAGGGATGATATCCCGGGCTTAACTCCGGAAGTCAAAGACTACGATCCGCAAATAGCCCTTGATGGCGGTCCTGATGGCTTGAAATGTATAAGAGAGATAATGAGTGAAGCGCCGGTATTCCTCAAGAGTGGGGGTTGCCTGATATTGGAAATCGGCTATGATCAGAGGCATGAACTTGAAAACCTTTTCGAAGGAAATAAACATTACGATGATATTGAATTTGTGAAGGATTACAACGGTTATGATAGGATTTGCATCTTCAAAAGGGTTTAGTACAAAAAAAGGACAGGAGTGAGTTATTTCGATCAGAAGGTTTAAAAATAAAACCCAGATCTTCTTCGGGCTTTCTTCTTTCCAGGTACTTGCGATGTTCAGGCGGGGATTATTCTACACTTTTCTCTCCATATATCTAAGGTACTACCTGCATCTGACCGTAACGGAAACGACGCTGTTCGCGTCGATACCCATGGTTTTAAGTGTTATATTTCAGATGTTTGTGTGGGGCACTATATCCGATAGGAAGCAAGTTCGGCGCACGCTGATAATAATCGGCGAAATCGCTGCCGGCGCCGGTTCTTTAATTGTCTGGTATCTTCACCGTCAGACTGACAGCCTCAGGGCAGCCGGTTACATCATTATCATCGGGCTTTCGGTTGTTGAGATATTCTGGTCGATGTCCAACATTGGGTGGAGCGCGCTCATCTCCGATCTCTATCCGCAAAAGGACCGTAACGCTATCCAGGGAAAGCTGCAAAGCATCGGTGGGATAGGCAGGATACTCGGCGTCCTCATTGGGGGAATGCTGTACGATCTCCTCAACCACAGGTTCGAAGGCTGGGGTTTCTACGAAGGTCCACTCTTCTTTGTCGCGGCGGGTGTTATGTTTATCTCGACCATCCCCATGCTGTTCATGCCGGAAGGAGGTATCAAAAAGGGTACTGGCGGGAATGATATGGATATTAATGCAGGACAGCAATATCCACTGAAAATTTTCTATATATTCATCGCTGCTATGATTTTCATAAACTTCGGGAGGAACACTATAGCGGTTATTTTCCCTCAATACCTGGTACTCGACTCGGGTTTCGGAGTGTCGAGCAAAACTCTAAGTTATATCGTTAACACACAATCTGCAGCAGTAATAATAATCGGCTTTGCTGTTGGATGGCTGGGCAGGAAAATAGGAAATGGCTGTTCGCTGCTGCTGGGAACTGGAGCTTCGGCTTTGTCACTGGTGGTCTTTGCCCTTGCGAATCATCTCAGCATAATTTACGTAAGCAATTTCGTGCGGGGAGCTTCGCACGTTATTACGCTGGCTGCCTCTTATGCGCTTGCATCCCACCTTATTCCTCCCGAAAGGAGAGCGCGTTTGTTCGGAGTGTATAATGCGACCTTGTTTTTGAGTTGGGGTTTAGCCGCAACTTTTATTGCGGGTCCGCTAATCGACCTGCTGATAAAAGCTGGCAAACCAGAAGTTTTCGCGTACAGGATGTCGTTCGTTGTTGGCGCGGCTTTAAGTGTCATCGGATTGATAATTTGGGGTATATTGTACCTCGTTATAATTCCTAAATATGAAGTGGATGAGAAAATAACATAAGTTAATAAACCGCTTAACTAATAAAAACATAGACAAGGAGATGAGGATGAGAAAAAATATCTTTGCGGTTGTTTTGTTATTGAGTGTATTTTTAGTATTGGGTTTTTTGATCAAACCACTTATTTGTCAAACAACAGGAGAAGAAAATATCGAGGTGAAAAGCATGGTAAACGCAAATAGCAGATTTGGATTCAAGCTGTACAATGAAATTCTAAAGAAGGACATCGACAAGAATACGTTTATCTCTCCCTATAGCGTATCTATCGCGCTTTCAATGACATACAATGGCGCTAATACCGAAACCAAAATCGCTATGCAGGAAGCCCTGGAGTACAGTGGGATTGAACTCGACGATCTGAACAGTATGAACCTGTCCCTGAAGGAAGCCCTGGAAAAAACGGACCCAAAGGTACAGTTGAATATCGCTAACTCATTATGGGCTAAGAAGGGGATAGCCTTTGTGCCCGAATTCATGGATAGGAACGAGGAATTTTACCAGGCGAAAGTCATAACTCTTGATTTCGGTGATCCAGCCGCTCCCCGGGAAATAAATAACTGGGTGGATGAGAACACTCAGCATAAGATAAAAAAGATAATCGATACAATAGACCCGCTGGCAATATTGTATCTTATTAATGCGATATATTTTAAGGGGAGCTGGACGGAGGAGTTCGATAAGGATTTAACGGCAGATAAACCTTTCCATCTGCTTGACGGTTCGACCATAGAGCGCCCGATGATGTCTCAACATGGAGAATACAAGTATTTTGAGAATGATAAGTTCCAGGCTATCAGGCTTCCTTATGGAGATAATAAGAGGCTTGGCATGTATGTTTTCTTGCCAGGCGAGAAGTCCGGTTTAAACGGGTTTTTGAAGGAACTTTCATTTGAAAACTGGGAGGGCTGGATTTCGCAGTTTCGTATAATGGAAGGGACAATTAAACTTCCGCGTTTTCAGATGGAGTATGAGATAGGCTTAAATAATGCATTGATAGCTTTGGGTATGGGTGTTGCTTTTAGTTCAAGCGAAGCGGATTTCACTGAGATGGTGCGCTCCTGTCCCGAGGGGAACGTCTTCATCAAAGAAGTAAAGCACAAAACTTTCGTGAAGGTCAATGAAGAGGGCACTGAAGCGGCAGCAGTTACGATGGTTATGATGGCGGCGGAATCGGAAAGCCCCAGTTTCTTGATGGTGGTGGACCGCCCGTTCTTCTTCGCGATAACTGACAGCCAGACCGGCACTGTTCTGTTCATGGGAACGGTTGTTGAGCCGGAAGAGTAGGGGAATAATTAACAGGATAAATAATATACTCTTTGGTATTATACTTTAAAGTATATAATTAAGACCCGTTTACAAAATCAGCACGTTTAAGTGGACTTCAATAGGTTTTAACAGAATTTGCACCTAAATTGCCATAAGTTTTGATTAAGTTGCCACGAGTTTTAGCTGAATTGCAAAGCGTTTTAGCTGGATTGTCACGAGTTTTAACTCGTGGATGACTTTGCTGCCGCAATTAATAACTATTATGAACAAAAGCGTTGTCATTTACTCCTAATTAAATATATTTTAAATAAGGCTGGAAACAATGCAGAAATATATCAAAATAATTAGCATAATCTGGATTATTTTACAAGCAATCGGTATTACTGCCGCTTTCGCAGATTGCATCCCCGATATCTTTGTTACAGCCCCCGGCGCATGGGATTCATCCACATGTGGCGCGGGTGACGATTGCGATATACCCGGGCTCGATTCGGAAGACCATATCTACGAGGTGTTCCTGTCGTGCCCCGGAATCTGGACATTCTCTTTGTGTAATTCAAGCTTCGATACCAAGATCGGCGTCGGAACTATGAGCTGCTCAACCGATGTGGGATACAACGATGATTTTGATTGCGGCATCGATAGCACACAATCCCAATTCACAGATACTCTTCCAGCCGGCTTATATTATGTAACCGTGGATGGTAATGATTCCGCCTGCGGAGACTACGTCCTGGAAATTTACAGAACGCCTGATCCCGGGGATAACTGCGATAATCCAATTCGCATAAATCTGCCTGAAGATGCGCCATACATCGATGCTCACCAGACTACATGCTGCAGATATAACGATTACTACTTTACCTGCCTCGGTTTCTTCGATACCGGTGAGGATATTATCTACGAAGTGACAGTGACAGAGGAAGTAACCGTCGATATCACCTTGAATCCAAAACGGACTGCTTTTACAGGAATACTTATCAACGGCGTTTGCCCGGAAGGCATATACTGCATTGAATCCAGCACGAATATCAGGGGCAGCTCTCATGGCATCACGGGTCTTACCCTCGCTCCCGGCGCTTATTACATCATGATAGATTCCTGGCCTCCGCCTACCTGCATTCCGGACTTCGATCTCACTATCGACACGGTCCTCGCGCCTGATTTCACCGTTACCGCGCCGGGTACATGGAATTCGAATACTTGCATAGGCGGCGACGATTGCGATATGCCCGGGCTCGACGCGGAAGACCTCGTATATGAAGTGACTCTCCCGTGCGACGGCATCTGGACCTTCTCCCTATGCGGCTCCAGCTACGATACGAAAATGGGGCTCGGTACAGCATGCTGTTCGTACGATATCGGCTATAACGATGATTTCGACTGCGGCATCGATAGTACACAGTCACAAATCACGGATACACTGGCTGCGGGAATATACTACGTGACTGTGGACGGAAATGATCATGCCTGCGGTGAATATACACTGGAGATATCCAGAAAGCCAGAAGTTGGCGACAACTGCGATTACCCGCTGACAATTACCTTACCCGCGGATATCCCCTACCTGGACTCGGATCAAACCACCTGCTGCAGGTACAACGATTACAGTTCCACCTGCCTCGGCTCGTATGATGGCGGCGAGGATATCATATATGAAGTCACGGTAACGGAAACGATAACCGTCGATATAATTCTCGACCCGAAGGGAACCGGATGGAGCGGCATACTCATCGATGACGGGTGCCCCCTGGATAGTTTCTGCATCGCGTTCAGCGCGAGTGATGCAGGTTACGCCTATGGTATAAGGCGACTCACTCTTTCTCCGGGCAGTTACTATATTATGATCGATAATTATCCCGCGCCTTATTGTATTCCGGATTTCGATCTTTCCATCGATACGGCTGCAATATACACCTGTATTCCGGATTTGAGCGCAGAAGCTCCCGGAACCTGGGTCGGAAATACTTGTGGGGCAATTAATGATTGTTACCTTCGTGAATCGGAAGACTATATCTACGAAATCGATATTCCCGAACCGGGGGTATGGGAATTTTCGCTATGTTCCTCCGATCCCGCTTTTAACTCTTACATATACATCGGCACAACTTGCTGTGGGGATGAAATCGGATTCGATGACGACGGCTGCGGGTACACATCCGGTCCTTCACAATTGGCTGCTTCGATCCCCGCGGGAACTTATTACGTTACAATAGAAAGCTTCAGCCCCACCGATTGCGGTAATTACGTCCTCGATATCTATAAAGTATGTATGCCTGACTTCGTGGTAACAGCGCCGGGTGTCTGGGATAGTAATACATGTGGTGCGGGTAACGATTGTAATCCCGGAAGCCCATGGATGGGAGGCGAAGACCATATCTACGAGGTCTTTATTCCAGATTCCGGCTTGTGGATATTCTCCCTGTGCGGATCCGCTTACGATACTAAGATCGGTATCGGAACATCATGCTGTTCCACCGATGTGGGTTATAATGACGATTACTGTGGTCTGCAGTCAGAGGTTACGGTTAGCATACCGTCAGGAACTTATTATGTGGTGGTAGATGGATTCGGAAGCGCGTGCGGTGACTACACACTTCAAATTGGGGATTCAACAACGTCCGTGTTAGGGATATGCATGGTGCGGAACGTCTGGGTTCTGGATACTATCGCTCCCGGTAATACGAGGAGCATGGATTCCTCAGAGGTGCTGATAATTGAGAACTGCGGCACTTCTTCTATTGACCTCGGGCTCAGGTTTTTGACCGTGGTTGATACTGCCGCCGGGGATACTATCGCGTGGATTCCAGGCTACTCCATAAGCGGGGTGGATACCTTCAGCCTTCATGCTATTTTCAATGATAATATACTACCTCCCGAGGTGTACGTGCCAACGACCGATATGGTTGGCGGCTCGGTACAATGGGCAACTGATATCATATATGGTTCCCTCGGATTTGGAATTCTCCCGGGTGAAACCGATAATCTATGGCTTGAGTTTGTAGCTCCAACCCACTCGTCATCTTATGACCCCCTCAGAATCGAGATCGAGCTCCAGGCGAGGTTGTTTTTGCCGTAACCATATTTCTTAAGAATTCAAAGAATAACAGATTGCTATTAAGGGGATCCGGGAATCCGGAGACCCGGGATAAATAGGGAAGACACGAAAAATTAGGAAATCAGGTAACTGCGAAATTGCGAATGTAAGCATCTTGGAAAAATAAGATTTTATGGATAGGCTATAATTTCCAGCAGGACTTTGTAGAAATCAAACCATCGTAGATGGTTAATAATTGTAGCATTATGAGTTCACCCCCAAAAAAACATTGGGGTTTGTGGACCGGTTTAATTTTCCAGAAGGACTTTGTAGAAGTCCGATAATTGTAGCATAACGATAACTAAAATAAAAACATCCTTGTAGAGGATGGATAATAGAATGGATACCCGCAGACCCGGGCTTAATTACTTGTTGGGAGTTGAAAGAGAAGGAAAAAAAAGGGGAGACAGAAGTCTCCCCTCACAACACAAACAAACAAAAATCAGGTTTTAGTCGCAGTGCCCCGGACCGATTATCCCGTTGTTGTAATCATCCAGGATGTTAGCAGTTGGATCGGTAACCCAGGTTTCCAGGTATCCATCACCAACAGGGGGAATTAATAGTTCACCTATGAGAGCATCAGCATCAGCAATAGCATCAATAACACAGGAACCGTCTGCCCCATTTGCAACGTTTAACTTCGCTGCTATCAGCTGGTGAGCTAAGGAAACTAAACCATTGCCGTGAACTGATCGATGAAAAATATCGAGAAGCTGAGCCTGATCATAGTAAACCGTTCCCAGTGTTAGATTAGTTACTGGCCAATCTAATGGATGAGTTTTCCAGTAACCCTGGGTGTACGTGCAGCCTTCCCCTCCAGTGCAGTCGCCGGTATAGGTAGATAAATTAGCCCTCCCGATGCGAGATGAATAGCTATCCCCTTCTTCGAGAACAGCAGTATTCATGTATTCAAGCCACAATCCGCATTCTGCAGATTCGTTGAACAGCTTTAAACTAAAAGTTCCGGTTCCTTCATCATCAAAGATAATGAATTCCGGCTCAACGGTGCATGTGAAGCCTTCCAAACCACCACATTCATCAGTCACTGTAGCAGTAAGGTCAGTAATCTCACAAGCGTGGAACGACTCGGAGTCCGGGTGAGGTCCAAAAGGCTCACCAAGGCGGCCGGAATGGTTCAGAATGGTAACATCCGCGTTTACTTTATAGGTCTTCCCATCGTCGAAAGCCATTGGGACGCTGTAAGCATAACAGTCAGACTCGCCGGGATCGAGGATCGGGTTTGAACTCACATCGACCACGTATGGTCCGAAGCAAGGTTCGTATGCGCCGCCTACACCAACTGTCCTGCAAAGTACAGTCACCTCGATATGAAATCCTTCCGTCGCTCTCTCTCCACCATTTTCTGCGCATACAATACCATCAATCGATTCCGTTAAAGTCCTGGTGACGTTTACAGTAACATCTACAGTTGCGAATTCGCCTTCAGCTATCGTAACTACTGAAGGTTCCATGGTTTTCTCTATTGTCCAATCATAATCACGCATACATTCCGCTGTAACCTCAGCAAGTAATGTTGTACCGGCTCTTCCTCCTAGCGTTAAATCACCATCCTTGGGCGTTGGTATTGCTTTTCCTAAATAAGGCGACACATCGCCAAGCTGGTCCTGTGTCTCCGTAGGCATAGTCTTGTTGCACGAAACAATTAAACCCAGAATGGATAAACCAACCACCAAACAGGTCAAAATAATTACTCTTGTTCTCATTGAAGTCTTACCTTCCTTATTACAAATGATTAATGTTATTTCATATACTTTTTCATTTTTTAATTCTTCTCTCTCAAGTACAGAACAAGTATATGATAATAATGGATGCATGTCAAGAATTAAAAATAGAGTGGGTTCTTGCTCCCAATTCCTTATTTGATATAGGATTACGAGAAAACTAAGTAGTATTTTTAGGTTTTTTTATGCTTTTTCCCCTTTTTATAGCTGTTCTTCCTGATTTCTCCAACGATCAGAAAGTTATTAAAGAAATAGGATGTCAGAATCTGACAAATTATCCCGAAGTGGCGTGAGATTGGCTCTATTGCTGCATTTGCGAATTGCTAATATTGCTTTACTATCCCAATTCCAGGCTGGATAAAAGGGCATTTGAAGCTTATAAAACGGGAAAATATGATATCAGTGAAGGGATGAGAAAATAATGGGTATATATTAAGTATATAAATTATCGTCACTGAAAATTTTGATTCTACATTGTCAATGCCATCACGGCTTTCTGAACGTGTAACCTGTTCTCCGCCTGGTCGAATACCACAGAATGCGGTCCATCTATTACTTCGTTTGTCACCTCGAAACCCCTGTCGCACGGCAAACAGTGCATGTATATAACATTATTATTGCATTTTGTCAATATATTGTTGTCGCAGATCCAGGACTTGTTTGCTTCGTATAACTCCTTTGTATTACCCAGTCTCGGCTCCGGAACGTTGGGGGGTATGTTCTCCAGACTTGTCCAGCTCTTTGGATAAACCACGTCAGCATCCTTGAAAGCCTCTTCCATGTCGTTAGATACCTCGAAAGTACCGCCATTATTTTCGCTGTTTTTCTTCACGAAATCAAGCACTTCGGGGTCGAGTTCGAAGCCCTTCGGATGCGCTAACGTGATATTGATGTTCGTGAAACTTGCGCCGATAATTGCGCTTTGCGGAACTGAAAGCGGTTTCTCGATACTCGGTGAATATGCCCAGCTCATTACGAATTTGCGTTTACTAAGGTCATTACCATATTTCTCCTTAATAGTAAGTACATCTGCGAGCGCCTGACAGGGATGGTACTTATCGCACTCCATGTTGATGATTGGGATGTCCGACCATTTTGCGAACTCCCTGAAGATGCGGTGCGCCTTTCCGTATTCCCACCCTACCGGGTCGCCGTACATTCGAATAGAGATCCCGTGTCCCATCCGGGATAGAACCCTGGCTACGTCAGATACACGTTCGGTAGAATAGGCTTCCTCTTCCCCTTCAAGCGCAGGTGTATATATCTTCTTCGGGTCGAGAAAATGCGCGTGACCCCCCAACTGGGTCATCCCGGCTTCAAAGCTGTTGCGGGTCCGGAGCGATTGATTGTAGAATATCATGAACAGCGTTTTGTCCTCGAGCAAACGGTGCTTTTCCCCCAGGGCAAATTTCCTCTTCAAATCCAGCGCGACATCGAGTATTGTATCTACCTCTTCTTTCGTATATTCGATAAGCGTTAAAAAATCCCGTCCCCTGAATGTATGTGTTATCATTTAAACCTCCTTGGTTCGTATTACGTTGATCGGTTACGCATAGCGAATCGTAGAATGTCCATCGCTTCCGGTTCTAATAGAATTTAAATTAAAAGAGCTCAAATCTTTATTCAATTTTCTGTTTTATAAATATCATATTTATTTTCTTATCTGTGAATATCAGTATCATCCGCGTCATCAGCGTTCCATGTTTTTTCGCAGTGTCCCAACCTTCGCCATCCACTTCGCTAAAGCTATGAGGATTAAAAAGGCTACGGTTGGCAGGTCCGTGGTTATCCTCTCTTTCTCTAACTTAAAAAATCGTTAATCGTTGATCGTTAATCGTTATTCTTCGCTTTAATTACCCTACTATCTCCCATCCATCCTGGTATTTGTCCAGCTCCGCGATGGTATAATCGTCCATCGGATGCTCCCGTTCCGGTATGTCGAGGACCTTCTCCTCACCGCATAATTCTGTTGAGAAGTACCTCTGTCCCGTATCGTTTATCATGGTCACGATGTGCTTCATTTCCGGGTGTTTCTTCGCTAATTTGATACATGCCGCCACGTTGCTCCCGGAGGAGATGCCGCAGAAGATACCCTCGGTAGTGGAGAGTTTCTTCCCCATTTCGATAGCCTCGTCGGAAGTGGTAGTTATAATTCCCGCCAGTATTGACAGGTCGAGGTTCCGCGGTACGAACCCGTCACCGATACCTTCGATCCGGTGGGAGCCCCACTCCCGTTTTGATAACATGGGAGCTTCGGTAGGTTCAACAGCATAGAGTTTCACTTCGGGATTCCGCTCCCTGAGGAATTTACCAACACCGGTGAGTGTGCCTCCTGTTCCCTGGGTGGCGACAAACGCGTCTATCTTACCTTCTGTCTGCTCCCAGATCTCCGGTCCGGTGCCCTCATAATGAGCCTTTATATTGTTGGGATTGTCGTACTGCCCTACTTCCCAGTATCTACCAGGGTTCTCAGCTTTCATCTTCTTCGTCAGCTCGAGGCAGAGGTCCACATCGCTCTCCGCGCCCGGGGTGAAAACGATGTCCGCGCCGTACATCCTCATCAGCTTCTTTCTCTCATCGCTCATGCCCTCCGGCATAACGATTGTCACTTTATAACCGTACATCTTCCCTACGAAAGAGCAGGCGATACCCGCGTTCCCGGTGGATGTTTCGATTATCTCCATACCGGGCTTCAGATCGCCGCACTTTATCGCCTCGGTTATCATCCTGTAATATATCCTGTCCTTTAAACTCCCGGTCGGGCTGAACCACTCAAGCTTCCCGTAAATGTTAGCCTCGATTCCCTCCTCCCTCGGTATTGTGTTCAAACGGGTCAGCGGCGTCATACCGATCGCTTCGAAAATGTTAGCGGTCGCTTTGCTTCTCTTTATCCAATTTATCATGTTTCCCTCCTGAATTCAAAGTATAATTTTCACGATATCAATTTCATTAATTTTATTCATCCTCTACAAGGATTTGTTTATGATAGATTAAAGTTTCTACAATTATTGAACATCTACAATGTTCTTGCTAAAATTTCTACGCTTAAACTTGCTACAATAAAGATGTCAATCAAATTTGATTCTCCAGGCTTTTCATATCGGGTTCCACGATGATCGGTTTTGCTGTCGTGGATTTCATCGCGCTGTCGATATCCTTCAAACCGTTCCCGGTTATCATCACCACGATTTTTTCGTTGCTGTCTATCAAACCTTGGGCGGTCATTTTTTTTAATCCCGCGTAGCTGGCGACTCCAGCCGGTTCTCCAAAGACACCGGAGCCCTGCGCGATTTCCTTTATCGCATCTAATATCTCGTCGTCGCTTACCGGAACCATCGCGCCGTGTGATTCTCTCACCGCTTTCAGGGCTTTAACCTGGTCACGGGGCGTTCCAACCGAGATGCTGTCGGCTATTGTGTCAGGAATTATTGATTCTGTCAAGCGTTTATTCTCGTTGAAAGCCTTAACTAAAGGCGCGGCTCCCTCCGCCTGGACACCAACCATTTGCGGCAGCTTGTCTATAAAGCCGAGTTCGTAAAAATCCCGAAAGCCCTTCCATAATCCACTTATCACACAGCCGTCGCCAACCGAGACGAATACCCTGTCGGGCGCATCCCAGTTCAACTGCTCGCAGATTTCCAGCGCCGCCGTCTTTTTGCCCTCGGCAAGGTATGGATTTATCGCGGTGTTCCTGCAATACCAGCGCCAGGTTTCCGCGGCTTCCCTGCACAGGTTGAATGCCTGGTCGTAGGTGCCCTTCACCATTATCACGTTTGCGCCGTACACAAGGAGCTGCGCCACTTTTGCCCTGGGGGCAGTTTCCGGCACGAAGATGTTGGTTTCCAGCCCCGCGGGAGCGGCAAAAGCCGCCAGTGACGACGCAGCGTTCCCTGTCGATGCAGCCGTGACTGAAGTTGCCCCTTTCTCAAGCGCTTTGACCACGAATACAGATGATGCGCGGTCCTTCATTGAAGCGCTCGGGTTCAGTCCCTCGTCCTTTAAGTATAGGTCGCTCAGCCCCAATTCCTTGCCTAGCTTAACAGCATGGTACAGTGGAGTGAAACCCACACGAAGGGGCGGGATAAGCTCCGGTCTATCAACAGGTAAAATAGGCAGATAGCGCCAATGCGAATACACCCTTGACCCTTTAAGAGTTTCCTTGGTAAAATCCCGCTTTATCCTTTCATGGTCGTAAACTACCTCTAACGTCCCCTCAATGTCCCCGCAAGCCGGACAGGTGTAGTCTATCTTGGAAGGGGCATACCGCTTCCCGCATGTAACGCATTCAAGGTAAAGGATGTTACTCATTTACGAACCGCTCCCAGAGATTTTTAGCAATTATTTTCGATTCTGTCAATATTTTTGATTCGTTTATGCTCAATATTTTCCGGTCTTTCATCACAATATTGCCGTTCACTATGACTGTTTCAACGTCAGCGTTCGGTACTCCGAACAGGAAGTGAAACCACCAGTTATTTTCATCAAGTGGGGTTGGCGGTTCATAATTCACGATAATGATGTCTGCAGCAGCGCCCTTCTGTATTTTCCCGACAGGCTTTCCCCAGAATTCGGAAGCTAATCGAGGGTTGTTCCGCGAAAAGATAGTCCTAACCTCGTCGGTGCCCTTGCGAGGATCCCCGAACACAAGTTTAGGCAGGAGGTTCGCGGTACGCACTGTCATAGCCATGTTCGGCGAGTAGCCGTCGGTACCCAGGTGGACCTTCAATCCTTTTTCCATCATGTGGAGAACGGGCGCGTAACCAACTCCGTTCTTCATGTTCGATTCAGGATTATGTATCATGTTTGTTCGCGTTTTGTCAAGAATATCTATCTCGTCCTCGCTTACATGCACGCAGTGAATAGCGAGTGTCTTTGGTCCGAGTATCTCGAAATCGTTCAGCCTTTCCACAACGCGCTTGCTGTATTTGGTAATACAGTCATCGACATCGGCTTTATCTTCTGCTACATGGACGTGGAATCCGGATTTAAGCTTAGTTCCGTAATATTCGCATTCGCGCAGGGTTTTGTTCGACAGGGTGAGGGATGCATGGAGTCCGAAACTCGCTCGTAGAAGCTCAGGGGATTTTTCTCCACAATATTCGATAAAATTGACGTTTTCCTCAATACCAGACTCTGCCCCTTCCGGACCGTTGCGGTCGGTAACCTCGTAGCTCAAACAAGCCCTCAAGCCGATACCCTGAACAGCTTTCGCAATGGTATTGAGAGAGCCGGAGATAAAACCCGGGCTGGCGTTGTGATCGAAAACAGTGGTCACACCGCACCGAAGGGAATCCATCAAGCCCACCAGCGCGCTGTAGTAAAGGCTTTCTTCATCGAGTGCGAGATCGAGTTTCCACCATAGCTTTTCAAGGTTCTGGACGAAATTCGATGGCTGCGCGCCAGGTATTGGAATCCCCCTGGCTAAAGCGCTGTAAAGATGAGTGTGCGCGTTTATAAAACCCGGCATAACCAGTTTCCCGGCGCAATCGATCTCAGCCGAATCATCGGTCTTTTCACCGACCCCTATCGCTTTGATCAATCCGCCATCTATGAGAATATCGCCGTTTGAAATATAAGGCTTCGAAGTATCGAAAGTTATGATGTTCGCGTTTTTTAACAGCAAACTGCCGCTTTTCATTTTCCTCTCCAGGGTATTGACAGTTGGTTTTACAAACAAATTTAATATTAAATAAACGGGATTGCTTTAATAGTCAATGAAAAAAAATAGGTGTGAACGTTGTGGGAAATTATTTTTCAAAATACGGATTCTTAAGAATAGGCAGCTTTTCCATTTTCCCGATTGAAGAAATTATCTCCATATCCCTGACCAGGATGGAAGGAGCGACTATAGAGATTGGAACGTTGCCGGAGAAACCATCTTCAAACTTATTGAGGACGTATTCTTCATCGCTGGTTTTCAGGATCTCCCTTAAGATAAGTATCGTCAAATTGCTGGTTTCCACGCCCTTAAGAAGCTCTTCCCTGCCATCATCGGTATATACTTTGTATGCGTAGATCGGTTCGGTCAAAGAAACCGCGCCCTCGTTTGAATTTTGGGAAAACCGTTCATCTTTAAGCTTTTTAATGATAATTCCGTAATCAAGCTTTTGCTCCTTGCATAAGTTGATAAGTTCTTTTCTCAGTTTCTTCGGGGATGTTTTCCGTTCGGAATCAATGAAAAGGTTACCCAACCTTGGAGTGGGTGCGTTCCCAAGGGATGCGCGCCCATGCCCGTTTGACCCTTCGATCTCCTTCACTGGCCGCCGGGACATTAGAAAATTCTCCAGCTTCCCATCATTAACTAAATCGACCCTCTGTGCCTGTACGCATTCATCATCGATTACATAGGAACCAAGCAGTTTTAATCCGCCAAATTCTTCTGCCACAGGATCATCATATACCGATATGAAGATA
Source organism: bacterium (assembly GCA_016935765.1). GTDB lineage: Bacteria > UBP14 > UBA6098 > JAFGQG01 > JAFGQG01 > JAFGQG01. The sequence continues at coordinate 20,968 of JAFGQG010000005.1, forward strand.
GGTAATATGGGTTTATCCTTTTTGTTAGCAAGCTGATTATCAGGTATTTGATTTTCCTGCCAATCGAAATCTGTTAGTGCGGATATCGGGGCAGTCAGGTTCTTTCCCAGTATTTGATAAAAGAATTCACAAGCAGCTTCATCTTCGAAAAGAACAGGTCCGATATAATAATCTATTGTATCAGCAAAAATCATGTCTGTAAACTCTTTTGCTCTCTGGTTTACCGCGGAATAAAGCTCTTCTTCGCCGGGGAAATCACTGAAATTAGAAGCATAATAACTCCATGAATCCTTCCACTCGACTCCATCTTCGTCCTGCGTGTCCACGTGAACGTTCAGAGAAATAAGCGGTTCGATTAGTTTTACGCGCGAACCTTCCGAATTGAGTATATACTTTGTCACTCTCCTATAATCGAAATCGAGCCGGGAATCATAGATACGGGGGTACTGCTTGAATACCGAAGAAACATTCGCCAGGATCTTCTCCCAGGCTTCGGGATCAAATATGTCTTCAGAATATTCAGAAGTATAAACCACAGGTTTTTCCTCATAGAAATCATCGATCTCTTCCTTTATTATCCTTGTCTGGAGGCTGGCTTTTTTCTTGGCAAATTCTTCGATAGCATCCTTGTATTCCTGGTCTGTATAGTACCAGATAGTGTGCCTGAGAGCATCGTAGTCATCTTCCCGGGTTATACCACGGTGCCTTCTCCTTCGCAAACCCCAGATGTTCGAACTGATGTAATTCTTGTTATCAAATGAATAATCGCCAACCCTTACATCGACCATAAGGTACCTTTTGTCGCTATTATAAGACTCGGTTATCCCTCCGAATGAAGCTTTGATGGAGTAATTCGAATGGTCTTCAATGGTATAGCCAACGAAATAGGGAGGACCATAATCCTCCAGTCGAAGCTGGTCTAAAGACCGTTGCATCTCGTCATTCATCGCCCGAAAGATAACGTCGTCTTCCGCTAGAAGAGGGTTATAGAAAAGACAGCAGAGCAATAATAAAAGAATAGTATATTTATTTATCAAAATCTTCATTAATGTGTTCTTTTTTATGGTTGCAGTATTTATTCATCCTCTACAAGGATGCTTTAATTTTTTCGTTTCTTTTTCTACAATTATGAACCTTCTACAAAGGTTAGCCATCTACGATGGTCTTTTGCGCCTTTCAATTTTCCCAATTTCCTAATCCGTGTAATCTTTTCCTCATCTGTGTTATCTGTGTTTTATTATTTACCTAGTTTCAATTTTCCCAATTTCCTAATCCGTGTAATCTTTCCCTCATCTGTGCTATCTGTGTTTTATTATTTACCTAGTTTCCATTTTCCCAATTTCCTAATCCGTGTAATCTTTCCCTCATCTGTGCTATCTGTGTTTTATTATTTACCTATTTTCTTTCTCCGTGTCTCCGCGACTCAGTGGTTTTATTCACTTTTCCCTTCCTGGTACGGCGGCGGCAATATTGGCGGTTTGTCCTGCGATTTGCGTCTCTTTTCCACTTCTATCTGCGTGACAAGGAGGCTCGGCGCCACTGCTGAGACAGGGACGCTCCCGGATTCCGCGCCGCAATAACCGTTAAAAAGCCCGTAGTCGTCCGCTGAAGCAGTTATCTTCGTCAAGCTGCTCAAGGGCGTTCCCACGATGTCCACGCCTCTCACAAGCTCGTCCGGTCTGCCATCGGCATAGACGCGGTAAACTACCACGGGCTTTACCTTGAACGCTTGCGGACCGCCCCTACCAGTAAATGTAAAACCCCCTGAAATGTCCTCGAATACCAGACCGTATTCCTTATCTTGCCTTATGCACTCCTCGATCAGCATCTTTTTCAACTCGTCGTAACTTACTGTTTCGGTCGCCTCCACAAATAAATTCCCCTGCCTGGAAACAACCTTGTGTCCGTACTCCCTACGCCCGTGCCCGTTCGAACTTGTGAAATCCGTCAGCGGGGAACGGCACATCAGGAAATCTTCGAGAATACCATTCTTAATTATATCCACTCTCTCCGCTTTTACGCCCTCATCGTCGTATTGATAATACCCGTTTAAAGCCACGCCGTTAAAATACATTTGGTTCGGGTCGTCATAGATATTTATGAAATCCGGCATAACGATATCGCCAATTTTCTCCTTGAAAGTCTGCCCGTTTTCCTCGCTCTTTAGCCTGTGACCCTCGACCCGGTGCCCGAATATCTCGTGAAAAAACACTCCGCAAGCTTTGTTCATCATGATAGCCGGTCCCGCAAAGGGCTCAACAAGCGGAGCTTCGCGTAACTCAGTCACTATCCGGATGATCTCATTAACGTCAGCTGCCAGTTCCTGCTCCGAGGGTAACTCGTCGAGCGATGCTACATCATAACTCTGATACTTGGAAAGGTCCATGCCATCATCAGCTTTAGTCGCGGCGTAAATGCCCAGGCGGATATAATCCCTGCCAGTTTGAATTTTGGTGCCCTCGGAATTCACAAAATACCTGTTTTCGGTTTTAGCAGACAGCGAAACAGAAGAATAATGAATTATGGGGCTCTCCTTGAATAGAGCAGAAATCCTGCAGAGCTTGTCCTCCCATTCCTTTTGGTCAAGTGTAATGCCCTTCACGGGTTCAATATAAACATTCGCTTCCTCGATAGAGAAGTCATCTGATTTATCCTCCTCCTCGACCTTCACTGCGATGTTGGCTTTTATCTTTGTGTAAAGCTTCTGCGCTTCCTTGAACTCCGCGTCCGTTTCCAGCCAGAGCGCGGTTTTAATAGCGTCAACATCGTCTTCGATGGCTATCTCCTTGCCGCCCTTTCGCCCCCAATCGTAGTAACCCCTGATCTCGTGAGTGTTATCAAGGTGGATGTCACCAACCCTTACATCGACATCAAGGTACCGCTTCCGGTTATGATCGCTGCTGTTCAATGCGCCATTGGATGCTGAAATGCTGTAGTTAGTTATCTCGGTCACCCCGTAGGACATAAAATAAAGGGGCGCTTCGCCTGCGTTTTTTAGATTACTGAAGGAGCGCTGGAGTTCATCGTTCAAGGTATTCAATAATAAGTTTTCCTCAGCCGAATATCCCGACCCTGCAAAACAGGCTATAAAAAATATAGCAACCAGTACAAAATTTAGGATGTGGTGATTTCTGAAGTTCATTTTATATGTGAAATATGGTATATCATAATTAAAAATCTATTAGTTCATCTCAAAATATAGGAAATAATAAGTGTGTGTAAATAAAAAAAGGGTAAGTTTAAAAAAAACCTTGCATAAGTGTGAAGGTTGATGCTCATTCGAGCGTGGCTTTAGTTTATCTGAACATCCCTGGGTTTCATTTATCCCTCGAAGCCCCTAAGCAATTTTTATTTTAGCATTTACGTTGGCGGAGTGGGACTTGTCCCGAGTACTCGGGATCAAGTGGGACTCTTGTTAAGTGTGCATTTAATTCAATGTTATTAATGAAATCTATACTTAATTCAACCTAATAAGATACTTCAGAATCTTATACAACCTGAGGTTCAAGACTTACAAAAAGGGGTTCTTTTTTCAATGAACTTACTTTTAAGATTGAGAAACCAATAATGTTTCCCTCTTCATCTACTTTTTCCATTACTGCATCATTCTCGGTTTCTTTGAAGTATCCAGCTTTTCGCTCAAAAATTACTTCCAGATAATCCCCTTCTTTATCATACCATACTTTTGCTTCTTTTGCCATAATTTATCACCCTTTTTTACAGTATCTGTAAAATAAGCATGCAATCGTGGATTGGCAACTATATTTTTTACTCAGGGATTCCGAACATAAATATTATCAATAAAGAGTCTTATTAAGTTTCCATAGGCATTTTACTCGATACAAATTCTTTTTTTATTATTTGGGCATTTGTTCTAACATAATTCATTCACATAATCTTATTTCAAATAAATAACCTTCTTTGTTTGGGCCCATTTCAAGCCCTACCCGAATAAGCTTAAAGTTATCTGCTTCGCTGGATCAAAGTTTATGTGAGGTTAGATCCAATTCTGGTTTACTCCATCACCTACTCATTGTTACTAACGATTCTAACAGTGCTCTGCCAAAAGGCACTATCTTGAATGTTTGGAGCTTTGAAATCGTACTTTTTCCCAACTGCTCATCTTGGTATTCACACTCTACAGCTCCAAATGTGTTCAGAATCCTTATAATCATTCTTTCAACTGAACTTTGTAAGAACATGTCCGCAAAGCTAATATCCTGTGCTCTCCAAACTAATCCTGTCTTCTCTATCAGTTCACCGGCGAAATCACTTACTGGAACTTTTATTGCCGGAGTCAAAGAAAGCAATCCTTCAAGCGCATAGTAATTGAAGAGGGGCGGCAATTCATCGCCCATTCCCGAGAATGGGAAGGCGACTATCCAATTCACTTGGTACCACCATACTGACAGCATAAATGCAATTTGATAAAGCGGGTCAATACTCATAAATCTTACTCCATTTCTTTTTAGTCGCCATTGCTTTGTTGGGGCTATTGCTAATAGACCACCCACTTCAGCCAGAATATGCAGAAAATACAAAGGCCATATGTTTTCTTCACTCCGTAATCGATATGTGTGCTTTCCTATCTTATGGTCCAATATTGGTGGTTTGTTAAATTTTACTGTCACTGCTCGAACCATTTTCAGTGGCATGTTTCCAGTGCATTGGGTTCCAATAACAATATTTTCTCTGACAAACTCAAGTAATGTAACCATATCGTGCCGCACCGGTAACTTTCTGGCGGTTTCAGTCATTTTCTCTGTATGATAACGCTCAAGCCATACAGACAATTTTTTTTCCAATTTCTCCACTTCTTTACTCATAGTTTCCGGTTTTCTTTAGCACGCTATACAACCAAAACCTGCACCTAACGTCCCTGAGTTTCACTTGCAACTTGATTTGTTGCTATTGTTACTGACATTAAATCTCTCATATTCCGCCAAATTTGTTTATCATAGAATACCATTGTTGTCAATGTGGAAACTCTTGTTAGTTTTCAGTTTTAGTAATACCACTCATATCAGACATCTTCAACAACCAAAAACTCATCTCCAAGCATATCTAATATTTTAACAGCAATTGTCGTTTTTTCTTTACCAATTCCTATTACGTATTTTCCTTTTACAATGCAATAGGCATAATTTCACCAATCCGAGGGGATTAAAACAATATTTTCTAAAATTAATCACTATGGGACGGATTGGCCATCTAAAAGCGGGGATTACCTTCAAAATCCATGGGGATTTCCCTTTAATAAGACGAACCACCTACTAACTATCACAGTTTTGACATAATCAATCCGCTAATTAAAAAGCAAAATACGGTCCTTTTTGTCAAGGGTTTTTTCGACTACCCAAAAGCCATCTGAAAAATTGCATAAATTCGATGTTGAATGTTATAACTTCGCGTAGATCGGCCACGCCGTATAATCTTGAATTCCTCGTTATCCGGATCAAATGTGGCCAATCCTATATGCCAACGGTTCATCGCTTGGTTAAAACGTCGATAGTTTATTTCTTGCCCAGGAGGAACAACAATAATTACTCGGTCTGCATAAGCACGGCATTGTTGCGCCTGAAACACAGCTCGTTTAGGATTATCAAGTTTAAGTTCAAAGGCCCACAACTCTGATTTAGAAAAATCAAGCGCTTCCCCACGAATATACGAGCCTGTTTTTGTCACTTCGACATGTCCTGTTTGTAGAAGTTCTTTCAAAGCCTGCCTAATTGATTTTTCCGAGAATTCCGAGTGCTCTACTAGGTAGTTTAATGTCCGTGGCGACTTCAATTTTAACAAGCTCAAAATCGAAGGGCCAACAAGACCCGTCGATTCAGGTGGTTTTAAAATTCCTTTGTTCTTATTATTGCGAAGCGCGATAAAATCGGGGCGACCTTGCCTGCATGAGATTTCTCTGTATATCCCATCGAAAAGCCCTATATCAGACAGACCACTTGGTGCTTTTAAAACTCTTTCAAATGCATTTGCCATTTGCATTTCTGAGTAACCAAAACGAGATTTATTTTTTTGTTCCAACTAACTTCACCTTTCTCTAAGAAACAAATAAATAGGTTTGTATTGTGGCCCAAACAATGGAAAACTGAAGCGATTTCCCAACTCAAAATCAATTTGGTATGATATGATTTCTATCGCTTCTAACAATCCTATCTTTCGAGTTTGTTCCTCTATTATAAATGGAATTTGTTGCTCCTTAATAGGTAGAACGATATCCTGGAATGTATAATCTTTAGCTATGCCAGTAGCTTTGTCAATAACGATCTCTATATCGGCACATTCCGTTTCGGGAACGAAAGAAAACCAAGAACATGGACTGTCTATATTGTATTCAGTTAAAGATGAGACCAGTGGCACGGCGCAAAACACCGTAATACCATGGTTTGCCAAATAACCAGCACAGGATAGAACATAATCGTTTATTTTCATAACAATCTCATTATCGCCCGGTGTTGTTATCTTGGGTCTTCTCGCATAGGCCGCAATTGCCTTGATTCCTTCATCAGGGCAGGCTCTTGCAATCGACGAACCCTCTCTCGTTCGCCAGAAATATAGCGGTGTTACATGCCATTGTTCACTAAGTAATCGCGTAATCCTATTAACCACGCAATACTCCACCGAATGTTCACTTAGAAAACTCGTTGGCATCATAAATCCTTGTTATCGTCCGAAATTCACGAATAGCCGTTTGCCAATCTAGGATATGCCCTTGGTCAGTTTGGGTGTCAAAGTTTATGCCTTGATTCCGTAACTGTTGATATACCAAAGCGCTATCTTGCATTATTAACTCGGCTACCCTTAACTTATTCTCAATTCCAGTTTGTGCTAAAATTCGATGACTCAATGAAGTTAAACTAAACCAATGAGCAAGGCAAGAAACTTCATTTGTCCAAGCTGGTTCATTGGTCAGTGGCCCACCTATCAATAGACTATCATGGTTTGACCCTGAAAGAACAGATGATAACAAGTTAGCGGAGTAAATATCCTCCAATTCGGGATTTATAAGCGGGCAAGACAGCAAAGGGGCTGAGGAATATCGTTTTCTGGGTGTTTGCCCACCCAAAGAAGGTCTAAAACGGTCTAAAGAGAATTGCTTCAGATTCTGGTACCATCCACATGCAGTATTAGACGCCCCGACAGCCTCTAATAAGAAGCTCTGCCAATCGCTATATCCTACAATGACTTTATACTCGTTAATTTCAGATAGAACGTAGCAAAAGTAAAGAAAATTAGCAAAGGGTCGTGGTTCCATCGCGAATTGAGGGGAATTTGCATTTCGTCTTACAATTATGTAAAAACCGGCGACGTTTAGCTCGGTTAGGGCATCTAAGAATTCTTCAACAGCGTCTATAGCTTGAAAAGCAGTTTCAGAAACAACGATCGAAATGAGGAGTGGTTGAGGCTTTCCCAATCCGGAATCGTGGTAGTCCGCAGATTCCGCAGCTAGATTTAATGCTATTTGGCTCCAATTGTCGCGGAATCCGTCAAAGAGAATAGATGGAGAAACAAGATTTGTAAGGTTATTGCCAAATGTATCGTGTTGATAGTCTAAACACTCCCGAACATAGTTCCTTATCCTCGTTCCCGAAAATTGCGCACGTCCTAATCCACTATTATTATTGTAATAATCATATTCGCCGAGGTGTCCATCGCGCGGCGCATTTAAGTTTGCAACATAGAATTGCGGATCGAATAACACGATTGCACCAGGATAGCTTTGTCCCCATTGGTTAATTATGTTTTCAAGTCTATCAGGCGTTTCATCGCGAGGACTCATAATTACGCCATTTATTACACCATCGTTGAGACCCCGTTCGATCTTTCCACCTCGACCCCAACCACATTGTGCTAATACACTCATCTTAAGCCATCCTTTCTGATGCGATTCTAAGATCGCGCTGGAACATCTCGATGCTCCTAAATCTTAGTGCAGGCCTTTTTGCTAAGAGTCTGAGAATTACATCGCTAAGCTCATTCGATAAGTCATTTCTTATATCCACCGGTGGTGTTGGATTCATATTGGCGATATTCCTCAAAACATCAAACGAATTCTTAGTTATAGGATCAATAAAAGGATGCTCTCCCGTCGCCATTTCATACATAACTATACCAAGTGAAAACAGGTCAGATCGAAAATCCATAATTTGTCGTCTATTTGCAAAATCCATCTGTTCAGGTGAAAAGTAAATTCTAGTTCCAACGGGACCGAGTGAAATTGATTCGTTTTCGAAATCAAAAACTAATCCCATATCTAATAAGACAAAATCCCCATTTGAACTTCTCCTCATTATATTTCCTGGTTTAATATCGCGGTGTATCTTTCGGTGTTGCCAAAGTGAATCTATTGCCTCTGATATCTGGGAACCCAATTTTATCAGATCACTCGCGGAAAGCTGCCCGTTACTTTGCAAATACTGTTTCAAATTCTCGCCTTCAATGAATTCCTCACTGAAATAGATAATTGGTTCTCCATCGAATTCTTCAGTTTCAAGACTAATAGGCCCTATTTTAACTAGATATGGCGTTTCGCATTGCCCCATTGTTTCTACTTCCCGTTGCGCTCTTACAGTAACATCGTCTAATCTTTCGCTAAAAGTCCCTTCTTCTGTTAATTGCGGATTTGGTTTCATAAACTTAAGCGCGTATTTAATTCCGCTAATTATGCCCGAAAAAACCAATTTCTGACCGCTTGTATCATCTACAAGCTCTATGTCAGACGCTTGCGGGATAATCTGTTGTATATCATCAATCTTTAAATTGGGTTTCGCCATTTGGATAAAATCCATAAATTTTTATAATAAAAATGAAAACTATTTTGCTGAAGTCATTTGTAAAGTTCATTTGGCTATCTCCAACCATAAATGCCCCTTCTCGACCCTGTATTCCTCGCGTTTGAGGTTAAGTTTCATTCCCTGACCACGGAATTCAATTTCTTTTAGAGGGAGGGTTATGCGCATTCTGCAAGCAGTGCAGGTTACCCTCGTGGGGATTATTCTTTCATTATTTACCGTTAAATCTTCATTTTACTATTAACCAATTTATTACAGTCCACTTAAATTGCAAGGAAAAAGTTTTATTTTATCTCTAGCAAACTTTGTTTCTTTTCGGGTTTGGCTTGGAATCAAAGGAAATGGATAACACCTGGTTTCGGTTCTCTTCCTTTTTCCCAGTGACTATCGAATCCTGCCCTGGTATTTGTGGTCTGAACAATAACAAGCTCCAACAACCGCGAAACGCCATTGCCGAAGGCTATCACGCACATAAATAATATTTATTTTTGGATAATTTTTTTCTGCCATCTCCTTCCAGTAAAGTTGAATCCCAATTAATACCTTTAAATACAGCAAGATTTTTTATTTCTTTTATTTCCGTAATCCTAGGTCATGATTTCTTTTGTAATTTTTCTTGTTTATATTTAAATATAAAGTTTATTAGTATCCCTTTTCCCGAGAGCATAGGTGTTAAGTGGATACTCTTGTTAATTTTAAGTTTAAATTATACAACATATATCAAATATTTTCAACAACCAAAAACTCATCTCCAAGCATATCTAATATTTTAACAGCAATTGTCGTTTTTTCTGCTCCAATTTCTATTTCGTATTTACCTTTTACCATTTGATGTCTTTTCTCTGGAACATCTGAAAATTTTATATTAAACACATCTCCATTATAATTTGTATCTACAAGAACAACATCAATCATAGACCTAAAATCTGGTATTGTTTTATGTAAAAGATTCCTTTCAATATCAAGCCTTTTTATTATAGTGGGAGAAAGAAAATCCTTTATCTCTATTTTAACTTTATTATTATCAAACCTTTCTATTACAACAATCCCTTTTGGGGGTTCATAAGCTATAAAATTCTTATCTCTAAGGTCGAATAACATGAATTGTTTTGCTCTTGTTTTAGTTCTTGAATCTTTATAAGGTTGTTTTTTGTTAAATTCTTCAATCCAAGCATCGCAACCAGTTTCCCTACCAAAACATAAAATTACAATATTTTTATCTTCTTCTGGCCTTTTTGATAATTCATTTTCAATATTCTGTAAATCCAATAAGGTTAAAGGATGATTGAAGTCTATAATTTTTACTAATTCATTTTTATCCCTTACTCCATCAAAAAAAGTATCAGTTCTTAAACGATTAATTCCATAGTGTTCTATTGCTAATTCTTTTGCTTCTGTTTTTAGTATTCTTAAATCGTAATTATTAACTTTGTATGTAGCAAAATTTGAATGATTTAATAAATCACTATTTTCGTTTATTTGTTCTTTAATTACCTTTTGAATTTCTCTTCCTGCAAGCTGTATAGCTCCTTTATTTACATCTATACCTATCCAACGCCTTCCTAAACATTGAGATGCAACACAAGTTGTACCAGATCCCACAAAACAATCCAAAATAAAATCATTTTCCTTTGAAGATGCTTTGATTATTCTTTCTAATAAGGCTTTTGGTTTTTGAGTTTCAAAAGGATTATTTTCTATTGCATTTCCTTGTATTGGATTAATATCCATCCATACATCCCCTGGGTTTTTTCCAGCTTTTTCAAGATTATCAGGTTCATCTTCGTACCTTGGATCACCTCTTTTAGCTCTTGCTATTGTTTCTGGATTGTATGGAACTCTTACAGAATCTAAATCAAAATAGTAATCTTGACTTTTAGAGTAATATAAAATATTTTGATGCTTTCTACCCCACCTATTACTCCCACTTGCACCCATAAAATAATACCATATAATATCATTATGAAAATTTGACTCAAGAAATATTTCATCCATAAGAGCTTTTATATAATGAATCATTCTATAATCCAAATGAACATATATACTACCCGTTGGAGCTAATAACTCATTTAATAGTATCAGTCTATCATACATAAACTGAAAATATTCATCTCTTTTCCATATATCTTCATACATTTTCTGTTGAATTATAGAAGCATCGTCTTCTTCAATACGTCCTAAATCTTTTAATCCTTTTAATTCAATCTTTCTTATGTAATCCTTTTTTGAAGCAAATGGAGGGTCAATGTATATCAAATCTATTTTTCCACCAAAACCTAACTCCAAGAGAGTAGCTAAAACATCTTTATTATCTCCATGAAATAAAAGATTATACCAATTATTTTCCAATTCATTATAAGTAGGAGTCTTTAAAAATTTATTTTTATCATTAGAATTATAAACTTCCATCAATTGACATGGATAACCCTGGACAAACTCTGGTGGTATTTTACCAATCCAATTAAGCATTGGTCTGCCCTTCGGTAAATTTACCTTTATCTTTTCAGGCATTATTTTACTCCTTCTTTATAAATCCAATCTTTTACTAATTTAATTTTACTAAGAACTGTATCATTTTTATCAAATAATAAGAGTTCATATTTAATTTTATCCTTGTTTAAATTAACCAATTCAAGCATCTGCTTCTCCGCATTTTTCGCTTTTTCATCATAGTAAGGTTTTCCTTTAATTTCAACTATTAGGCTCTTTCCGTTCTTTTTCCTGATTAAAAAGTCAGGAGAATATGGAGACCAATCTCCAGTTTCATCCTTTACTTCAAAAACAAAACCTGTTTTGTTTCTATCGGTTATAGCTCCCATAAAATATATATCGTCTATGTCATCTGGTTTTTCTTTAAGTTCTCTGAGTAAATTATCAAAAAATTCTCTTTCTTCAGTTGAATCAAAATTATATGGGCTATAATGAAAACCAAATAAAGGAAGTTGTCCATTTTTTTCGTAATCTTCAATTTTTACTATGTAGTTTTCTAACCTGTCTTTTTTGATTTTGATTTCGGTATATAAAGTATCTTTTCCGTTTACTTTGCCTGTTTTAAAACCTTTCTTCTTAATAATAGCAATACTTTCTTCTATTGTTTCTTCCGATATATCATATTTTGATACTAATTTTTCTAATTGAACTTGTAAAGCTTTACATTCAGCCAAAGATATTTCACCATCAAGATAAATCCTTTCCAACATTTTATATATTTTAAAAGAATCAATTCGATATATTTCACCCAATTCAACTGCAAAGTTCCTTATTCCAATTCCAACTTCAACATGTTGTACTTTTCCTTTCCCGATAGGAATAAGCACTTTTCCTTTCCCTGACTGTCTTAAACTATAAATAATCTTTTCGGCTTTGTCTAAATCATGTATATCAGGTTTGGATAGAATGATTTCTGGTTCTTTATCTTTAAACTTTGATATAAATCTTTTAACTGTTTTGTTTAAAACCAATGGTTCTATCTCCGTTTTCCGCAACTCAAGATTTAAAGTAATTTTATCAGCTTCTAATCTATTCAAACTGTTTAAACTTACTCCATACGTTTCTTGTAGTTGTTTCTCAAGAATAGATATATTATTTTTTGAAAGATATATTTTTGCTTTTTTTGTATTTCCTGGAACTTGCCTTAGACATCGAGATGCTGCTTGTAGTACAAAATTATTACTTGATTTTAACTCTCTGGCTAATGCAGTAGCAAAAAGAGATGGACAGTTCCAACCTTCAGTTCCAATATTTACCAACAAAAATATTCTATATTTAATCTCTGAATCATTAATCCTCTTTTTGAAAAGGTCTTGTATTTTGTCTTGGGAATTGTGGTGGACAGGTAAAATCATAGAGGTATCTAATTTTTCAGACAATATAATTTGTTCAATTATTGATTTTGACTTTTCTAAATCTTCAATCTTTGGAAAATAAATTGCTAATTTAGCAGGACTACCATCAAATATTTTTACATCCCTATAATTCTTTAAAAAATCGATCACTACATCATTAAGAAAATCTATATCATTTACTTCAGGGTAGGATTCAATATTATTACGTACTTCCTTTAATATACCATCTTCAATTCCTTGAGAAAGACCATACCAAAATACAACATCTTTTAATATTTTTCTATCATAATAAGGAGTCCCTGTTGTATTAACTACAACCTTCAAGTCAGTTTTTTGGTTTATATAATTGACTGTTTGTCTTACTCGTTTTAACTCAGAGTCTAAATACCTTCCATAAAGATGATGAGCTTCATCGGCAAATATAGCAATATTTGGAAGAGATGTTATAGTTGATAACCTTAAATTTGCTATTAGTTCCTTTGCTTCTGATTCGTCAAATGCAAAAGTTTTGTTGCCTAAATAACTCTTTAATATGTCTTTCTTGGTTAATCTTATTTTTTCTGTGTTTGTTACAATAATGTTATGATTGCTACCTTTTATAACTGGAATATCTTTTGACCCATCTTGAGTATATGTAAATTTTGCATTTGCAATAAATTTTTTATAAAACCTTTTTGGTAATATTTCAGAAAACGGCATTTGTGCAATTTCCTGTAATGCTCCAAAAATAGTTTTCCCTTGAGCAAAAACTAAAGCATTTCTAGCAAAAAGATCATCTTCAGGATATTGTAAACTCATCACAAATTCAGTAGCTATTATCGAACCTATTAAAACTGTCTTTCCCACTCCCATTGCAAGAGCAAAAATATAACTTGGATAGTTTAAAGAAATAGTTTCCCTTAAATTTTTCAATTTGTATTTCTTAACAAAACCATCATCAATTTTTATTTTATTCCAAAATTCTCCAATACCTTCATTAATTATAATATCTTTAATTTCTTCACCTACAACACCAAGACTTTCTAATAATACAGAAGGTTTAAGAAATAATTTTTTATAAAGTTCAATAATATGTGGTGTATTTTCTATTATTCTTAAATACCAATAAGTTTCTAAAGCGTCACATTGTGCTTTTCTCAAATTAAAACAAGAACTTTGGTTGTTAGCATTGTAATCAAGTATTGTTGCAAGTTCAGGGTATTTTGAAGGATAACCAATATTACGCCACTCATCAACCATTTTTTTAATATAAACATGCAGATTTTCTGGCTTTTCATTCATATTATATCCTTTCAAAAATTTATGGTATTATAACTCTATTCTGTAAAACTAAACGTATTAGCGTATCACTTGCAATTGGCAAAAAAAATATAGTTATAATCATCGAAAACCTTTCAGTCTAAAACCTGCAAACAACGTGATAACCTTGGTCGGGTGGATACGTTTGTTAATTGAACATATATTATGATATTAAGTATAATATAGTATAAATATCTATGGGGTTTCAATTCAATCTCTGGATTCAATTTATCATTTTTGAGGTATATTTTCGACATTTTTTGCTCTTTCATCTTACCAATTTCAATTATTCCATCGTTCAAATTCCAAAACTTAGTGCAAATTTACGGTACTTATTGCATTTATGCTTCATTTAACAAGTT
>JAFGQG010000029.1 GCA_016935765.1 bacterium
AATTTCTTAATAATATTGTTTATAAAGAAAATTAATATGTAACAAGGAGGTTGAAGTGGCTGTTAGCTGTTATTTTTGTGGTAAGAAGGAAAAACCGAAAGTAAATTTAAAAACCTACAACCGAAAGGAGAGTAGTGTTATGAAAAGAATGACGATTGTAGGTGCATTTGTATTATTTAGTTTGTTGTTGATGGGTACGAATGCACTGGCAACCTGGCAGTACGCTAACTCGTTCAACTTGGTACCGCCAGAAACTGGTGCTCCTTATGGTGAATTCATTCCTGGTTGGTATACTACTGACTATTCAGTTATCACCTCCTTGGGCGTACCCAGAACAAGTAAATATCTAAGGTACATCGATCCTACCGATGATTTTAACCCGCTCGATTCCGATGCTGCGTTCATGAGATTCGACCTGTTATCGACAGCCTCAGATAATTACTGGAAAGGTATTAAAGTAACCCTTCACGGAAACGAGGACTTCGATCCTAACTATGACTTGCTCCCGATCACTCGCGAGAGAGCCGTAATAAGATTTCCTGATTCCGTTTACGTGGGTGGACCCGATATGAATACCTTCATGGGTCTTCAGATCTATGAGGAACAGGGTATGGCTGCCGGTTCTGATATCAATGCTTTTGACCATATCGACCTCATAAACCATCCAGAACATTTTAGAGACACGTTGATCCTTTGTAATCCCGCAACGCTTCCCATGATCGTATGTGATACTTTGATAAGTGACGAGTGCTGGCACCTGGATTCGACCGATGCTAACGGCTGGACATGGTGGCATGCCTACAAATACTTCGAAAGTAACCTCATGGACAGAGCCTCCTGGAGAGAAACCACATACGGGCTTCCTTTCCTGAGATACTGGATGGTTCTGAGAGCCGAAGGCTGTCACTCCCTCGACCAAGAGGGTGGCGAATTCGCCGGAGACCAAAGGTATTGTCCCTATGCAGTTCCTTGCAACGACATGGGTTACGTTGTTGAAGGTATTTCTAATGAAGACACCTTCTTCGTTTCAATAGCAGAAGCTGAAGATATAATCGTTTACAAGATTAACACAGACGAAATCCGCAGGGTCGATATGGACCTTAGTGGCGCTTATACCGATGTTTATGAATACCGTGATTTCGATTGGCCCGATCCTACCGTTCCTGGTTGGCTTCCCGATCACGCAGACTGGGGAAGATGGGCAAGATCAGAAGAGATCTGGGGCTGGGATCAAATCAAACCTCAGATCAGAACCCTCTATCCCGCTAACGTCGTGCTCTCCAATGGTTACCATACAGATTGCATTGACGACGAAGATGATTATATTTTTTCCGCTGATTCAACTCAGCCTATTTCCTTTATAGTAAGAGACGTTGGAACCTGTGTCGAATCCGTCGCTGTTAAAATCGAATACATAAACGACAATTACTACGGCACTAACTTTCCCGAATACAACAACCACGAGGAAACCTGGATATTCTTCAGGAACCCCCTCAGCCTGGATCCCGATGACGAAAACGGAAGTATTTCCATGGGATGGCAATGGCGTGTAAGATTCTGGGATCCTCCAAATAACTGGACAGATCCAACACTAAGTGGTTTCGGAACATGGTCTGAAATGATGGTTTACCCGCTCAATTGCCATTTTCCAGCAAGATGCTGCACCGACTCGTTCGTCATCGAAAATGGCGAAAACTACGATGACATACTGGATTGCTTCATCGACGGAGCTCACGTTAAAGTCACTATCTATAGTTTCTCAAGAACTTCTCACTGGCATTATTCTCCCGGCTGGAACGCCGATACTACATGGGAATTCAGGGTTGACCTCTCCGGACCTAACGCCGATATGATCTGCCCGGAAGCTAACGGACACGACAACGATACCGAAGAATTCTCCGGTTCCAACCGCAGATCCGATATCGTTGAAGGCTACAGCGAATGGTGGAGATGGCTCGCCGACTCACTCCCGCTGATCGAGATCGAAGTCTATGACGACTATGACAGAGTACACGACACGGCTAACCATGGTCTTTATTACAGCGGACACTATCACGAGACATCTACCATAGATTGTGGCGCAGGCGCTGGTATCAACAAGAGAGACTTCAGAGTACAGTTCGACGTGTACGTATGCCAGTGCACCGAAGATCCAGATTATATGCTGGACAGAACCATGTTCGTTGATGAAAACGACCTCGGCTGGGGTGTTTATATCGACGAAATACCCAATGGCGAATCAGGAACAATGTGGATCAATTTCGAAGAATTGGCTATGTACGATCCGGATTTCGGTTCAGCTTGGACCCTGGAATCAGGCGCGGTCATGTATGTCATAATGACCAAACTCTTCGATGATCCCGATTACGGTCAATCAGACGACCTGTTCTTCGGCGATCTGCCTCTCGGCGCTGATATATATCCATCAGGCTCTTACTGCTTCGGCGGAAGATACGATGCCGATCCTAACTATGGCTGCGATGACGACGAAGATAACCATACTCCTCTTGAAAGCCCACCGACATCTTGTCCCGGCTATTCAGAATACAGCGCTGACACACTCGGCATTATCAGGATAGACCTGGTCGGACCAGTTGCTCCTGATACCTTCTATTATCCGCCAAGACAATGGATTACAAGTGATACCTTCCAGGTTATCACAGTTGATATATATGACCAGATCGGCTGCCCCGATGTTGACAGCAACTTTTCCACCCTTTATGATTGCGTTGCCGGTGTTTATTCAGGTACCGATCCTGATAACCGCCTGGTGATGAACATCAAGGTTCAGGGTTGTGATGGAACATGGCATCCGGAATACGTCGATCATCCTACCAGACCGTGGGAAGGTCGCGATTTTATCTGGGGCGGTCCTGGCGATGACTGGCTCTACCTCGAAAAAATACACGACATGTGGGGCCTCAGGGTCACCTTCGATCCTTACAGAAGATCTGCCGGTGCTATGCACTTCAGAGCAGGCGACAAAGTATGCGTTACCGTATATGTTTGGGATAATGCATATAATGATTGCCACCCCGATGATTTCGAACTCGAATGCGAAGACTCTACCTGGGCAGTCGATGTTTACGTTCCTGGTAGAAACCACGCTATCGATAAAAGAGATCCTGACTATCTCTATCCGATCCAGAGACAGGTCGCAAGATGGTCATTCTTCGTGGATGTCCATGCTCCTATAGTTATAAATGACGATCCAGGTGGTCCTTGTTGCGAACCCTGGACCTATGACTTGAGAGATATAAGTGATCGTGTTGGCGAGTGGTGGTGCGACGAATGGGTAGCCGGTATTTACGCCGTCGATGTAAAACTTACGTTCCTTGACAGCGCTCATGGCGGTAACCCCAATAATATGGTAAAAGACGTCGTATGCTTCCCCAACGTTACTTTTTATTCATGGACCCCAGGACATCACACTGACCCTGATAGAGACCAATGGAGATATGCTACCTTAATATATGGTGGTGAATATGGTGGAGACCCGACTAGAGAAGCTAGATTGATAATCTCCTGTATTGACAGCTCGATGGATGAGTGCCATTTCTTCCAGCCTACTGACGTCGTTATCTGCTCTATCTGGGCAGGCGATAATGTCAACGTGCCTTGGTATCCTGCTACAGTCGCGGGTTTTGGTTATCCGCACGCATGGTACCATGAATACGACAGCTATTCACATCTGCCAGTATGCAACTGGAGATATCTCAACCACGATTATTACATCGGGGCTGACGATTCATTGTTGCACTGGGACGGTGACTGCTACACCTATTTCACGCACGTCTATAACGATTTCGTGAACTGGAACTGGGCTCTCGCTTACGTTGGCGAAACCGTCGTTCAGGGCGAAACATATATCCAATCAGTCGATTGGTTCAACGATGAGGCTTTCGATCACTGGGGCAGATCAATGCCGTTCGGATGGCCTCAAGACCTCCATGGTAAATATCTTGATATCCATGCGAGAGAATACGAACAACCTATCTCCACGATTGACTACAGAGACGAATTTATCCAGAAGTTCACCAGAGACCTTAACTTTATGTGGGTCGGCGTGGTGACATGTGTGGACAGTATCGTTCTCGAATGCGTGGAAGATACTTTCTATGATACCCTTACCGGTCGCGCACCGTATATCCATATCGCAAACTGGAATGCCGATGGCGATCTCGTTTGGGAATTCGAAGATTATTATAACTGCCACTGCGATCCGTGCTTCCTCGACTATTATCCCGACAGATACAGATGCTGGGATTACGGCTGGTTCAGAATTGGTCCTCTCGATCAACTCGCTCAGTGGATGTACACCATCCGTGACACAGTCGATAACCTGTGCGATATTCAGTTAGGACAGGCTCAGTGGGTCGATACAACCTACGATCCTATTTATGGAAGACTGTTCAACTACGGCATTATTGTGGACACTCTCTCCGATATGCCACTCGAAGTTGATACTAACTATATCGTCGCTGGCTGGATGCACAGAGATAGCGTGGTCGTTACGTTAGGCGTTCACGTAAGAACTCCTAACCAGTTCGGCACTGATGAAGCTACCTATCTGGAATTCAGATGGGATTATATTCTTGATATGATGCCTCCTACCGCTTACTTCTCAACCCTCGAAGGAACCTATGGTTATGAGGAAGTGAACTGCTACGACAGGCACGCCTGGAATAACCAGTTGAGAGTAAGGCTGGAGGATATTAGGGATGCGGACGTTGGTTGTTCAGCTAACTATGACGTACCAGCATGGTGGAGTACAGTATGGCCGAATCCAGCAGTTAAAGTCGGTTCCGACTGGCTGATAAACGAGCTGGGCACTTGGGCTAATCAACCATTGTTCTTAAACTACAATCCTGGCACCTATTACCTCTACACTCAGGAATACCTGTATATCGCTAACTGCGCGCCTGAGATAATGCCCGGAAGACACCACGCTGTTGGTCCGGTTACATTATACTCCGGTCTGGAATATACCCCATCAGGTACTACTGCAGTGCTGAATACCTATACTGAAGATACTATATTCATCGCGGATACTTTACACGCGGAAGCTATCATTCAAGATAAACTGGGTAACGAAGCACCAGTACAATCGCCTCAGATAATCCTTGATAATGGATTACCCGAAGTCAAGGGCATGGCTTTTGCCACCTACGACGATGAAGGCGATAGATTCACTAACTGGGATCCTGAATATTGTTGGGTACCTTGGTCTGATCCAGGCCGCCCGAATCAGGATTCATTAGTGGCTATCTATAACTTCGGCGATCTCTGCACTATCTATGTTAGAATCTGGTTCGACGATAACATGGACATGAGAGAAGCCGATCCTTCCTACGGTTATATCGTAAGATTCCGTCCGGAAGGCTGGACACACTGGTTCCCAGTTATTCCGATGCCTACTCACGCTGGCTTCTACCCGCTCTCCAACTACTACATTAATTATAATTACGGAATAATGGCTCCGAGAGGAGTACCTGGTGAAGATGAATTCACGGATATCGGACGCGAAACAGAAGCAATGTTCCTGGATAACGGCTGGAATAGCGACAGGGAATGGATCGGTTACATGATAATCGCCGGTGACGGCATCATGGACGGTCTTGCAACCCTGAGAGTCTCCGGCTTCGATGATAACGCCGCTAATATTATGCTCACGCGCGACTTCCCATTCAGGATTGAAACGGAATACTGGTATCCTGAAATATGCTTCCCAGCAACCGATTCATTCGATCTGGAACACACAGACCCATGGGCAACCGATCCGTACGACGACGACCTCGTCCTTACCGGAAGAAGCGGCACACTCTGCGATTGGCCTTGCGATACCGTTGACGGTAGAACATTCGATCTTACCGCATATAACTACGACGTAGCTATTACTGACAGTATCGTATGGTACATCTACTGGGATGCTGAAATGATGGATTCGCTTCCTGATGCAGCCGCAGCAGAAGCTCATTATGTGATAGATAATCCTAGAGAAGCATGTCAGGTATTCCCTGCTGAAGTTTATGATGTTGTTCATGCATATCCTGAAGCAGCGATGTACATGACTGTTGAATTCAGAGCATACTCAAGATTCTACGTCGAAGATTTCGTATCGGAAACGCTATGGAATGTTCTTGTAGATAACGAGTCACCTTGCACCCACGTCAATTTTGACAATACCGTTGCCGGCGGTATGATTCCTCCAGGTGGTATGGGAGTAACGATCATACCTTACGCTACAAGTAACGTCAGAATAGTACTTACCGGAACTGGTGTACCTGATGTTGACTATGTTCTGTACTTCTACCAGGATATTCTCACTGGTGAACATTATCCTATCATTCCGGAAACTGCTCACGAAGACGAAGGATGCGGCTACGTCGCGGTTGGCGCATCACCCGATAATCCATACTACGATCCAATTAACGAAGCCATTATATATGACTGGGATTGGATGCACGGATATGGCTTAACTCCTGGTATCTACAGGATCAAAGCCAGAGGCTACGACCTCATCAATATCCAGTACGGCGAATGCTCCTACGATGATGAGTGCATGCTTACATCATACGAAACATTCTATCACCCGTTCACCGTTATTATGGATACTATTCTCGTACCTTATGAAGTACTATTCGCTCGCGGCGACAACTTCTGTGATGCGACAATGTCCACCTTCGGTGACATTTATTGCTGGGATGCTGCCTATTGCCTGCCGGATTGGCCCGGTTGGGTAAATGAAGAACTTGACGGAATCGTTGATGAATTCCCATACCTCGACAAATTCCCGATCACTACATTCACCAATCCTGACTATACATCCGGACCTCCCGATCCCCTGATGCATCCTTTCGTCGAAAACGGCGGATATCCCGGCGATTCACTCTACGTTATGTTCATGGACGTTGGAGCTGACTCTATCGACATGATCATCGAAGACGAATTCGGCGGTCATATAAGCGGTTCCAACCTCAGGATCTTCCGTAGAATGTATCCTGAAGATATGTGGATGAACCCATGCGATGAAATGTACTACTACGTATATAACTGGATCGTTGACGACCAGGATAACAGATACGATGGTCCTGTTAAAGTTACTATAGTCCTTTACTTCTGGAACGAATTCTACAGCGAAGTAACGATAACCGAACACGTATCCTATATCCTGCTCGACACTTATGATCCATATTATGTGACTGCTCTGACCAGAATGGGAACCGGTGAGCCTCTCCTCTTCTGCCACAACGAAGATTATCCGGGTGAGAAGATCTGGGTAACTAATGCTGGCGAGATTGAAGTCGGCGTTTACTGGCACGAAACTGTCTTTGACCAGGCTGATTTCTCACCAGGCTTCATCGATTACGATCCTACTGGAAGAAACTGGAGACACCTGAGAATGACCATTGACGGACAGCCTCATTCCGGATTCCATACAGATGATCCTAACGATCACCTGGAAGCCAGATTGTGGCACTCATTGGTTATCGATGAGTTCCTTGATCCTATAGCTGACTGGGTACGTGATTACGATGAATATTACGATGACTGCGACTGGTTCAACAACAACTTCTATGGCTATAGATGGTATGTTGCGGATGACGTACGCGGAAACGGTTTCACCAAGCTACTTATCAAGGGCCGTGACGTAGCCGGTAACATCCTGGATTATGACGAAGCGGAACTCTCAATCTCCGAAGGTAAATTCGCGCTGATCGATGTTACTGTACCAGAATGCGTAAATACCGATCTGGTTTATGCTACTGAAGTTTCCTTCGCCGCCGATCCAGGCGCTTTCGATGATAACTTCATCGACGCCGGTTACTACGATCCAGTCGGTGGTACTTACGTTTACATCGATCTTTACGTGGACGATGCTTACGTAATGACTGTATGGGTCAACCCTGACGGAAGTGTCACACCTGTGGTTGCTTCCTTCACCGACGGTGATATCGTTCACATGATGGTCTATGACCTTGCTGGCAACTACGCAGAATGTGAAGTCGAGGTTGCGCCTCACTACACATGCTGCGACTTTGAGCTCTGCCCGGGATGGAACTTCATTTCAGTACCGCGTACTCTCGAAGATGCAACCATCGATGCTAACTTCCCAGCAGAAGTTGACATCTATATTATGGATGCCGCTGGTGAATTCATTGGACCAATGGATAGATCAACTGAACTTGAAGTGAACAAGGGCTATGTAGCTTATGCTCCTGACTATATCTCATTCTCCATCTGCGGAAGGTGCGTCGAAGAATGGTCTTATGAACTGGTTACCGGTTGGAACCTTATAGGTTCTCTCTGTGACCCGGTCCCATTCGTAATGCCTGACACCGACCCAGCTGGTATAATCGAGCCCGACAATACTTTCTGGTATGATGCCTGCACTGATGCATATTACCAGGTCGAGGAACTTACTCCTTGCATGGCGCATCTGGTATTGGCTGCTGGCGAAGGTACTCTCTACGTACCAGCCAGGACCAGGATAGTTCATACCGTTTGGAAACCGACTCCAATCAACCCGCTCTGGACAGTTTCCCTCTCGTTCGATTCGAAAGAACTGGACAAGGAACTGATCATCGGTCTTGGAGAAGGCGCATCCGACAGATATGACAGAGGCACTGATGAGGCTAGTCTCCCGACAATTCCCGGAAGACCAGACGTATATCTGGATAACGCAATGGTGAAAAACATCAATGCTCCGGATAACGTGGTGATCTGGGATGTCAATGTTAAGGGAGAATTCACCCTTAGTGTCAATCCTGATCTCATTCCCGAAGGTTACTCCATACTCGTTCACACTGGTGAAAAACAGGTGAACCTCGCTGAAGAAACTGTTACCCTCAGCGATGGAGTGTACAAAGTGGGCGCTATCAGAACCATTATTCCCGAAGCTTATGCTCTCGACCAGAACAGACCTAATCCGTTCAACGCTACCACAGTGATCAACTACGCTGTTCCCGAAGAAGCACACGTTAGACTCGAAGTCTATAACGTTCTCGGTAACAAACTGGTTACACTCGTGGATGATGTTGAAACTGCTGGCTTCAAGAGCGTAATGTGGGATGGTAAAGATGCAGACCACAATGACGTCGGAACCGGAGTTTACTTCTACAAGCTCAGAACTGATAACTATACTTCCATCAAGAAGATGATCTTGATGAAATAGTACCAGATATAAGGGCTATGGGAGGGGAATTTCCCCTCCCGTAGCCTTTTTTTTAAAAAGCATTGGAAAGGGGAAAAATTATTGAAATCACTGATAGAGATTTGTTGCTTTTTTAGAGAGAAAAGATAGAAATTTTAACTTTTTAAAGGAGGGAGTGTATATCATGAAAAGGAAGTTGTTCGCATTATCATGCTTATTCATGCTAACATTACTATGCGCCTCGATTTTTGCTGCTGAATGGAGATTCGACGTTGTAGTGCATGATGGAGATAGAACTACATTTTCAACACTAACACTTGGAACTGATAATGAAGGTAGCGATATGTATGACCCAGGTCTCGATGTTCCTACCTTTGCTACCCCTACCGGTGCTTATGCTTTCTTTCCCCTTGATGACCCAGGCACACCACATATAACTATGCTCGGAACGGATATCAGGAACGCTGAAGATGATGAAATCGTGTGGATAGTTAACCACGCAAGCGATCCTTCTGCTGAGCAAAGAGAAATTACCTGGGATATCATGACTATACCTGCTACAGATATCGGATATTTTTATATTGGTTCCGCATTTCCAACCTTCGATGTTGAGGACTGGACAGTCCTTACAACAATTGGATCATTCATGTTTGATCCAGGACAATATGTCGCTATAAAATTCATGTCGGAATCTTCAATAGACGTTCAACCGCCAACAGTAACAGACTATCAGCCTACAGGTTTCGGCGTATTGCCGGACAGGGATATAGAGTTCATTATATATGACGACCTTGCTGGTGTTGATGTCGCTTCTATTTACGTTGCAGTTGCTGGTACAGATGTTTCCGGAGATCTCGATATGACAGCTATAACTTATGGTGGTTTTCCAGGATATCAGGTTCTTTATGATCCACCATTCGATTTCGATTGGGGCGTTGAAGTTTGTGTCGATATCTGGGCTCAGGATCTTGCAGACCCGGATCCACATGCTATGGTGGATACCTTCATATACTGCTTCCAAGTTTCAGATGAGCCTCCACCTGACGATATTCCACCTTATACTGAGGACTGGAGTCCGGCTGACGGAGAAATGGGCGTTAGAATAAATACTCCGATTTCAGTAAAGGTGAAAGACGGTGGTGTTGGCGTAGATGACGAGTCTATTATATTGGAAGTAAATGGCGCTGATGTAACTGGAGATGCTAGAATAGGCGCTATCGATCACCCGCTTTCAGGAAATTACCTGGTTACCTATGAACCAGCAGCTCCATTACCTCCAAATTACTGGAACGAAGTATATATTTATGCTGAAGACCTTAACGGCAACCCTATGGAGGAAACCATAACCTTCAGGACCGGTCTGGGTAGCGAAGTTGATCCCTGGGACGGTATGTTAACAGTTTGGAGCAGACTCGGTACTGACACTACGTTCAAGAACCTGTTCTTTGGCGTCGGTGGAGACTGCGAAGACGGCTATGATGACTGTGACGTTCCCGTTATCTGCTTGCCAGGAAGAGCTTGTCCTTATTTCATGATAAGCGATCCAGCATGGCCTTCAATTGATAAATTACAGACTGATATGAGGGATAACTACCTCGGCACAAAATACTGGAGAGCAGCGGTAAACAATCCCGGAGATAACATGGGCGCTTACTGGGACGGTTCGATGCTGCCGGAATGGACATATTTTATCGGGGTAGGTACTGCCGATGTTCCTCCAGGAGAAGATGGCTGGTACAACATGAAATTGTACGACGAGCTGCCATTTATGCCTGGAGAAATAATATGGATTAAGTACTTCACGGATTCGATAGATATTAATGCTCCATACGTTAGAATGAGCGAGCCAGAAGGCGGAGCCGCTGGCGTAGCTGTAACTGAACCTGTTTTTATCGAATTATGCGATATGGGTTCTGGCGTTGATCAATTCTCAGTGGAAGTTTTTATTAATGAAGTAGATATAACAAGTGAACTAGAATGGGGCATACTTGCAGAATGCGGTGGCTATTCCTTATTATATGAGCACTATGATGATCCATTCGACGCATACAGCTCAGTTTGTGTAAGGGTCTCAGCAGCAGACCTTTCTGAGCCGCCTAACGAACTGGATACTACATTCTGTTTCTCAGTCAGCCCAGGTCCGATATGGGACGCGACAATCATATATCATGAGGATGATGGTATGGACGAGAATCTATACCCGCTTGATTTTGGTACCGCGAACGGCGCGGATGCCGGTTGCGATGCGTTTGATGTTGGATTGCCAATGTGCCCACCTTCAGGATTATGCGTTTACTTTCCGGTGGATGATCCGGATTGTATTTTCAATAAACTTACAAAAGATATGAGATCCAGAAGCCAGTTAATGCACTCCTGGATAATAGGACAGCAGGGCGCGGATGCCGGAAACGATTACTGGGTTACATGGAACACCACTGATATGCTGCCGACAGAAGATGATTGGCATTTCGATATCGGTGTTGCTTACCCGGGTTCTGAACCTACAACCTGGTATGATATGAAAGTAACCGACAACCTCGCTGTTGAAGTTGGCCAGCAAATTCATATCAATGTTTACTGGGATGTAGAAAGATGGGACCTGTGCGGTTCTGTTAGCCTCGAAGGCGAAACTGATTACTCAGGCATTGACATATATATGATAAGCCTCGAAGAAGAAACGCTGGCTACTGAAATGACAGATGCGACTGGCGATTTCTGCTTCTTTGATTATTACGCTTCGACTTATGAAGTATGCTTCCATTATGAAGGATATTACGATAGCTGCGTAACAGTCGATCTTGACATGGATATAGACCTTGCTGACGTGATGTTGAACCTGCTCTGCTACACCCTGTCAGGTTATGTGGACGTAGAAGGTATGACGGATGATGGTGGAGTACAGGTTACTTTTACATCTCCGATTCATACTGAAGTTGCATACACGGAATCTGATGGATATTATGAATTCGATTGCCTGCACGAAGGTGATTACTCCGTGAATCTGCATCTCGCAGGTTATCCTGATGTAGATGATATGATAACGGTAACCGGAGATATGACTAGTGTAGATTGGTTCATGGCTGAAGGCTGCTTCCTGCTGGATGGTACAGTACTCCTTGGTGGAGTGCCTGCTGCCGGTGCAACTGTAGTCGTCGCTGGCGTTGGTACATACACAACTGATGAAGACGGCTATTATTTCGACTCATGCGTTTATGCCGACACATTTACTGTAACTGCCAGCAATGATTGCTATGAAACTGAAGAAGAGCTTGTAGAGTTCGTCGGTCCAACGACGGTTGATTTTAACTTGGACGCTGTAACAGTGTCTATTTACGGTGTTGCATCATTGGAAGGTGACGACGATTACGCAGGCATATTAGTGTGCCTCGATGGCGATTGCATCACCACGCGTTCTGACGGTGAGTTCGAATTCACGGACCTGGAATGTGGTATGGATTATACAATTACTGCAAGCATGGAATGCTACGTAACCTACGAAATGACCCTCGAAGGCGTAACAATGGACACCGAGCATAACTTCGAACTGGCGCATATGCCTTATGTTACAGATATATTTGTTGAAGCAGATACCTTGCCAAGACCATTTGTAGATGATTCTCTTACTATGACGATATATTGGACCGAACCAACTGATTGCTGTGACTCAATTTATATTATGTACACGATGGAAGACGATTTCTCAGATTACGTCTGGGATTGGGAAGTAGCAGCAGTTATACCGTGTGGAACCGGAATGGGTGAAACCGGCGCAATATTCAGTGGAATGATGCCCGATGTTGTTTTCTGCATCACTTTTGTTCCATTCTGTGATGGCGAACATTGTCCATGGGTTAATGAATATGCCTGCGCTGGTGTTTCCGCAACGCCAGACCCGAATCAGGTTCTTATTTATGACTTTGACAACGGCGCTACCCCGATAGATGGAATGGGTGTGGAAGAAGCTATGGCAGCTATTCTGGATGAACTCTGCGTCTCTTATACTATAACAACCCAGGATGCCGACATTTATGGACATGATGATGCTCACCCTTATGAACTTGAAGATTATGATGCAGTCTTTATTGCCCTCGGCGTACAGGATGCAAATGATGCAAAGATCCCTGAAAATTGTCTGAATGCATTAATTGATTACATGGATGCAAGGTATCCTGTTTATGTCGAAGGACCCGATTTCGCCGCTGATTATTCAACAGGAACAGAAACGGAAGCTGAATTCTTCGATATGTTCGGGGTCTCATTTATTGACGATGGTATGGCAGAAAGCGCGGATACCTTCAACGTTGACATGCTTTATACTCCATCACCAAGCTGGTGGACGGGAAGAGACCTTTACATTGATTATGACAATGGAACTCTTGCTGACCGCTTCGTTGACGAGATCGGCTCAGATGGAGCTGAGATAATTCTTGTGGACGAAGAAGGTAAAGGCTACGCTGCTTATATTGTAAGCGGATATCAAGCAATCTACTCAGCATGCTACGTTGGAGCAATGACTCCAATGGACGCAAGCGCAGCGAGATTGTACGATGAATTCTTAAGGAAATTCGGCGTTGAAGTTCCTTGCCCGAGCGTAGCAGAAAAACGCATGGATAAAGTCCCAACCACTTTCGACCTCGTACAGAACTACCCGAACCCATTCAACCCGATTACTACTGTCGAATTCTCGTTACCTGAAGAAGCTAAGATCGACGTCTCCGTATACAACATATTCGGACAGAAAGTTATGAATCTTGCTGATGGAAAACGCGCTGCTGGTGTTTACCAGATTACATGGGATGGAACGGATATGGATAATGAACTTCTTCCTACAGGCGTTTATTTCTGCAAGTTCCAGACTGCCGACTACAGCAAGACCGTTAAAATGATGTTTATGAAGTAAAACTTCAAAAAGGAACGTTTATGAAGTAAGACTTCAAAAAGGAACGTTTATGAAGTAAAACTTCATTATAGCGAATATAAAAGCCCCCGGTGTTCAAACGCCGGGGGCTTTTTTTTGACCACGAATAAGGGATACTTAATACCAAATTAAATTCTGTAGACTTATTTATGAAAACAACTTGACTTTTATGAGAAATATCTTATATTGTATTTAGATTTTAGGGGAATTTTAAAGAAATTTTTAGCAGGAAGCCAGACGGTTACTCAATTGGTATATAGAGTACCTGGATATTAAACATTTTATAAATAATCAAGAAGGTTATTATTGAATAATTGAAACCATAAGTTAGAGGCAGTTTGGCATATAAAACGCGGAACAACTTTTTACTTGACTTTATATAATATTGTAAATAAATTAAATAAATTATAAAAGGTAAACAAAAACAAAGGAGTAAGAATGTTGAAAAGAGTGGTTTTTTTCCAGCTATTTATTCTGTTAGTTGTAGGAATAAGTATTTGTTTTGGTCAGTGGGAAATACCTATAGGCGTTCAAGTTGATTCTATATCAACAATTGATTTAACCTTGGGAGAAAGTCCTTTTGCGGACGAGGGTTACGATTCATTTGATGTAATTCACCCTCCATGTCCGCCTTTTGCATTGGACGCTTATTTTAAACTCGACGACCCGGACAACCCATTAATCGACAAGTTATATTATGATATAAAAAATTCAAGCGAGGATACCAATTATTGGAGAATTGAGATATGTGGTGGAATTCCAGAAACTCCTTATCCTAATGCTGTATGGCTCTTCGCTGACTTACCTACAAGCGGTGATTTGCTGATTGGGTCAGCTTATCCAGGTTTGGAGATAGATTGGTCTTCGGCTACTGATATGAGAACCGTGGAGACTTTCAATTTCCTTCCGG
The DNA here is from genome assembly GCA_016935765.1 of bacterium. Classification (GTDB taxonomy): domain Bacteria; phylum UBP14; class UBA6098; order JAFGQG01; family JAFGQG01; genus JAFGQG01. The sequence goes on from JAFGQG010000029.1 coordinate 14,983, forward strand.
CGCAATACGCATTGATTCGATACGTCAAAACAGGCGGAGATGAAATCCCACCGTACGCTATAAACTGGGTGCCTGCTAACGGCGCAACGGATGTGCCTGTTGATACTGATATAGATGTGGATGTACTCGATGCCGGAGTAGGCGTGGATGATGGTACTATTGAATTGTCGGTTCCGGGACTTGGTACAGTTCCGTCATACCTCCTGGATATTACTCCCATCGCTGGCGGATATCATGTTCATTATGGCTCTGTCCTCGACCTGCCCTATGGTACTGCGCTGACACTGGTTCTGGCTGCGGCTGATTTAAACACTAACTACATGGAAGATACGATAACCTTTACTACAGTTGATGCAGATACTCTTGGTTTCACACTCTCTGGTTATATTTACCTTGAAGGTGAAACCAACCATGCGAATTCAATGGTTAATGTTTCTGGTTCGATAGCGGTCACAGATTCTATAGGTTATTTTGAGATAACCGGTCTTGATGAAGACGAATATGATATTCGTGTAGAACACCTGGGGGGCTATACACACGTAGATACTACTATGTACATAGTAAGTGATACCACCCTAACCTGCACGCTGCTTCGCGAAGCTACTTATGGTCTCCTGGGAGGAATTGTCGAGCTGGAAGGGGTTGAAGACGACCTGTCAGGAAGTATTGTACAAATTTTAGGTTACGGTTTGGATACGACAGGGACTTTCGGATATTTCCTTTTCGAAGACCTGCCTTTCGATGCATATACCGTAATTGCTTCCCACGAAGGTTTCTACCCGGATACTATCAACTTTATCTTTTCAACTGATACTACAATCAGCTTCTACCTTAATGCCGTACCAGCTGAGACTTTGTATGATATAACCGGAAATGTTTATCTCGAAGGAGTTACTACAGACCTGTCTGGTAGTATCGTGATGTTGGATGGATTCGGCGCGGATACAACCGATGTCGCCGGTATTTATACTTTTATGGATGTTCCTAGCGGTCACTGGTTGATGATTGCATCCCACGATGGGTATTATCCTGATACAGTAGAATTCGATCTGACTGATGATGCTATTATTGATTTTAATTTAGAATTGATCGCTGTTGATACGTTAAGTGATGTTGCTGGGACGGTACTCCTGGATGGACCTGTCGAACATTATGGCGGAAGTATTGTGGAGATAGTTGGCATGGGAGCGGATACTACTGATCTCACCGGAGCTTATTTATTCGAGGACGTAAGGAACGGACCTATCACTATGATAGCGTCGCATGAGGGTTTCTACTCGGACACGGTATCATTAACTCTGGCGTCGGATACGACGGTTGATTTTATGCTGGAACCCATAATCCTGGCTCCGCCGATAGGTTTGATCGCCTCCGATACGCTGGAGGAAAGGATAGTATTGAATTGGTTAAACCCTGGTGTGCAGACAGAGATAGCCTATGATGATGGTACGATTGATACAGTTATCGGGGATGTCAATATGGATGGAACCGATGATACTATCTGGTATATGGCGGTACCTGAAGGTGATGGAATGATGGTAGAGTTCGACGCTATCTCAGATGGTGATGTTCTTATAGGGATTAAACTATTCTCAATGATAACTTCTATTGTTGAGATGCATGTTTGGAATGGTTCCAGCGCTAGCGGTCCGGTTGATGACATGATTCCACCATTCGAAACGAACTTATCGTTAGGAGCCTGGGATATAATCGAGGTTGCGCCAGTTGAACTAAGCGGAACGTTTTTCTGCGGTATGATTGCGATGTCTGAGGTCACAGCGGTGGGCATCGATACTGATGTCCCTGATGAGAGAGCATGGTATTACAGCTCTATGATGGGCATGTTTTTCAACCTCACTTTGATAGAAGACCTGGCAACTGTAGATCTGATGATAAGGGCTCTGGTAGTCTCACCAGACGGCACACTCAGAGAGATCGCAGGTAAAGCGACAACGGAAGCTGAATTGCTGAGTTATGAAGTGTGGAGAAGCGATGAGTTCTTCGTTGAATCAACGGAGGCTGAAATGGTCGCAACTGTCCCATCAGACGTTACTACATGGACGGACACATCAGTGACTTTCGATATGTGGTACTACTATCGGATTGCTGCAGTTTATGATATGGGAACGAGTGAATTCTCCAATTTCGATTCCGGAATGGCGTTAACTTCAGGTATTGATGAAGACTGGAAGAGTTTGCCGATGCAGCTGACCCTGTTCGAAAATTATCCAAATCCATTCAATCCCACAACCATATTCAAATATATCATTCCTGAGAGAGGTAAGGTTAAGTTCAGTATCCACAATATTCTCGGTAACGAGATATCTGTACTCGTAAATGAAGATAATTATCCTGCGGGAAGATATGAAATAATCTGGGACGGTATGGATTCTAATGGTTCTCAGCTTCCATCCGGCGTCTATTTCTACAAGCTGCAGTATAACGGCAAGAACTTGATAAAGGATATGATTTTAATTAAATAGCCGCTGTAAAAAATGGCTGTTTTAAAAATAGAATATAAGTTGATTAACGGAATTTGACTTGTTTTACGCTCAAAAACCGAAGGTCAATCGTTACTGAAGCGGTTAACAAGTTCCTTGATTGACCGGTACATTATTTACGAAGAATGATGTAGTATAAAGCGCATCGAATTCTCTAAATACCAGAGTAGTTTTGCGCATACTACTTATCTAAAATGAGGTCATATAAAGCAGTAAAACAACTAATTTTGGAGGTATTATAATGCGAAGGATTACACTTGCTATAGTTTTGTTTTTGATTCTTATTCCATTTATGCTCTTCAGTGAACCCTGGCGTGTTGACTTGGTAGTAAATACGGAGGGTTTTGATTTTGATTTAACTATAGGAACATCACCTGGGTGTTCCTGGCATTATGATGCCGGAATTGACGTTAGCTTCCCAATTCCGCCTCCAGTTAATCCTTATGCATTTTTTCCTCTTGATGATCCTGACATGCCGCATATCACGATGTTAACAGGTGATATCAGAGCTGAGGGGGAGGAGACTTATACCTGGGAGGTGCACTTAGAACGTGGTGACAGACCTCAAACGCTTTACTGGAATCCCCAGTTATTACCGAGAGGGAGTTTCATGGCTTCTGCGCATTATCCCGGTGTGGATCCCACAGATTGGGTAAACATGCGCGGCTCCCGTTCCTTAGGGTTTATGCCTGCACAGGTTGTTACGATTGAATATACGCCTGATGGAGAAGCTGGAACCTCAGCGCCCTATGCTGAGAATTGGGATCCGGTTCCTCTATCGACAGGCAATGTCCCCAACGCAACGGTATCCGTTACCCTGATCGACGACGAGACTGGCGTGAATACAAGTTCGCTGGAGTTCTATGTGCTGGGCGAAGATGTAACTGATGAAGTTACTTTCACTATCGCCTCCGGAGAGATGTCGATAGAGTATCTACCTGATGAGGGATATCCGCTTGGCATGTGGGTCGATGTAAGGGTTGTGGCAGCTGACCTTGCTTTTCCGCCAAATATTCTTGATGAGACGATGACTTTCAGGACAACCGAGGATCCCTTCTATATGCCGGAATGGGAAGTTGCACTTAATGTTTGGTCATCTAATGAAGGTGATACTTCCTTTTTTGATTTATCATTTGGTGGAGATCCCCGGGCTACTGCTGGGTTCAATTTCGGGTATGATTTAGCGCTGCCCCCCGCTCCTCCAAGTGAACCGTACGCCTATTTCCCGCTGTCTGACTCCATCTTTCCTTATTATACAATGTTGTCGAGGGATATTCATAATTCCAACATGGGTATCGATTACTGGAAGATAATGGTTGGTAATTCGCGTATGTACAATGGAATTTCCTGGAATGCAGGTGATCTTCCTGTGAATTATACGTTCCAGATAGGCGCTGCCTATCCTGCTACGATGCCGGATGAATGGTTCAATATGTCCGAGATAACCTCCCTGACTGATGTCATGATAGGGAAGATAATATGGATAAAAGCCACTAAGGAAGTTGTGGATACTATACCGCCTGTGATTTACGATTGGAGCCCCGAGGACGGCGCGGTAAGCGTTTCAGTCAGTACGAATATCTCGGTTTATATTTCAGACTACGAGAGCGGAGTGGATGAAGGTACCGTAACCATGTCAGTAAATGGTGACGATGTTACCAGTTCTCTCGTAATTGAGGTTTATGAGGATTATGTTTGGGTTTTCTATGATCCACCGTATGATTTTCCGCAGATGACAACTATCGAAGTTACGGTCGGTGTTTACGATCTGGCAACACCAGCTAATTTGGGAACCGCTACAATTCATTTTACGACGGGATACTTTCTTGCTCCCGAATGGTTCGATACCTTGTTTATTCATACACAGGAGTCACCTGATGATGATACAATGACATTTCAGCTTGTATTTGGCGCGGATGAGGTAGGCACTGATGGATTCGATGCTGGATTGGATATGATATCCCCTCCAATGCCTCCCGGGGATAACCCGTTCGCATACTTCCAGATCGATGATCCGACCTTTCCTATGCTGCTGCGAGACATCAGGTACTCGAGAGCGGAATCCCTCTACTGGACTGCCATGCTATTGAATTATTCCTACGATCCATCAACTACTAACTGGCTGTCGTGGCATAGTGAACTCCTTCCACCAGTCGGGAATTTTTATATTGGATACACAGATTTTGCGAATCCTCCTGAAGAATGGCATGATATGAGAAGGATATCGCGTTTCAATTTCACTGGCGCGGGTAGAGCAATTATCCATTTCTGGCTAACAGGTCCGGAAAGATGGTGTCTATCAGGTATAGTAACGCTTTCGGATTCTCCCCACGACCTCTCCGGGACGATCGTAAGCTGCCCGGAACTTGAAATTTCAGCCACTACTGATTCAACAGGACACTTCGAATTATGTGAAATACCATCAGGAACGTACCAATTCCAGGTATCGCATGATGGATACAATACCGTAAATCAGAGTATTGCTATATTATCTGACGTTTATCACGATTTTAACCTGACTTTAACAACCTACAATGTGTATGGCATTGCAACTTTGGAAGGCGTTCCCGAAGAAGAGCATGATGGCACCATGGTAACGCTGAATGGTGATACTGCCTATACCAATGAGGATGGCAACTATTTCTTCTCTAATGTGGTCCCGGGAGAATATACGCTGACATTCAGCCACTTTGGGTACACTATTATTGAGACTGTAATAACCGTTGTAAATTCAAATGTAGTTGTCAATGTTGAATTAAGCATGCAAAAAGGAAGGATCTACGGGGTTGTAACACTTGAAGGTGAAGACCCGCTTAATGGTACCCTGGTGATTCTGGATGGAACGGATTCGGCATATACGAACAATTTCGGTGAATTCATGTTCCCAAATCTCCCAATGTACCAGACATACGATCTATCTCTGCAAAGGGAAAATTACCAAACGGTCGATACTTCAATTTACCTGGATGATATCGAAGTCGTAGTGAACATCTTCATGTTGTTTAAGCGTTACGATATATGCGGTGTGGTTCAATCATCCGATGAAGAGCCACTAGCCGGAAGTATTGTGCATATAAGCATTACTGCTATGGATTCTATAATCACCGGTGAAGATGGCAGCTTCTGTTTCATGGATTTGCTTCCCGGAGAATACACTATCACAGTTTACCACTTTGACTATGGAGGTTTTGATACGACCTTATTCCTGAACAGGGATGTGATGTTGGATATCACCTTGTTTAGTTCTGCCCCACCGTTGAATCCTCCGCGCAACTTAAGCGTCGTGAACGGCTTGAATCAAAGAGTGCCTATGAGCTGGGATCCACCTGAAGCTACAGCAGCAACTCTCATCGGCTATATCATATATCAAGGAATAGGCAGCTGGATAGATAGTATCGGATACGTAAGTGGTTGGGCAACGAGTTATATCGATTTTGGATTAAGCAACTGGATTCCAAGAACTTATTGGGTCGCGGCGCTTTATGAAGAAGGATTGAGTGATTATTCAAACTGGGCTCTGGGAACACCCACTCCGAATGAAGGACACTCTGATGTGTTGGTATATGATTTTGATAATGGCGCTACTCTCTGCTCAGGAAGTACTGAAGGGGTTGAAGCTGCCCACTCAAGGATGCTCGAAACTTTTAATGTTATCCACGATGTAACTGAGCAGGATGCCCCCCTTGACGATTACAATTTACTTGAATATATTGCTGTTTTTGTTGGTACCGGAGTATATGATTTAAACCAGACCGAGATAAGGGATGAAGACCTTTGGAAATTGGCGGAGTATCTGGAAGCAGGTGGAAGGATTTACTGGGAAGGCGCTGACTTCGGCTTTGATTACTACTACCACGGCGAAGACAGCCCGATATCAAGGCAGCTTTACGGGATGTTCGGCATCGAATTTCATGGAGATGGAGATCCTGACTCGAACGTTTCGAGACTGAGAGGCGGTGTCGGCTTCTTCGGTGCGCCTGTGAATGTGGATTACCCGATCGGCACACCTGCAGATAGGTTCATTGATGTAATCGAACCCGCAGGAAGTGAAATTATAATGGTGTCTCATAGAGGAAGACCGGATTCGACTACCAACAGGATTGCAGCTTATCAAACTCCAAGATGGAGAACAGTATATTCCGCCATATATCTGGGAGCAATAATTGATAGGGAACACCCTCATACGCAATATTACATTATGGGTAAGATATTCGAATTTCTGACCGGGATCGAAGTAGTTTACCCGGGAATATCCGAGCTGAAACTACCCGAGAAGCCTGATAGATATACGTTGTCTAATAACTACCCGAATCCATTCAACTTAAACACCTATATTTCGTTTGGTCTTGTTGAGAATGCGGATGTTGAACTGGTTATCAATGATGTGCTTGGAAATGAAGTAAATACACTGCTATCCCAGGCATTGCCATCTGGTTATTACGTTGTTGACTGGAATGGAAGAGACCAGTATAATAATGAAGTACCCAGTGGAATTTATTTCTACACACTTAGGGCTGGTGAAGTTACGTTAACCAAGCGCATGATGGTTGTGAAATAGAATAATATAATCGTGATATAAAAATGATAAAGGCATTCTCTTCCCGAGGATGCCTTTTTTTATATTTTTTTTCTAATAGTATAGGGAGTGACATGGATTTCTCGACAAGCAACCCTAAATTGTCATTTCGAACCCCCCTTATTTCACGGGTGAGAAATCTAACCAAACAGGAAGTTTGGTTTTGGGAATTTGAAACAAACTCCACTATAAAGGTTATTATTTACCGATGTTTATATATCATTGATGACATAGGTTTCTCGACAAGCAACCCTAAATTGTCATTTCGAACCCCTCTTATTTCATGGGTGAGAAATCTATGTAATAGAGTCATTTTAAGCATGGTCAAATACTCACATAGATTTCTCGACAAGTTATAATTATCTCATTTTATTTACCTGTTATGGAGTGTTATGAAAACCCCTTTGAAAAAATGTTCGGTCTCGAAATGACAAAAGTGGAGCATCTGGGTTGATCGCAGTGATTACGCTTATGACACGGGAAATAAAATCCTCGTCATTTCAGAGGCTTAACGAACAGGAAGTTCGTTTTGTATGTCATGCCGCGCCCGGTAACTGAAGGTTGACGAAATCTCACAAATTGAATTTTGCTATGAAACAAGAAGTTCCTGAGATTATGTGTTGGATTAGTAAGCCTATGGGATTGATTTAAATCAGCGAACGCTGATTAACCAGCAGGATCGCTTCTGCGATTGATAGTGTTAATGGGAGGTGTTACGTTTTTTTCTTTTTCTTCCTCAATAGACATTAGAAAATCGTCAATTGTAAATCAAATTCATTCCTCCCCGTGAAGCAATCTATTGATTGATGTCTTTATATTTACTGCCAAACCTTCGAGAAGCAGATAGACTATCGGTATGATGTAGAGGGTTAGGAACGTAGCAGTGATCAATCCGCCAATTATCGAGACTGCAAGAGCTGAACGGAATTCTGAGCCCTCAGACCGCGATAGAGCAAGGGGCACCATGCCGAGTATCGTTGTGGTAGCGGTCATTAAAATCGGTCTTAAACGTACTCTCCCCGCCTCTATGACAGCATTCAGCTTGTTTAAGCCATCCTTGCGCAACTTGTTTATGTAATCTATTAATACTATGCCGTTATTCACGGCAATTCCAGCAAGAACAAGAATCCCGAGACCGGATGGGAGACACAAAGTCTTTCCAGTGATAAAAAGCATGAAGGAAACCCCAATTATAGATAACGGTATCGTGAACATAATAACGAACGGGTGTATGAATGATTCGAACTGTGACGCCATAACCATGTAAACCAGCAGCAATGCGAGTAAAAATGCAAAGAAGAGGGTAACGAAGGTATCTACCATCAGTTTATATTCCCCTCCTATCTCATAAGAATAGCCGGTAGGGAATACGCCCTGATCTTTGAGCTTATTCACTAATTTGTTTACATCCCTGGTTGTGCTTCTTAGGTCTCGACCGACCACGTTCATTGTGACAGAAACTTTTCGCGATTGGTTCTCCCGTGTGATTTTAATAGGACCTTCACCGTATTTGAGGTCCGCTACCAGGTTTAAAGGCACGGTTTTGCCTAACCTGTTATATATTGGCAGGTTAGCCAGGTCGCTAAAGGAGTTCCGGTCAGACTCGCTTAGCCTAACCTTTATATCCACTTCGCTCTTCGCATCTTTAAATCTGCCAGCATTAGTGCCGATAGTATAGGTCTGAATAGTGCTGGCAATTTCCCCTACTGTTAATCCGTAGAATGCGGCTTTTTCCCTATCGATCTTTATCTGGATCTCCGGTTTACCCTCCTGAAGGGATAACTCCACATCAGCAACACCATCTATTTCTTTAACGTTGTTTACAACGATAGAACCGATTTCTTTAAGTGTATTCAGATCGTTTCCGTATATTTTAATATCAATTGGCGCTTGCTCCATTTCTCCCCCCATCATTGCGCCGCTCATATCTTGTATTATTATTTTGGCTCCCTTGATCGGAGGCATGGAGGACCTGACATATTCAGTAAGCTCACTTGAGGATATATTCCTGTCTTTTTTATCTACAAGCCTGACGAAGAAATTTCCTTCGCTAACTCCCGGCGAAGCCTGTCCGAAAGCTACGTCGTACTGGCTTGCTTCACTTACTCCAATATTTATTCCGGCGAGAAGCACCGCAGGATGCTTCAGCATTTTTTTCTCTATCTGCGATATAATGTGATCTGTCTCGCTTATTTCAGTTCCGGGAGGCAACTTAATGAATCCCTGCATCATGGATGCATCAAATTCCGGCATAAATTCACCGCCTACAACAAATAGCAGAAAGATGGAAACTCCGAGGAGAACCACGGTAAACGATAAAACCAGCCAGCGCGCTTTGATGACCTTTTTAAGAGATTGTGTATATGCGCTTTGTAATTTATTGAACCATGTAAACCTCTTGTATCCGTATTGGCGTTTTTTGAATATGATGGATGCTATCATAGGAACAAGGGTCAGAGCGACGAAGAGAGATGCTAAAAGCGAGAACGAAACGGTTAGGGCTAAACCCTTTGCGAGTCTGCTTATGATTCCCTTGAAGAAAATTACCGGGAGGAATACCGATATAGTGGTGAATGTTGAGGCAGCAATAGCCATTCCGACTTCGGAAGCGCCGCGTTTTGCAGCGGTATAACGGTCAATTCCCTCGATACTAAGATGGCGGAAAATGTTCTCGATAACTACAATGGAATTATCCACGAGCATGCCCACACCGAGAGCCAGACCGACAAGGGTTATCAGGTTGAACGTGTAACCCGCAAAATATATGGGGATGAAGGTAGCGATGATAGATAACGGAATTGCGACTGCGATCGCGAATGTAGGTCTGAGATTTTTCAGGAAAAACAGGATAACCAGTATAGCCAAAACTGCGCCCATAATTGCGTTGCTGCCGGTTTTCTTGGTTACGAAATTGATGAATTCCGCCTGGTCAAAAAGGTTTTCGATTACTATTTCTTTTGGTAATACTTTCTTGATGTTTTCGATTTCCTTGGATACTTTGTTTGCAACGGATACCGTATTAGCTCCTGATTCCTTGGATACCATCAGAAAAATGCAGTCTTCGCCCTGTATTCTTACCCGATCCCTGATGTCAGGATGAGTATCTTTTATCTCAGCGATATTTTTTAAGTAGATAGGGATACCTTTTTCAGTTGCGCCAATTATAGTATTGCCAATTTCTTCCAGCGATTCATATTCTCCGATGGAACGGACGAGATATTCGGTGTGCCGCTGAACGATGTAGCCAGCCGGCATATTGAGGTTGTTGAATCTGATAGCCTGTATAATAGTATTTGGATTAAGTTTAAGGTTTTCAATTTTCGCCTTGTCCAGTTCGATTTCGATGATCCTGAGTTTCCCGCCGATGACGGTTGCCTGGGCAACGCCGTCCAGTCTTTCAAGCCTATCTTTAACCACATCATTTATCAGCTCTCTGAGTTTGCCTGTGTCTTCATATCCCTTTACAGCATAAACATTTATGGGCATCATAGAGAAATCGAATTTTAATACGATCGGTTCTGATATCTCCTCGGGAAGGTAATCCTTGAATAAACTTATCCTGTCGCGGATATCCTGCGCTGCGAAATCGAGGTTCGTTCCCCACTCGAATTCGACCATGACTGCAGAAACGCCTTCCTGGGAAAGAGATGTTACTTTTTTCACGCGGCTGACCGTGGAAATGTTCTCCTCTATAAGCTTGGTAACGAACTCCTCTATCTCCATGGGGGAAGCGCCTTCGTAGAATGTCAACACGGAAATGATCGGGTAACCGAGGTCCGGGATCAGCTCCAGACCAATCTGGGAGTAAGCAATGATACCGACAACCACAATTATCCCGATCATCATGGTGATCGTAACCGGTTTGCTGACAGAAAAACTTGGCAGATTCATTTGGATACTCCTTGGTTAACTGATGAGCTGTAATTCCTGTTTATTCTAACTTCAAGCCCGTCGATCAGCCCGGTTACTCCTTTTACGACAACAAGGTCTCCCGGATTTAAACCGCTTGTCACTTCTGCTTTTTTTTCGGTCTGAATACCCAACTTGATATTACGTTGTTTGATAAAGTTGTCTTTCACGACAAACGCGAGTGTATCCGAGACAACGGCTTCCTGAGGAATAATAATAGCGTTCTCTTTCTCGGCGATTACCACGTCAGCTTTCGCAACGATCCCGCTTTCAAGTATTTTATTTGTGTTGGGGACTTTCAGCGTAACCTCGAACGTACCTGAAAGCCTGTCAGCTACCGATTTTTTGTTGGAGACTACCCCATTAAAAACGGAATCTGAGTAAGTATCGACAGTAATATAAACCTTCTGGCCCACATAGACCTTGTTTATGTTCTTGTCTGACACGTGGATATCGAGTTCCATTGTGTCAATATTAACCAGTGTAATAATCCCGCTTCCACCTGCGCCGAAACCCAGAGCCATGAATACTTCGTTTTCTTCCTTCGAAATGTTCTCGACGATCCCTGAGAATGGAGCGTATATCTTTGTGTTATCAGATGCAAGCGTGTATGCTGCTTTTGCGGTCTCATAAGCAGCTTGAACCTGATCGTATTGCTGCTGGGTTATCGCGCCTTTCTCGTGAAGTGTCTGCAGCCTCTCCCACTCCTTCTCGATTGCCGCGTATTGCGCTTCAGCTTGCTTTAACTGCGAAGGATTCATTTTGACTAATAACGCGCCCTTTTTAACCTGTTCACCTTTGCTTACATATAACTTTTCAACTATTCCGCCCATTTGTGGTCCGAGGTCCACGCTTTTTATAGGTTGCAGAATACCAGTGTATTTCAGGACCTCCGAAAGCTTTCCCTCAGTTGCTTCATCAACGTCAACATCCAGGATTATTTTGTCCTCCGCTTCCCTTGCCTTCCCCTTAGAGTCGCAACCATAAGCAAATATCAAAATTGATAATAATGCTAGGGTAAGGAATACTTTTATAATATTATGCATTCGTTTAGCCTCCATAATTATGGAAATATTTTTATTCATGAGTAATTCCTAAATAATATAAGAGTTCCGCCAGTGAGATGTTGTAATCAGCAAGAGTATTGAGATGGTCGAATTTTGCCCTTGTTAGATCGCTGTGGGCGTCGAGTAGTTCAGTATTTGTAGCCATTCCTTCGTCAAATTTCTCCTGGGTTACGCGAAAATTCTCCTGGGCTTGTTCCACCTCATCCTGGGTGATCTCCACCGATATACTGGCTTCTTCCAGGGCTAAATAAGCCTGCTTGACCTGCAGCGAAACCTGATCGTTCAGGGATTCCCGGGAATATAAAACCTGCCTCTTCTGGGATTTTGCCTGTTTAAGCGCGTAAATAGATCTCGTCCAATCCCAGATGTTCCATTGCATTGCAAGGGTAGCATCCCAGCTATCATACCATTCATTCTGCAATTCCCTGTTTGGTTTTTGGTAATTATAGTTATAGATTAATACTAAATTAGGGAAAAATGCCATGCTTTTCATGGTTATGTTCTTCTGCGCGATTTTCTCCGCGAGATCGAGCTGCATCAGTTCAGGTCTGTTATCTATTGCTGTATTAACTGCATCCTCCTGTGAATTTGAGTAATCTTCGATCGTCAGGCTGTCAGTGAGATTCAAATCTTCGGTATCATCTATCCCCATGAGTATGCAGAGAGAAGCATGAGCTAGCTTCTTTGCGTGTATAGCTTGCTGGACGAGTTGGTCAACCCTCGATAACCTTACACGCGCTTTCAGAAGGTCGTTCTTCGCAAGCAAACCCTCTTCGAACATGTATTCCAGGTCCTCTAAATGCGCTTTCATCTGCTTTTGTGATTGCTCGGCTATCTCGTAGAAGTAATTAGCCTTCAGCAAATTGAAATACCCCATTTTCGTATAATAGACGATCTCATTCTTCGTGGAAATGTAATCAAGATTTTCGACTTCCTTGTTGAGTTTGGAGATCCTGTAGCTGTTCAGTATCTTGAAACCAGCGAAAAGCGGTTGCTGGACAGTAAGCTTTGCTAACCAGTTTTCGTCCTTACCCATCTCTATTTTATCGGGGAACAGGTCGGTCATCTCGGGGGGAAGCCCTTCGTACATTTCGGGAGGAAATGAAATATATGGCACCTGGTCGAGTTTCGTGAAACTTGCCTGCCCGGTGATTGATGGGAAGAAAGCGGAACGAGCTTGGGCTACGAGATAATCAGCTTCCTTTACCCTTTCCCTGAAGAGTTTGATGGAGGAATTATTCTGGAGTGTCAGGTCGATGGATTGCTCAAGAGTTAAATCGAGAGCATACACATTTATGGTTATCAGGACAATAAATATTATTATCAGGCATTTTTTGTACATTAATTCTCCTTGATTTTCAGTCCGTTACAGAATAGATCGAAGACCAGGTCCTTTTCATCTGAAAGCTTATATACTTCGTCAGTGAAAATCCATTCACCGGTTACAGCATAAAGTAAGCCTATCAAGATTGCCGCTGCTTTCCTTATGTTCACTTTTTTGAACAAGCCTTCTTTGAATGCGGGTTTCAAGAGCTTGCATATCATTTTGATATGCTCTTCCCTGTGACTCACCAGTATTTGCTGCACCGGGCTTTCGTCCTGGACGGACCATTTTTGCTCGAAAAGCAATATCTTTATCAGTTGCTTCTGGCTTTCGAAGAACTCAAGGTGCGCTTGAATTGCGTATTTGAGTACATCGATGGCAGATCCTTTTGACTTTAAACACGATTTTATTGTGTGATTGAATTTAGCCAGTTTATCTTTGATTAATTTATGAAATATATCTTCTTTGCTTTCGAAGTAAAGATATATGGTTCCCTTTGACAGTTCGATCTCGTTGGCGATATCATCAACTGTTGTATTATTGAAACCCTTAGAAGCAAAGAGTTTCAGCGCGGCATTGATGATGTCGTTTCTTCGCCTTTCTTTTTCCCTTTTTCTTCTATCAAATGTACTCATGACTTTTTGTTCATTTTATGACTCGTTAGTCAGTTTGTTAAATGAAAGTAGGATTTTATGCAAAAAAGTCAAGTAGAAAATGGGGAAACTGCAAAAAAGGCTGGTATATAAAACATTGCTGGTGTTGGAATAAGTTCCTTCAACCAGCTTATTTTAGTAGGTATAATTCAATTAAATTTGGAAACAGTCATTATTAGTTAAATTCGCTTTGTTCGTTTCAGGATGACAACATCGGGGGTTTGTAGATGAATGCTATTTTTGAGTTGCCTATACTAGTATATTTCCTTCGATACTACAACAAACCCACGATGTCATTCAGAGTGATATTTTTGTATTTAAGAACTTGCCGATAGGTAACTTGATTCGATAAAATTAAAAACTATATATAGGATTATCACGAAGAAACTTACTCCTTATAATCAACGTCATTTTAGTTGTTCCCTTCGCTCACAACTGCCTCGACTGTCATCTTGAGTGATATTATTGTGTTTTAATGAGTTACACAAAATCAAGTATATTAATTTGAATTAAGTACTCACATGATTACCACGAAAGATCTTACTCCAGATGATGCTTTTCAGTATAATATCATATTGACAATTTTAAAAAGTTGTTTATTTTATTTTTTCGAATTTAATACATAATAAGGAATAGGGGCGAATTATGAAAATCGGATTAGCTTTAGGTTCTGGCGGTTCACGCGGATTAGCTCATATTGGTGTTCTCCGAGGTATAGAGAAGGAGGGGATTAAAATCGATATGATCTCCGGAACCAGTATAGGCGCAATAGTTGGCGCTATGTTCGCTTATGGGTATAATTCTGAAGAGATCGAGTCGAAGGTCAGGCAATACCTTCAAAGACCACACATTTTAAAGATTTTGAACTATATGAAGAAGACGGAATCCAAGGGAAATTCGACGTTTGGCAGCGCCAAGCAATGGTTAAGGGAGAAGCTGATATTCACCAGGGCTGTCACCAGGGTATCTTTGATACAGAACCTTTTCCTGAAGCAATTCATCGATGAGGTTTTCCCCGGGGGAGAAATCGAGTTCAAGATACCGTTTCGGGCTGTTGCGGCTAATTTGACCAATCTGGAACTGGCTGTTTTCAAGAGCGAGAATGCTGTAAACATGAGGGATGCTATTTTAGCCAGCGCCGCGATTCCCGGCGTGTTTCCTCCCGTCGAGATAGATGGCTGCAAGTATTCGGACGGAGCCGTAGTTAGTCCCGTTCCAGTCTCAGTATTGAAGGAGGAAGGACTGGATTTCATCATTGGTATTGCCCTCCCCAAGCGACTGGAAGCTAAAAGCGACTTTTCATCAGGCGCGGAAGTCTTTCTGCGAGCAAGTAGAGCGTCCGTGACAATTCTTTTTAACCAGGAGAGTGAGCAGGCGGACCTGCTGATCCCCGCATACATTAGCGGAAGAAGCTGGTCTGATTTTGAGAAAATGTCGGTTCTTATAGAGGATGGAGAAAAAGCCTTTTACAAATCATCGGACGACCTCAAACAGAAAATCAAGGAGAAAAAACGAACACTTTTCTGGGATAATGTTATCAAGACAGTGAGTTTCAAGCAATTAAGCACCGCGCGACAGGAAGATAAATAATTAAGATATTTCATAGTGAAAGGATTTTAAATGAAATATTTGATCTGTTTATTTGCTTTAATGTTGCTGCCAATGTTATTGCTGGGTTACGAATGGGAGCTTTCAATTCAAGTCTATTCAGGGGATGGAACAAGATTCAATACACTGGCTTTTGGTATAGATGAGGATGGTACTGACGGGTACGATACTGGTTTGGATGTTCCTACTTTTGCGCCGCCGTCAGGATTTTACGCCTATTTTCCCCTGAACGATTCACTCATGCCGTATATGCCTATGCTTGGGACTGATATACGCAGCGCGTTTGACGATTCGATCTTATGGGTTATAAGGCATGCAGGCGATTTCTCGCTTGATAACAAGAACTTATACTGGAATCCGGAGTTGTTACCTGGTTATTATAGTGAAGACCACTATCTTTATATTGGAGCGAATTACCCGGGTGTCGAGATCGATGAATGGTACCCCATGGATACGATGGATTATTTCGAGTTTCTGAACGCGCAGGAAGTACACATCAAATATTTTTATTCCGACGACATAGATGAGAATGAATATACTTTACAAAATTACAATTTGATGGTAAATATATTTCCCAATCCTTTCAATTTTATGACTAATATAGAGTATCTCCTTTGCGACAGAGAAGAGGTGTTGATAAGTGTGTACGACCTTTCAGGTCGAAAAGTGATTGACCTTGAGAATGGTGTGAAAGAATCCGGTGAGCATAGTATTGTATGGAACGGCATTAATGAAGAGGGTAAGGATGTTGATTCCGGGATCTATTTCTGCAGAATAGCCACAAAACAATTGACAAAAACAAATAAAATTGTTATAGTCAAATAATAGTTATCATTATTATAACAATTTGTCAAGAAATCTGCGCCATCTGAAATAGGGTTTTTGTTCGATATAATTTAGTCTTCAGAAATATTGGGATTCGAGATAACTGAGATGCATAGGTTGACTTTTTGGTAAAATATCTTACATTTTTTCTTGACTTAGCATTAAAGAATTCTATTTTGAAAGGCTATGATATTTGAGCTGGCAAAAATACAGCAGGGAATTTCAAAATTCAGGTTTCAGCTAACAGCAGCGGAACTTGAATTGGATTATTGTAAGGAAGCCTTCACGGAAGCTATTGTTTTTTCCGGACAGACTAACAGAAGCGGTGATGAGATCATCGTGAAGGGAACTGTAGCAACGAAAATGAAAGTGCAGTGCAGCAGATGTTTGAAACCTTTCTATTATGAATTGGCGGCAGACGTTGAATTTGTTGTAAAAACGCAGGACAAGGGTCCGGATAATGTAATTGTGTGGGACGAGGATTATGTGATCGTTGACCATTACGGTACGCTGGACACCGCTTCACTGTTGAGGGACCTTATTTTATTGGAGTTGCCCTTGCATCCGCTTTGTGATCAAAACTGTAAGGGCTTGTGCCCAATATGCGGTAAGAATTTAAATGAAGGACCATGCTCGTGCGAACGAGAAGATATTCCCAGTGTGTGGGGTCCTTTGGAGAGAATTAAAGAAGAAAAAATAACTAAAAAGATAGAGGTGAAAGATGGCTCTACCAAAAAGAAAACACTCAAAAGCGCGGAGTAGAAAACGCAGGACGCACTGGAAGCTGAAAGGCCCTGCAGTGGTCGAATGTCCACACTGCAATCAGCCAAAACTTTCTCACCACGTTTGCCCGAACTGCGGTTACTACAAAGGCGAACAGGTGATTACTGTTAAGTCTGAATAAACGCTTTTCCTGAGTTAATGATTTCGTTTATCGAGGATTCCTGTTTTCATTAATAATAAAGGGACCGGCGATATGGGTTATGAAGGTCTTTTAGGGTGAATGGATGAATCAATTAGTTAAATCTAAAATAGAGGGTATCGGAAAGGCTATTCCATCCAGGGTATTGACCAATTTCGATCTCGAAAAGATGGTCGATACTTCGGATGAATGGATAATCAAGCGGACCGGGATACGCGAACGGAGAATACTTGCGGAGGACGAACTCTGCTCAGACCTCGCCGTGAAAGCGTCCCTGTCGGCTATTGAGAATGCCGGGTTGACTCCCGCCGATATCGATCTCATCATGGTAGCAACCGTTACGCCGGATATGCCGTTTCCCTCGACAGCCTGCCTGGTCCAATCGAAGATAGGCGCAAGGGATATCCCGGCTTACGATTTTTCCGCAGGATGCACCGGTTTCATTTACGGTCTCATCATGGCGGATAATTTTTTGAAGACCAAATATTGCAATCACGTGCTTCTTGTAGGAGTAGAGATACTTTCGAGAATAGTGGACTGGGAGGACAGGTCCACCTGCGTTCTCTTCGGGGATGCCGCAGGCGCAGTTGTTGTTGGCAACTCGAACAACGACTCAGGAGTGCTGTCAACTTACATGTCAGCGAACGGAAGTCTGGCAGACCTTTTATACATGCCGGGCGGAGGCTCAAAATTCCCCGCAACTAAAGAGAGTGTTGAAAACAAGCTGCACTGCCTCAAGATGGAAGGTAACGAGGTTTTTAAGGCAGCGGTGAACGCAATGAAGGAATCCGCCCTCGTAGCCCTCGACCGCGCGAATATTAAAAAGGAACAGGTCGATTGGCTTATCCCCCACCAGGCTAATATCAGGATAATAGACTTTCTGCGCAGGTCTCTGAAGATGCCAGAGGAAAAAGTGGTGGTGACCATCGATAAGCTGGGGAATACGTCTGCCGCGTCGGTTCCGACTGCTATGGCTGTCGCGGTTGAAGATGGCAGGATAAAAGAGGGAGACCTTGTTTTGCTTGTCGCTTTCGGCGCTGGTTTCACGTGGGGCTCGGTGTTGCTCAGGTGGTAGGAGGGTAATTGGAATGATAAATGATAAATGATTAATGAGAAATGATTAATGATAAATGACTAATGATTAATAAGACAAAGAAACCAGAAACCAGCTTGTCCTGCGCAGCCCGAAGACATTTCAATTAATACAATTAAAGCTTCGGCGAAGTAGTGAGTGAAAATGATTAATGAGAAATGATTAATGATAAATGAATGAAAGGTGATTCGGTAATCAGGGAACCTGGTGATTCGGGACGGAGGAAATTATCATTGATCAATTAGCAATTATCAATTAACAATGCGAAGAAACAAAAACAAACCGATTTGTCCAAAACCGAAGGGACTTTGTAGAAGTCCGATAATTGTAGCATTTAATTCTAAAAATGAAAACATCCTTGTAGAGGATGGATAAAATAATGAAAGAGACCGAAAATAAAACTGAAAGGATAGCTGCTATATTCCCGGGACAGGGTTCTCAATACGTCGGGATGGGACAGGACCTGTACAACGAATTCAACAGCGTGAGGCAGCTTTACAAAATTGCCGAGGAGATTACGGGTCTGGAGATATCGAAGGTGTCGTTCAATGGTCCTGAGGAGAAACTCAAGCAGACGCAGTTCACTCAACCCGCGATATTTGTCCACAGTCTTGCTCATTATTCGCTAATAGAGGGGGAAATCGACTTCTCGATGGTGGCTGGACACAGTCTCGGTGAATATTCCGCGCTGGTAGCATGCGGGGTTTTGTCGTTCGAGGATGCAATGGCAGCGGTAAAGGTCAGGGGCGAGTTGATGGCGCAGTCTACAAAGGGAACAATGCTTGCGATAATCGGCATGGATATCGAAACTCTCCAGGAAGTTGTGAACGGGCTTTCACAAAAAGGAGTGATTACAATCGCCAATTATAATGCTCCTGGTCAGGTTGCGGTTTCAGGTGATCAGGACCTGCTACTTAATTCAATGGATGAATTTAGGAAAGCGGGTGCGAAAAGGGTAATCCCTTTGCCAGTCGGGGGAGCGTTTCATTCCCCACTGATGAAGGATGCCGAAATCAGAATGAGGGATATTCTCGAAAATATTGCTTTCAAAAAACCGGTGATGGATTTTTACCCCAATGTACTTGGAGAAAAGGAAAATTCACCTGAAAGGATAAAAGAGTTGCTGATTCTCCAGATAACTTCCCCGGTGAGATGGATAAAAACCATAGGAAGTATGCTTTCAGAGGATGCCGGTAAATTTGTTGAGGTAGGTCCGGGCAATGTTTTAAGGGGTCTGGTCAAGAGAATTTACAGGGATGCTGATCTTGTTGGTATTGATGGTGTTACATCGATAAACGAGTACTTGAATTTACAGGATAGCGATAATGCGTTAAATACAGAATTTTAATTTTTTTAGAAAAGGAATTGGTACTAATGGAATTAAGCGGAAAGGTTGCGATTGTCACTGGCGCTGCCCGGGGAATTGGCGCGGCAATCACGAATTCCTTGTGTGAGAACGGGGCAATGGTAGTGATGGTCGATGTCGATAAAGAGGCGCTTGAACAACGCGCAAATTTGGTTAATCAAAAAAACGGCAGCGCGAAGCCGATAGTATGTGATATAACGGATCAAACTGTAGTAAACGAGATGGTGAAGGGTGTTGTTTCTGAAAACGGGAAGATCGATATTTTGGTAAATAACGCCGGCATCACCAAGGACGACCTTATTATACGTGCGGATATTGAAGATTGGGAGAAGGTTTTAGCGGTTAATTTGACAGGGACTTTCAGCATAACCAAAGCGGTTGTAAAGTATATGATGAAGCAGCGTTCCGGGAAGATAATAAATATTTCCTCCGTGGTAGGTTTGACTGGTAATCCGGGGCAGGTCAGTTATTCGACTTCCAAGGCGGGTTTGATCGGGTTCACGAAGAGCCTGGCGAGGGAGGTAGCAAAGAGGGGGATATGCGTAAACGCTGTAGCTCCGGGTTTTATTGAAACGATGATGACGGAAGGATTGAGTGATGAAGTGAAGGCGCATTTTTTAGGGGGTATTCCCATGAATCGCCCAGGGAAACCGGAAGATGTTGCTGGAGTGGTTCTCTTTTTAGCTTCATCCCAATCGGATTATATTACTGGCGAGGTGATTCGGGTTGACGGGGGAATGGCGATGTAGCATTAATATTGCTCGTATGTTCGTTAAAATCGTCAAAACCCCTTTTTTTTATCAAAATATCAATTTTTATTAATAAATATATTGACAAAGCTTAATTATGTTTTAAATTTTGTGAGCTTTTTTTAAAAAGGAGGCGATGAAAAGTATATATAAGGTAAGTTTTTATTAAATTAGTAAAAATATAAAAAAATTAATAAAGACATTTATTTATACCTTTTTTTTCTTGACTAAAGGTATAGTAGTTTATATTTTGTAAGTTTACAATTTTCTAGAGCTGGAGAAGAGTAATAAATGAAGAAGCAAAAGAGAACATTAGAAGGCGTTTGTGTTTCAAACAAGATGGATAAGACCATCACAGTTGAGATAACCAGGGTAGTTAAGCATCCGTTGTACAAGAAGATGACGAAGAAGCACAGCAAGATCAAAGCTCATGATCCGGAGAATATTACTCAAATAGGAGACCGTGTAAGAGTTATTGAATCCAAGCCTATTTCGAAGACTAAGAACTGGATACTACTAACAAATGTTACTCGGGATAGCGAAAGGAGTAAGGATTATGGTTCAAGTGGAGACGATGCTAACGGTAGCTGATAATTCTGGCGCGAAGAGATGTTTGTGTATAGGCATTCCTTTGTTAGGTGCCAGGAAATATGCCACGGTTGGCGACGAAGTAACAGTAACGATCAAGGAAGCGCTTCCTCGTTCTGATCTTAAAAAAGGGACCGTTGTAAAGGCGGTAGTAGTTAGGACTAAAAAAGAGGTGCGTCGCAGTGATGGTTCGTACATCAAGTTCAGTGAGAACGCGGTGGTTTTGATAAATGATGAAGGTGACCCGAGGGCGACCAGGGTTTTCGGTCCGGTTGCTCGGGAATTGAGGGAAAAGGAGTATTTTAAAATAATATCACTTGCACCTGAAGTTTTGTGATCGAGGTTTTATATGAAAGAGAGTAAGAAAAAAGTGAAAGCATTAAAGATCAAAAAGAATGATCAAGTAAAGATAATTGCAGGTAATGACAAGGGTTATGTTGGGAAAGTATTAAAGGTTTTCCCGCGTAATGAATCGATTATTGTCGAGGGTGCGAATTTCATCAACCGGCATCAGAGACCGACATCGGGAAATCCGCAGGGTACCGTTATCAAGAAAGAAGCTCCGATACATGTTTCTAAGGTACTTATTATTTGTCCGAAATGTGGAGCGTCAACTCGCGTTGGAAAAGCGGTTTTGGATACCGGTTCAAGCGTCAGGATCTGTAAGAAATGTCACGAAATGATCGATGCATAGAGGTTTAGAAATGTCCAGATATAAGGAAAAATATAAAAAAGAAGTTATTCCATCGATGATGGAGCATTTTGGGTACAAAAATGTGTTCCAGGTACCAAGATTAGAGAAGATATTGTTGAATATGGGTTTAGGAAACGCAACTCAGAACGTGAAATTGATAGACCAGGGGATGGCTGAACTTTCGGTCATAACCGGTCAGAAAGCCAGGATCACTAGAGCGAGGACTTCGATAGCGAACTTCAAATTGCGTAAGGGCATGCCGATCGGCTGCATGGTGACCCTGCGCCGCGAAAAAATGTTCGATTTTCTGGACCGGTTGATCAACGTAACGATCCCTAGAGTAAGGGATTTCAGAGGATTATCCCCGGACGCGTTCGACGGCAGGGGTAATTATTCGTTTGGTTTGGACGAACAAATAGTATTTCCTGAGATAGAATATGACAAAGTTGAATCTATTAAAGGTTTAAACATCAATATAGTCACAACAGCAAAAACTGATGAAGAAGCTTATCAATTATTAAAATTTTTTGGTTTTCCATTTAGTAGGTGATAAATATGGCAAGGAAAGCATTAGTAGAAAAACAGAGAAAGGATCCCAAATACTCGACCAGGAAGTATAACCGTTGCAATAGCTGTGGTAGAGTAAGGGGATATTTGAAGGATTTCGGACTTTGCAGGATATGCTTTCGGGAGTTGGCTTTGAAAGGTGAGATCCCGGGCATTACAAAGGCAAGTTGGTAATTTGAACAATAAAGGAACAAGACTATGAGCACTTATCCAATTTCTGATATGTTAACCCGGATCAGGAACGCGTTGACAGCTGAACATTCTGTTCTAGAGATGCCCTCCTCCAAGATGAAACATCAAATTGCCAGGGTGTTGACCGAGGAGAAATTCATCAGGGGTTACAAGATCGTTGAAACTCCAAGCAAGAAGCGGAAAT
The DNA here is from genome assembly GCA_016935765.1 of bacterium. GTDB lineage: Bacteria > UBP14 > UBA6098 > JAFGQG01 > JAFGQG01 > JAFGQG01. The sequence goes on from JAFGQG010000029.1 coordinate 37,801, forward strand.
TGTATTTGTTTTTACGGTATAATCGACTGAACAAGCCAGTTATCAAAGGTTTGAGGGTGATTAGCAAACCTAGCCGCAGGCACTATGTTGGACTGGATTCTATCCCCAGGGTCAGAAATGGATTAGGAGTGGCTATTTTATCGACGTCCAAAGGGATTTTAACGGATAAACAGGCAAGGATGTTGCGTGTAGGTGGCGAAGTAATCTGTCACGTATGGTAATTATAAAGGAGTATGGAGAGATGTCAAGGATAGGAAGACAACCGGTCGTTATCCCCGATGGGGTGGAAGTTGAAATAAAGCGTGGGAATATTGTTGAGGTAAAAGGTCCCAAGGGGGAATTATCGCAGCAAGTTGATTCCCTGATAAAGCCCAAGATCGAGGATAGCCAAGTGATATTTGAGCGGAAAGCAAACCACAAGCAGGCAAGAGCATATCATGGGTTGTTTAGAAATTTGATAAATAATATGGTAATAGGGGTTTCACAAGGTTTTGAGAGGCAGCTTTATGTCATTGGAGTTGGCTACAAGGTGGAGGATCAACCCGGTGGTATTATGTTAAGTCTCGGGTATTCCCATCAGATTTACTTCAGGAAGCCCGAAGGTATTGAATTTGAAGTTGACAGACCGAAAAGGAGGACTATCGCGGAGGGAACTAAGGAGTTGCTTATAGGAACCATAACGGTGAAAGGTGTTGATAAGCAGCTTGTTGGTCAAGTAAGTGCTAAATTAAGGTCTTTAAGACCGCCTGATAATTATAAAGGAAAAGGTATTAGATATAAAGGTGAGGAAGTACACCTCAAAGCTGGTAAAGCTGTTATTTAATTAAGAATGTGTGGTGAGCATGGATACTAAATTAAAGAACAAAAAAAAGCTAAAGAGAATAAAGAGAATAAGGAGGAAGGTCAGCGGCAGTGAAGAGTGTCCGAGGCTGGTTGTGAACAAGAGTTTGAATCATATTTACGCTCAATTAGTAGATGATGTCAATGGCAGGATTCTTGCTGCGGCTTCCACACTTTCCCAGGAAATTAAGAAGGATAAGGGAAAGAAGACAAAAGTTGAAGAGGCTAAGCTTGTTGGTCATCTGATAGCGAAGATAGGTCTTGAAAAAGGCTTCAAGACCGTTGCATTTGACAGGCATGGCTATAAGTATCATGGGAGAATCAAGGCTTTGGCTGATGCTGCCCGTGAAGAAGGTTTGAATTTTTGATAGGAGGAGGTGATCTTGCCCGAAGAGGAGAACATAGAGGAAGGTTTCGAAGAACGCCTAATTGCGGTAAATAGAGTATCCAAAGTTGTTAAGGGTGGTCGGAATCTAAGTTTTAATGCTGTTGTTGCTGTTGGTGACAGAAGCGGTTCTGTCGGAGTAGGTTTAGGGAAAGCTCCAGAGGTCAGTGATGCAATAAGGAAGGGAACCGAGAAGGCAAGGAGAAACATGATTCGGGTTCCTGTAGTTGGAGACACTATTCCGCACACAGCTTATGGAAAATGCAGTGGTTCTAAGGTTGTTCTCAAACCTGCAGCACCTGGAACCGGTGTAATTGCAGGAGGCGTCGTAAGAGCTATAATGGAAACTGCTGGAATTAAGGATATTCTAACCAAAGCACTCGGTTCGACCACTCCGTGTAATTTAGCTAAAGCCACAATAAATGCTTTGGAGGACCTGGAAGATATACACCGGGTTACTCAGAGAAGAGAGATACCCGTTGAGAAATTAAGAGGGTGATCACTGAATTGGTTATAGGAGTTGATACGAATGGCAAAGAAAATCAGCATAACCCAGATTAAAAGTAAGATTGGATATGAAAAGACCCAGAAAGCCACTCTTAAAGCACTGGGATTTAAGAAGATGCATCAGACCTTGATAAAGGAGGCCACGCCGGAGATTTTAGGGATGGTCAATAAGGTTCGTCATTTAGTGAAAGTTGAAGAGGTCAGAGGTTAGAAATGAAAGAATTGAAATTAGGAAACCTGAAGCCCCCGAAAGGGAGTATGAAAAGCAGCAAGAGGGTTGGCAGGGGCAACGGTTCTGGTTACGGGAAGACATCCGGTCGTGGGGAGAAGGGTCAGAAATCTCGTGCCGGAGCGAAAAGAAAGCCCTGGTTTGAAGGTGGTCAAATGCCATTTCAAAGGAGAATACCCAAGAAGGGTTTTAAAAACCCAAACAGGACTGAATTCAATATCATCAACGTGAAGAACTTGAATATCTTTGAAGACGGCGATGAGATAACCCCGCAAGTTTTAAAGGAGAAAGGTTTAATTAAAGCTAAAGGTCCTATTAAATTGCTTGGTGACGGGGTTCTGAAAAAGAATTTGAAAGTTAAACTTGAAGCAATTTCGAAATCAGCCAAGGAGAAGATCACTGGCGCTGGTGGTACAGTAGAGGAGCTCTAAATTGAGAAAGATAATAGAGAGTATTCAGAACATTTTTAAGATCCCGGATTTACGCAAGAAGATATTGTATACCTTGCTGTTCCTGGGGCTTTTTAGGCTGGGGGCTCATATCCCTATTCCAGGTGTTGATCTAACCGCCCTCTCAGAGTTCATGGAACGGGGAATGGGTGGATTGTTCGCTCTTTACGATCTATTTGTAGGCGGCGCATTCAGGCGAGCTACTATTTTTGCCGCAGGTATCATGCCTTATATTACCGCTTCAATTATTCTGCAATTGCTGGGTGCGGTAATTCCATATTTCCAGAAACTCCAGAAAGAGGGCGAAGAAGGAAGACGGAAGTTAACTCAATATACGAGATACGGCGCTTTGGTTATAGCTTTTGCCCAGGGTTTCGGAATGGTCTCATGGTTGGCAAGTATTCAATCAGCGGCTGGTCCGGTATTCCCCGGTGTGAATATATTCATGAAGCTTCTTGCTGTTTTTACGCTGGTGACGGGTACTGCCATCGTGATGTGGTTCGGTGAATTAATCACCGAAAAGGGCATCGGAAATGGAATGTCATTATTGATATTCGCGGGTATTGTTGCCCGACTGCCCGGACTGGTTGTTCAGGAGATTCAGCTTATCACCGCTGGTGGAAGGAGTCTTTTTTCTATACTGCTGCTTTTCATCGGCGCTCTTGTGTTTACGGTTGCAGCTATCCTGCTCACTCAGGGAACCAGGCAGATACCAGTTCAGTACGCCAAACGAGTGGTCGGTCGCAAGATCTATGGAGGTCAGGCAACTCATTTACCCATGAAATTGAATGCCGCCGGTGTTATACCGATTATCTTTGCCCAAGCTGTTATGTTTTTACCTAACACGATTTTAAGCTTTTTCCCCGATATCGGAGCGATGAGGGCAATCGCAAATGCCTTCAGCCCAACTAACCCGATTTATAATATAGTGTTTGGACTCATGGTCGTATTTTTCGCGTACTTTTATACCGCCGTAGTATTCAATCCCGTGGATGTAGCTGATAACATGAAGAAATACGGCGGTTTTATACCAGGGAGACGCCCGGGAAAACAAACAAGCGCATATATCGATAAGGTCCTGACAAGAATTACCCTTCCTGGTTCTGTCGGTCTAGCCTTGATAGCTACTATCCCAATTTATTTCATACCACAGCAGCAATTTGCTTACTTTTTCAGCGGTACTTCGCTGTTGATCCTTGTTGGAGTTGCTCTGGACACACTCAACCAGCTGGAATCGCACCTGCTTATGAGGCATTATGAAGGCTTTATGAAAAAAGGAAGGATAAGAGGACGAAGATAATATATGATCATGATATTTTTAGGTCCCCCAGGAGCGGGAAAAGGAACTTATGCCAAAGGATTAAAAGATAAACTGAACATACCACATATCTCCACCGGGGATATATTGAGGTCAACGATAGAGGAAGGAACAGAAATAGGGAAAAAAGTAAAGGAAACATTAAAGAAGGGTAAATTAGTATCAGATGAAGCAATGATGGATCTGGTGGCTGCGCGAGTTGAACAGGATGATGCGGAGGAAGGTTTTATTCTGGATGGTTTTCCGAGAACGCTTCAACAGGCGAAAATGCTTGATGATTACCTGCTGGAAGAAGGTTTGAAAGTAGATCTGATAATAGATTTTGACCTGGAGGATGAAAAATTAATAAGGCGGTTGGTGAACAGGAGACAGTGCCCTAAATGCGGTAGAATATATAATATGATAGGCATGCCGCCGAAAAATGATGAACTTTGCGATGTTTGCAACATTAAACTGGAAACTCGAGAAGACGATAAAGAGGAAATAGTAAAAAGAAGATTGAGGATTTACAAAAGGAAAACGCAGCCCCTGGTTGATTATTACAGTACAAGGGAAGAATATCATAAGTTTGAGCATTTAGAAAGACAAGAAGTGGAAACAGTGGTTGATAGTATTATGGAGCTTATTCGTAATGATAATATTGAAGTCAAAACGTGAAATAGACAGGATAAAGGAAAGCAGCCGGGTAGTTGCCAAAATATTGGATTTAATCGGGAAAGAAATAAGACCAGGAATAACAACGAAGATGTTAGAAGATATAAGCAAAGAAGTTTTTAAAGCGGAGCAAGCTGAATCCGCTTTTTATAATTACTCGGTTCCCGGAAATCCTACCAGGTTTCCTGGTTTAATATGTGTGTCGGTTAATGAAGAGGTTGTTCACGGTATACCTGATTCCAGAGAAATTAAAGAGGGTGATATAGTGAGTGTTGATGTTGGAGTGATAAAAAGAGGTTTTTACGGAGATGGCGCGAGGACTTTTAAGGTCGGTAATGTCAGTCATGAGGTGGATGAGTTGTTGAACGCAACTCAGAAAGCTCTTGAGGCTGGAATATCGCAGGCGGAATCAGGAAATATGCTGGAGGACATAGGACGTAGCGTCCAGGAGGTAGTAGAAGGTGCCGGTTTCTCAGTGGTAAGGGACTTAGTTGGGCATGGAGTAGGGAGAAATTTGCACGAAGAACCCCAGGTTCCGAATTTCGCCGGTTCAGGGATTAATTGCAGGCTGAGGGAAGGAATGGTTTTAGCGATTGAACCCATGGTTAATATGGGAACCTATAAAGTGAAAACCGCTTCAAATAATTGGACGGTTATAACAGCTGACAGGAAACCATCAGCTCATTTTGAACATACGGTCGCGATAACTAATAACGGACCTGAAAAATTAACAGTAATAGATTGAATTAATGGCAAAGGAAGAATTAATACAAGTTGAAGGAGTAGTTACAGAGGCATTACCCAATACCACATTTAGAGTTGAGCTTGAGAATGGTCACGAGGTTTTGGCTTATGTATCAGGAAAGATGAGGAAGTATTTTATAAGGATTTTACCCGGAGATAGGGTTCGATTGGAAATGTCTCCGTATGATTTAACAAAGGGCAGGATAATATACAGGTACAAGTAATTTTGATCTATAATTTTTTGGAGTGATTTATAATGAAAGTAAAACCATCAGTAAAAAAGATCTGCGCGAAATGCCAGATTATAAGAAGAAAAGGTAAAGTTTACGTAATATGTAAGAATCCCAAGCATAAACAGAGGCAAGGGAAATAGGAAACCAAGGAGGATATAAGTGGCAAGGATTGCAGGAGTAGATTTACCGAAACAGAAGAGAATAGAGATAGCTTTAACATATATTTATGGAATTGGCTTAAGCACGTCACAGGACATACTAAAAACAACTGGTATAGATCCGAATAAGAAGGTACATGAGCTTACGGATACGGATGTTTCCCAGTTGAGAGGTGAGATAGAGAAAACTCATAAGGTAGAGGGCGCGTTGAAGAGCGAGGTCACGAGCAATATAAAAAGGCTCGTGGAGATAGGCGCTTACCGGGGACAGAGGCACAAGGTCGGTTTGCCTGTTCATGGTCAGAGGACGCGCACGAATGCCCGAACGAAGAAGGGTCCTCGTAAGACTATAGGAACGAAGAAGAAAGATTAATAATGATTAAATATAGGATTTAAGGTATTCAGGAGGAACTAAAATATGGCACGTCAATCAAAGAGCCCGAAGAAAAAGAAGATGCGAAGTGTAGTGGAGGAGGGGTTAGCTACGGTAAAATCCACTTTTAATAATACATTAATAACGATTTCGGATAAGGAAGGCAGAATTTATACCTGGTCATCTGGCGGAAGGATAGGTTTTAAAGGAACGAGAAAGAGTACTCCTTACGCTGCTCAGTTAGCAGCGAGAGAGGTTGCGAACGAGATGTTGGATCAGGGTATGAAGAGAGTCGAGGTTCGAATGAAGGGGCCGGGACCTGGCAGGGAAGCGGCGGTCAGAGCCCTTCAGGCTGAGGGTCTTATGATTACCAGAATAAAAGATATAAGGCCGGTTCCACATGGAGGTTGCAGGCCTAAGAAAAGAAGACGTGTTTAATAGCATAGAGGTGAATTATGGGAAGATATATAGGTCCAGTATGTAGATTATGTAGGAGAGAAGGAGCAAAGCTTTTCTTGAAAGGGGAAAGATGCTTTTCAAATAAATGTTCATTGACAACGAAAGCTTATCCCCCTGGGGAGCAGAAAAGAGCCCGTTTCAGAAAGAGAATGTCGGATTTTGGAATTAGATTGAGAGAAAAACAGAAAGTTAGGCGAATCTACGGAGTAATGGAAGCTCAATTCAGGCGATATTTTCACGAGGCAGCCAGGTTGAAAGGAAAAACTGGAGAGAATCTTTTACAGCTTCTGGAACTTCGTCTCAGCAATATCGTGTTCAGGCTGGGGTTTTCGCCGTCAAGAAGGGCGGCAAGGCAATTGGTAAGCCACGGACACTTTCAGGTGAATGGTAGAAAGGTTACAGTGCCTTCTTACCGTACTAAACCCGGGGATATTATCCAGGTGCAAGAGAAAAGCAAAACGCTTTCGATCATTCATAATTCATTGAAAAAGAAGAAAAGCACGGATGAGCTACCCTGGCTTTCTTTAGATAAAGCTAAACTTGAGGGCAGGATTTTAAATCTGCCAACAAGAGACGAAATACCAGTCGTAACTAAAGAACAATTAATCGTTGAGTATTATTCACGATAATGGGAGAAGAAATAAAATGAAATGGAAATCCATTCAAAAACCGGGAGAGATCATTCTTGATCATGAAACCGCTACAGAGGAATATGGTAAGTTCATTATACAGCCTCTTGAACCGGGATATGGAGTTACTTTAGGGAATGCTTTACGAAGGATGCTCTATTCATCTCTTCAAGGGGTAGCAATAACCGCGGTTAGGATCGATGGTGTACAACACGAGTTTTCGACGATCCCTGGAGTTTACGAGGATGTCACTGAGATAATCTTGAATTTAAAAGGTGTCAGGTTCAAATTGGAAGGCGATTTTCCCAACCCGGTCCGAATAAGTGTAAACAGAAACGGGGAAATTACCGCGAAGGACATCAAATGTGATAGCGACGTGGCAGTAGTAAACAAAAAACACCATATAGCTACACTCACCGAAAAGGTAAAGTTGAAAGTAGACCTTGACCTCGGAATCGGCTGCGGATATAATACTGCTGAAGATAATAAAGCGGACGATCAGCCAATCGGCACCATACCCATAGACTCGATTTTCACTCCAGTACTAAAGGCTAATTTCAAGGTTGAATCGGCGAGAGTGGGTCAAAGAACGGACTATGATAAATTAACGATAGAGGTAACAACAGACGGAACTGTTACACCAAGAGAAGCGTTATCGTATTCCGCTCAAATACTTAATGAGCATTTTCAACTCTTCTTCCAACCTGAAATGGAATTGGAAAGAGAGGAAAAGGAAAGCGTTGATGAAGAGACAGCGAGGATCAGGAAACTTCTTCAAATGAAGGTTAGCGAACTGGAGTTGTCGGTACGATCGAGCAATTGTTTGAAAGCGGCAAAGATAAAGGCAATTGCTGACCTTGTACAGAAAACTGAATCGGAAATGTTAAAATATAGGAATTTTGGCAGGAAATCCTTGGCTGAATTAATTGAAATACTTGATAAACTCAACCTTTCATTTGGAATGGATATTTCAAAATATGTTGATGAGAAGGATACTGAAAAGGAGAAATAATCAGGCATGCGTCATAATAAGAAGGTAAAGAAAATAGGACTAGATGCGAAACTGAGAAAAGCAGTAATAAGGAACCAGGTTAAAGCCCTTATTATCAATGAACGGATTCGCACAACCAAGGCTAAAGCAAAGTTAACAAAAAGTGTCGCAGAGCAATTGATCACTTTTGCTATCAAGGGTGATCTTAGCGCAAGAAGACATGTGCTTAAATTCATACCTAACAAGGATATAGTACATATACTGTTTAATGAAATTGCTCCGAGGTATGGTGGGAAACCAACCGGTGGATACCTGAGAATCTATAATCTTGGTTTTCGAAAAGGGGATGGCGCTCCGATGGCTCTTCTAGAATTTACAAAGAGGAAGAAAGAAAAACCGGAAGCAGAGAAAAAAGGTAAGAAGAAAAAGAAAGCTGAAACAGAAAAAGAACCAGTAATGAAGGAAGAGGTTGTTGAGGAACTGGAACAGGCAGAAGAAGAGGCAAAAGAGAATGTTGAAGTGGAAGAGGAAACTCAGGTAGAAGAAACAGAAGAGAGCATGGAAGATGAAGAAGCCCGAGAAGATGTTGAAGAACCGCAGATGCCGGAACCTGAGAAAATAGAACAGCCTGAATTGGAAACACCGGAGAAGAGTACTGCTATTGTTGAAGAAGAGGAAGAATCTCAAGAAATTGAAACGGAAGCTTTATCAGATAAAGAAGAAACTGCCTTGACCGCTGAAACCGAAGACACAACCAGCTTGGATGAGGAAGTTGAAGAGGAAACGGAAGAGATGGAAGAAACTGAACAAGAAGAGGGAAATGAGGCTGAAGAAGTCAAGGAAGAAAGCGCGGAAGAAGACAAAGACCTAACAGATGAAGTACCTGGTAATGAATCCGAGGAAGAAGATAAATCATAATCTTTAGTATATCCGTCAATTAAAATCATTTTCTCTTTCCCCTATGGGAATAAAAATCTATATAAAGACTCTGGGATGCCCTAAAAACGAAGTAGATTCAGTAGAATTAGCTTCGGGTTTGCTAAGGTCAGGTTTCGATGTTATAGATAACCCTGACCAGGCAGAAATCCTGCTTGTAAATACTTGCTCCTTCATAGAAGAAGCTCGCCTCGAATCCTCGGAAGCAATAAATGATTTGATACAATTAAAATCGAGATCAAAAGGCAAAAAGCTAGGAATAACGGGTTGCTGGGCTGAAATGGAACGGGATGAACTGCTGAAGAGGTTCCCGGATATTGACGGTGTCTTCGGAAATAAAAATATTAAGCAGACGATAACTGACGTAACTAATTGGTATACCGCGAACGATAGAATTGTATCACTTCCTGATGACTACGGGATGTGGCACACTCAGTATAATCTGCCATCTACCTTTCCTTATGCCTATGTGAAGATATCCGATGGGTGCGATAATATGTGCAGCTACTGCACACTGCCCTATATTAAAGGGCGCTATAGGAGTATGCCCAGCAACTATATACTTGATTATATAAGCAACCTTGTGGATTTTGGTTATAAGGAGATAGTACTCGTTGGGCAGGATACCAGCCAATATGGTATCGATATTTTCGGAAGTTCCAAACTCTATTGGCTGCTCGAGGAGATTTCGAAGATAAAAGGCGATTTCTGGATAAGGTTGATGTATGTTCATCCTAAACACTTGACAGATGAGATAATTGATGTTATATATACTAACAAAAAGATACTACCCTATCTGGACATACCTATACAACACTATAGCGATAATATTCTGAGGTTGATGAACAGGGGAGTGACTGGTGTCCAGATGAGGGAATTAGTGAAGACATTGAAAAGCCGAATACCGGATCTTACCCTTAGAACCACCTTGATGGTTGGTTTTCCGGGCGAGGACGAGAAGGACTTCGATGAACTGGTCTCTTTTGTAGAGGAAGGCTGGTTTGATCACCTGGGGGTTTTTGTATTCTCCAGGGAAAAAGGAACTCCTGCATACGATTTACCGGGTCAGGTCGATAAGGAAACAGCGATCGACAGGAAAGAACTCATAGAAATAATCCAGAATGAGGTCAATAAAACAAAAAGCCGCAAGTTAATAGGTCAAATTATACCCGCGATCATAGAATCGGAAACATTAAGAAAGAACGTTTACAACGGAAGAACGATTTTTGATGCGCCCAATATCGATCGTGCTTTAAAAGCAATGGGGAGCGCAAGGATAGGTGAAGTTGTAAAAGTAAAGATACATGAAGTGTTTGATTATAAACTGGTTGGTGAGATATGGGAACAATGAAAATGAATAGCAGGGGAGTGCTTTTGGCGCTGGGTGTAATATGTACCGCGACACTATTACTGCTTCCTTATTTGGTTTTTGGACAAAACTTTAAGTCCATATATGATGAAGGGTTAGCTTTTTATAACAACAAAGAGTTTGAAAAAGCAAAGAGCAGTTTCGCTAAAGCAGTTAAGGCGACAAATGATTTGGAATCAGCAGGTACAGCTCAGTACATGATAGGAATTTGCTGTATTCAGCTTAATGACTATGATTGTGCGGTGCAGGAATTGAAGAAGGTACAGACATACAAAGGCTTTTCCAAGATTCCAGACGCAACTTTTAAGCTTGGCGCTGTTTATATGACATTGAAGGATTATGGACATGCCAAATTTGAATTCACAAAGATAATAGTGTTTTTTCCAGAAAGCGAATTAGTTGAAGATGCAAAAACCAAACTTGACGAAATAGATGCAGCAAACAATCCCCAAAATGAATAAGCTGGCTATACTTAGCATAATTCTCTTCATTTCACTGGTATTTGCTGCTGCCTGTGCTGAAGAGATGGTTTTTATATCGAACCTGGAATTAGTAGAAGGGGCTTTCGATTCCGCTATTTCTGAGTTATCAAAGGAGATCGATAACAAATTTATCATCCATTTTGAAGGAGAAAACTTCTTCAGTACGCTTTTTGATCAGAGAATGGAATTGGAAAGGAAGCTGGCGAATCTTCGAGTTAATGCGAATGAACGGGTTGATGCGGATATGACTGACACCCTTCACGTGGAGATTGTCAATTATAGCCTCAGATACCCCGAAGCTACACGTAATAGTATCTGGACTTCTCGAGTCATCAAACGCAAAATGAGTGTTGAAATGCAATTTTATATTGAGAATAATGAAAAAACACTTTTTTCTAATGAATTTGAATATATATTTGAGGATGAATTTAAAGGAAAGTATGCGGATAAAGTTAACGGAAATGAAATATTTTTAATTGCAGAGCCGGAGCATTATACATGGAAATTCTATTTATGGGAACCGGTTCTTGTTAGTTTAACTGCTGCCGCATTAACTTATTTATTTTATTCGAACAGGTAGTGGCAAATTGAGAAAGTTCAGACGGAAAATATTATTAATCCTCTTCATGGCAGCACTGCTGTTTTTAATGAATTGCGGCGGCAAGGTCAAGGTATATGACGACTCGCTTCTTGCCTTTCAGCAAGCTCAAAATGCTTATGACAGGGGTAAATACAACAAAGCTGTGGTAATACTTGAGAAGTTCGTTTTCGATTTTCCGGGCTCGGACCTGGTTGATGACGCTCACATGTTGCTGGGTAGGAGTTATTACAAACAGAAAGATTATGTTTTGGCTATTGGTGAGTTCAAGAGGCTGATAGACAGCTTTCCTGAAAGCGGGTACGCGGAAGAAGCAGAATATATGGTCGGTGAATGTTACTATAAGGAATCGCCTAGACCGGAGTTGGACCAGGAACACACGAACCGGGCAATTGAATGGCTGGAGAGTTTCATTGAATATTATCCGGAGTCGGAGTATGTGTCAAAAGCGGATTCGATAATCCGGTTATGCAGAGAGAAGCTGGCTGTTAAAGAGTACAAAAATGCAGAGTTGTACTTCAAGATGAACAAGTACGATGCCGCTTTACTCTACGCTAACCTTTTAATGGAAACGTATCCCGAATCCGATATGGTTTGTTCCACGTTGTTTCTCATAGCTGAAATTTACGGGGAAAAAGAAGAGTACGAAAGTGCTGAGGAATACTATAACAAGGTGCTGGATATTTGCCCTGAAAATAAAGACCTTATAGAGAACAGCATAGAGCGTCTTAAGGAAGTAAGACCGTGAAGATTGGAATTTTGGGAGGAAGTTTTAATCCGATACATCTTGGTCATCTTATAATTGGTGAATATACGCGAGAGGAATTCGACCTTGATATAATACTGTTCGTGGTTGGGTACGCGCCGCCTCATAAAGCGTCTCACACTTTGCTTTCACCAGAAAAAAGAATGGAGATGACCGGAATCGCGATAGAGAGTAATCCGCACTTTGAACTATGCGATATAGAATTTGAAGAAAATCAGTCTTCCTACACGGTCGATGTGTTAAAATCGCTGCAAAAAAAGTATCCCGAAGACACGATACTGTACCTTATAATCGGTTCAGATAGCCTTTTGGAGATAAAAACCTGGCGCAACTGGAGGGAGTTGTGGTCATGGGCAAAGATCGTTGTTATTCCCAGGAAGGGCTTTAGTATCGCAGATGCTCCCCTCGATAAAGAGCAGGAAATATTCGTTTCCGGATGTCCACAAATAGAGATCTCTTCTTCGGATATAAGAATGAGGATTATTGATAAAAGGTCTATTCGTTATCTTGTACCGACCGAGGTACAAAAATACATTTCTGACCAAAAATTATACGTTTAAGCCCAATTTTCTAATAATTTATATTGACCATTTAACTTAATTATACTATATTATATTTTGAATGGTTTGTTAAGTTTTTTCAAGGTATTTTACTATGCTTAATTTCATAAAGCGACATTCCAGGTATATTGCTGGCTTTTTTTTAATTTTATTCAGTGTAGTGGTCTTTTTAAGTATTGTCAGTTATAAAACGGGCGACTATCAGGGTGGTTTTTCTATAACAGATTTTTCGACAAAAGTCAATAATTATGGAGGAAGATTCGGCGCCTGGATGAGTTACTATATCTTCCAAAGCCTGGGCATCTCTGCCTTAGTGTTCCCGTTTCTCCTGCTCTTCTGGGGGATAGTACGGCTGGCGAAAAAGAACGTAATGAATGCCCTGAAAGCTACTGGCGTTATCCTGGTGTTCTATGTCATTCTCTCAACGCTGGTTTCACTGGTTGGGAAGGAAATTTCACAGAACGTCACGGGTGATTTCGGCAGGTTATTAGCGTACAACAGCCAGGTTGTATTCGGTTCGGTCGGCGCGTATTTTGTGGTTATAGTCTTTTTCCTGGCGTTCATTGGTTTTGTTACCGGATTCGATTTTAAGGAACCCTTCATTTTTATCAAGGACTTGTTCATAGGTTTGATTGATAGGATAAAGAACTTCAGGAAGGGTGTAAGGGAAAGGAAAAAGGCGGAGCGTGAAAACCTGATTGAGGAATATAAGAGAAAACAGCTTCAGAGAATCAAACCGGTTGAAGGATTAAAGACCACAGGGGACCTTGTACCCGGTCCATCAACCATGAAAATGAAAAATCCTGTTAAGGAAAAACCAGTAGAAGAACTTGAAGAACCGATGGAATCTGCAAAGGGAGTGAACGTAACATATATTCCTCCTCCGATAATAAGACCTCAACCAAAAAAGAGAAAGGGTTTTGATAGATTCAAGAGTGATGAGCCAGAAAAGGAAAAAATTGTCATTGAAGAGCATGTTGCACAGCAGCCCATTGATACTCGGGACAAGAGTATAGAGGCTGAAGAAGCGGAGTTCCGAACACCGGAATTCGAAGAGCATACTGAGACTCAATCAAAACCGATAGAGATTCCTGATGCGCGACTGAATGGTTCTTCTGAGAGTCCAAAGGTTAGCAAAGATGTTATTCAAAAACCGGGAATTCAAGAGTCTGCGAAGCCTGTTCAGAAAGAGGAACCGAAGAGGGAATATCGATTCAGGTTGCCGCCGAAGAATATACTCAACGAAAAGATAGTAACCAATATTGAGGTTGATGACGATAAGCTGCAAGAAATCGGGGAATTGCTGATAAATAAGCTTAAAAGTTACGGTGTAGAGGGGGGTATCTCCGCGATAAATCCGGGTCCGGTTATTACGCGGTATGAATTTGAACCTGCGCCTGGCGTAAAAGTGAACCAGATAGTGAACCTGAGTGATGACCTTGCGTTAGCCTTGAAGGCTCAGGATATCAGAATAGTCGCGCCTGTTCCGGGCAAGGGAGTAGTCGGTATAGAAATACCCAACCAGCATCGCGAAATAGTATATATTCGTGAGATTCTGGAGTCGAGGCAATTTTGCGATAATCCATCGGAGCTGGCAATAGCGTTGGGGAAAACGGTATCTGGCGTGCCTTTTGTCGTCAGTCTCGCGCAGATGCCTCATCTGCTGATAGCCGGTGCTACCGGATCCGGCAAGTCTGTGTGCATCAACTCGATAATAACGAGTCTCATGTATAAGAGTTCCCCTGAATTCGTGCAATTTGTCCTGATCGATCCCAAGAGACTGGAACTTTCCATCTATAACGACATTCCATACTTAAGGTCGCAGGTCGTTAATGAGCCTGATGATTCGGTCCTTGCCCTGAAGTGGACAGTTGAAGAGATGGAGAGAAGATACGTTCTTCTTGCGGCGGCGGGAGTTCGGAAGATCGAGGAGTATAACAAGAAAATTAAGGAATTGCCCGATGAGGACTTCGAATTTCTGCCTTACCTTGTAGTTGTGATTGATGAACTCGCTGACCTGATGTCCGTTGTTTCTGGTGAGATCGAAACGCCGATAGCCAGGATAGCCCAGAAATCGAGAGCTGTGGGAATTCACTTGATAATTGCAACGCAGAGACCTTCTGTGGATGTTATCACTGGACTCATCAAGGCGAATTTTCCGTGCAGGATAGCCTTTAAAACGAGGCAGAAAGTGGATTCACGGACCATCCTGGATACTTCAGGAGCTGAAAAACTGCTGGGGAAAGGCGATATGCTGTATCTTCCAGCGGGGCGCTCCGAACCGGTAAGGATACACGGAGTTTACATAAGTACTAAAGAGACAGAGAGATTGGTAGAATACCTTAAAAACTTTGAAAATCCCTATTTGGAAGACCAGATCTCCTTCGATGAGCTGGAAGCGAAGCAGCTTAACCTCGATGAAAGGGATGAGCTCTTCATGGATGCGGCTAAGATAGTAATATTATCCCAGAAAGGTTCGAGCTCACTTCTTCAAAGAAAATTGAGAATCGGATATACTCGCGCAGCCAGTTTAATCGACCAGTTGGAAGACGCTGGCATCGTTGGAGGGTACCTGGGAAGCAAAGCGCGTCAAGTTTTAGTTGACGATTTAAATTATCTTGATAAATTAAAAGAAGAAGTATTTTGAAAAATATAGAAATTTGGCAAATATAAAGAAAAGAGGAGCGATATGGATCTGGATAATTTTTTATTAAACGTAATTAAACAGGGGGCTTCTGACATTCATTTTAAAGTAGGCAGCCCTCCGGTGCTGAGAATCGATGGTGACCTGGTGGTCGCAAAAGGAGCGCCGCTTAAACCAAGGGATACAGCCTCGTTGACGTTCAATTTCCTGAACCGAAGCTCTATGAAGAACTTCAGATCACTAACGGAGATCGATACTACCTATTCGATCAAGGGGAAAGCAAGATTCAGGGTGAATATTTACAGGCAGCAGGAACGCTTTTCGATTGCGATGCGGTATATACCCTATTTTATCCCCACCATCGAATATCTCGGAATACCTCAGGTAGCGAAGAAGTTCGCCATGGAGAAAAGAGGTTTCGTTCTCGTTACTGGCGCTACAGGAACCGGCAAGACCACCACTTTGGCAGCTATCATGGACCACATCAATAAGAACAGAAGGTCATACGTCATTACGATTGAAGACCCCATCGAATTCGTGCACATGGACAATTTGAGCGTGGTAAACCAGAGGGAGGTGGGGGTTGATACGCCCTCCTTTCTTGTAGCTTTGAAATCAGCGATGAGAGAGGATCCCGATGTGTTGCTTATTGGCGAAATGAGGGACGCGGAAACGATTGAGACCTGCCTTCGAGCGGCTTCCACCGGGCATCTAGTTTTCTCGACGTTCCATACGACCGATGCGACGGAGACTATCTCGGGTATGATAAACTATTTCGAGCCCCACCAGCAGCCGCGGATCCGCAACCAGCTTGCAGCAAACCTGATAGGAGTAATCTCCCAGAGGCTGATCAAGAAGAGAAAAGGGAAGGGTCCAGGCAGAGTACTCGCTGCGGAAGTCATGGTTGTAACCTCCACCATCAAATCGTGCGTTCTCGATCCCGGCAAATCGAACCAGATACCGAAGTTCATAGCTCAGGGTAAAACCGAATACGATATGCAGACATTCGACCAGGCTATAATGAAGCTGCATAAGGACGGAATGATCAGTAAAGAGGAAGCACTGGCTAATTCAACATCTCCCGCTGACTTCCAGAGAGCGCTCGAGTTCGGTGAGGATCTATAAAAAAGCTGTCCGTTCTGTAATTATGAACCGAATGAAATAGGCACCACAAAAATCCAGGGTGTTAACGAGCAAATGATATGGAAAATACTGGGCACCTGTTTTGGGGCAGGCTATTTCCCGATAGCGCCAGCTACTTTTACCAGCGCAATAATTACGCTGCTGATTTTCCTTTTACTCGATCCGACTTCCATCACCTATATCGTAATTCTGGCACTTCTTCTCATTCTCGGATTCTTTGTATGTGATGAAACCGGAAAGAGATACGGTGGCGATGATAATAAAATAGTGATTGATGAAGCGGCAGGAATTTTCGTCAGCTTTCTCCTTATCGAAAAGAGCTGGTTGATCTTCCTTGCCGGTTTTTTCCTGTTCAGGGTCTTCGACATCCTGAAACCACCACCGGTAAGGAACATGGAAAAACTGAAAGGGGGCTGGGGTATTATGCTCGATGATGTTATGGCGGGTGTATATACGAATATTGTTCTGTCAATTATCTGTGTGTTTTGGAAATAATTTTTTTGGTGATGCTTGTGTTTCGTGATTGAAGAAAAACCGATTGACATTATTATCAGTTCATTCTAAAATAATGCAGTTCATTGCTGAAACAATGCGTTTCATGCTGAAAAGATGCAGATTATAAAAACCTCCCCACGTCAATCGCGTAACCAGCAAAAGCTGGTTTTAGGCAATCTCATTAGCATACGAATCCAATAAAAAGTTCACTACCCTCAAAAACCTCCTCCACGTCAATCGCGTAACCAGCTTTCGCTGGTTTTAGGCAATCTCATTAGCATAGGAATCCAACACCAAATCCCACTACCCTCAACACCCCCCACCTGTCATTGTGAGGATTTAAAGGCTCTTATTTCCGCCTTTTAATCCGTGACAATCCCATAAGCATACGAATCCAACATGAAGTCACTGGTACTTCGTGTGTTATCACTTAATGAAATTGGTGAGATTGCCACGGCAGGAAATAAGAGCCTCGCAATGACGAGGGGGGTTTGAATCCAACAGGAAGTCCCAGGTAC
>JAFGQG010000030.1 GCA_016935765.1 bacterium
GCTTGAGTTGTATGTACGCAAAAATCGAGCCCCAAACATATTTCTGTTTGTTGCCTTTTGTTAGTTGCCCACATGGATTTCTCACCCATGAAATAAGAGGGGTTCGAAATGACATATTCGGTTGATTGCAACAGGATACTTGAGTTTTAAAACTGCCACCGTTCAACGTATAACGATTTTTCACGGAGGGCTAGATCTAATTGGTAAGACAGCGGTCTTGAAAACCGCCGGGCTTTGCCCATGGGGGTTCGAGTCCCTCGCCCTCCGTTATTAGGGAACAGGGAACAGGAAACAGGGAACAGGAAAAACGGATTGAGATTGGTAACATCAAGAGATCCACTGCGGATTAGGTTTTTATACATTTTCATTCAATTTGGGGGAGTAATTTTACAATTCTTGATCAAGCACATCCGCCTGCACAATTCGTCCCATGAATAGAATCGTGTCGGATTGAATATAACGAATAATAAAGAAGAAGGGGTGGTCCGCTTTGAATATCCTTGGAGATTGAGTTTTCCTTTCCGGGGGGTTTTCCAAAGCCTTCATACTCGTTGTCGCAAGCGCTTCTGTTCCTTCCTCGTCAACCTGCACGAACGCTTTATGAACTACTTCTGATAATGCTATTCGGGTTTCTTTGACAATACCTGAAAAATCTGCTTTTCTTGGATCGAATGCATTGTTCAAGCCCAGAAGCTGAAGATCGACACCCAGCCGGATATGTGTGGAAAAGGAAAACCGTGGCATAAACACTTCAACCTGCCGATCTTCAAGCTCATGTATCCATCTAACCAGGTTATCGTAAGTTAAAAACTGTTCGAAATCCGGAAGCCCACCAACCTTCTTGGGAAGGAATACAACCATTGAGAGTTCATTTCCCTGGTATGGAAGCTCCAACACCTGCATGTCAAGGTCCTCGGTGTACCTGAACCTGTTGGTCTGGTGCATCATTGTTACGTCTGTTTTATTTATACTAAAAAGCCACCCCTTGCTCCTGAACGGAAGTAACACTGTTTTCGCTCTGGAGAACTGCTTTTCCCATTTGCCCTTAAAAAAATCGGCATTTGTTAATAACAAGCGAGTTGAAGCAGTAAGAGAATCCGGGCGTATTATATGGCTTATTTCCCCTTTTGTTATTTCATATACCCAGTGGTTAATCGCGCTGCTCGCGACCATAGGATTTTGTTCAAAATCTAACTGCTTGAAAACACTATGGTACTCATGTCTCAGGAGTTCAATAAATGCTGGCGAATATTTAAGACCCAACTGACCCCAGAAGGCATTGGCAATTATCAATTGATTACTTTTTATATCATATAATCCGTTTAGTTCGTTAAATAGTTTGCACAATACATCATGAATAACTTTAGGACTAACTGATAAACGGAGTAAATTGAACAGGTCTCGCTGTGTATGTCCCGCCGCTCCGGAACAAAGCATGGCAAGAGAGATAGCAGTACTGAACGGGGAGCAAAAAACGTTACTTTCATCCTGAATAAGCTGAGAATACAATTCAAATGAAAAGATATTCAAGCTATTCGATACTTCTTTTCTCTCCTGAATAATTGTAGTTGGAGATTTGTTCTCCATCCCTGGAACTCCTTCGAACAACCTTCTTACTCGGGATTATCAACAGGGTTAAAGCTAATTAATTATCACCCTTTTTTGCAAAAAAACGGTTTTATAGGTATGATAAGTCCCGGCAACAAAAATGCTATACCTACTATAGGCCAGGCTGACACTCCGTGAGCGATGAGGCAATAGACCGGGGGAGCAAATCCCAGCACAAGAAGGCACCACCAGGACCATTTTTCACCTTTTCTAAAGCTACCCAGAGTTATAAATATGAACATAACCCCGAGGAGAATAAAAAGGAAAATTGAATCCACATCCTTCTCGCTCATGGAAATAAGCATGAATCCAGAAACAGTTCTCTGGATTCCCGCGATCAACATGAATATCCAGCCTGCAGTTAATAATTTTGATTTCATGGATTTCCCTCCAGTACTAATAAATTAGAGAATTTTTATATAAATGTAATTACAGTATTCTTGTAAGTCAATTACAATTTTAATCAAATTACCCCCTCTCAGTATGATTCACTTCGAAGGTATTTTGCTAGAACAATTTAGCATAATTCTTTTTATAATTCGATAAACCAGGAATGTAATCCATCGGCTGGGCTGTATTTTCTGACCGAAATCGAAGGAACTCCATACTTTATGAACAGATTCAGCATACACTTTACCTTCTTCATTCATTTTATTTATTAAAACCTCCACCATATCTTCAATTCTCTGATCGGCACTACATTCTTCTATTCTGGAGAGTGTATCGAGGTAGTAAAGAATTCTGTAGTCGGTGAATGGGTATTTGAGTTTATCCCAGCCCTTGCCAATTTGTGAATCATGCCCTGCGTATTTAATTTTCCCCCTATTATCCCAGCATTTGAGCAAGAATGTCGCGCATTTATTTGCCTCCTTTGAACGTTCATACACAGGATGATTCATGAATGCGGCTAACACACAAAGTGATGCGTAAGCGCAGCTTGGTTCTTTCTCGCGCGGTTTACCTGGCTGCCCCGTGTTTTTGCACCAGAATCCTCCATCCAATCTTTGTCGCTGGAGTAACCAGCTATACGCCTTTTCCAGACGAGGATCATTGGCGCAACCGAGTTTTGCCAGCGCTTCAGCAAGTATCCCGGTGAAGCATTCACCTGGTGTAGGGGGCGGTCCCCAGCCGAACGCGCCCGATGTTAACTGTGTGCTGAATACGTATTCGCAAACCTCAGAAAGACGCCTGTCATTCCTTGTCAACCCAAAATCAGCAAGTATGCCGAGCACCCAGAAGGTCGTATTTTTCTTTGGCCACCATGTACGTATATCCCTGGGATCCCCCCAGTACCCATCAGCGTTTCTCATGCCAAATATCTGGTTGATCAATGGGTCCGAATCAAGCGCTTTTCTGAGCCTTTTCGCTTCCGCGCTGTTAATGGGGGTATCCAACAAATCGGTAACAAGCTTATATCTCAGGAAGGGAGAGCCCTGCATCAACCAATCGACAGGAAGCACGTTAATCAAATGCTTCAATCTAAATTCAAATGGAATTTGTAGGGTATCCATCAGATAGAGTAATATTACAGTCCATTCCTCCGTTATAGATAATCGACAGATATGTATTTCAAAAATGCCTGAATTCTTTTCGAGTATTATACTAGCTGAACTGCTTGTTACTTTTTTTCCAGTTTCATAATAGGAACCATTAACTCAATACTGAGAAGTACATCTCCCTGTTCAGTTGTTTTGGGAATGGACACGTATCTTTCCATGACTGGACCAACGATAACGTAACCGTTTGCGCCGACCCATGCGAACAGTTTTTTATAAGCAGTAGCTAATCCTTCATCTTCTGGATTTCCTTGAAATACTGTTTTAGCCATCAAGCTATATTTCCAGGGTTTGAGCTTAAGTGGTTCTGCAACCTCAGTTCCTTCAGGCACCTTGAAACCAATATCCCAGTTCAACGAATCAACCGGTGTTTCCGCGGGATTATCCCAGTAAATACCGAATGGTACTTGACTCATAGGAAGATTCTGTTTAGTCGCTTCGGTATATAACGTTGCGAACCCTGTTGAGTGCTGGTCATAGCTTCCCACCATTTCAATGGCGCAATAATTGAACGGTTCAATTTCCAATATAGTTACTACTGCCTCTTGCTTACTTTCCTCAGATTTGGGAGCTGCTTCTGTGTCCTCAGCTAAAACCAAACTTGAAAATGCGAACATAATTACAACTACCAGAGACACGGCTAACACTTTTTTCATGGATACCTCCATTTTACAATTTTCAAAAAACTCAAGAGAATTGCCTTTAAACCATTATATACCTTTCAGAAAAAAATTCAACAAAAAAGATTAAAAAAAATTAAACCACAAGTTTTCAATATTTAAAGTGTCATTTTAAGTAGAACGTTTAAAAACGATTGCATTTGAGAATATTAGTCATGAAAAAATATAAACAACAGTACAGCCCAGCTTGATAAAAATAATCAGCGTAGATATAAGCTTGGAGGGGAAATGAAGAGAAACAATATAAGTTATCTATTGATCATTTTAATTATTTTGGGCGGTTTAATCCTGGCAGGATGCAGGGAACTTAGGATCGAAAGCCTATGGAATAATAACGATATAATTATAGATGGAAACTATAATGACTGGGAAGATGTTCAAGCGAGGTTCTTAGAGGATGAAAAAATAGTAATAGGCTTTCAGAATGATGCGGAAAATCTTTACTGCATGGTTCGCTTTACAGATTTAGACCTATTATGGAAAATCCAGAATTTAGGAGCTACTATCTGGATAAACAAGGAAGATGAGAAGAAAGAGAACGGAATCTGTTATATAGGTAGTGAAAATTATACAGAGGATGTAATTTTCGAAGAAGTTGTTATGAAAAACATCCCTGATAAGCGGCAATCTCCGATGGATAATTTTTTAAGTAAATATAACCAGGAACTTCCGGATTACGGTAATATACTTGTACTTGAAAATATTTTAAAGACAGAGTTCCCGGAGGACCGCGAAACTGGATATTCCGCTTCTTCAAAAAACCACAACGGTGTGTTTTGTTATGAATATAGGATCCCCCTACCGAATGGAGTAGAAAAAGTAGATAAAATTGCTCTAGGTTTGGAAACCGGAGGATTCAATCATGAAAACTCAGGTGCCATAGGCGAGAAAAGGAACGGCATGGGTAGAATGGGAGGCGGTATGCCTGGTGGAGGTCTTGGAATGGGTGGAGGTTCCGGAATGGCGGGTAGTCCCGGAATGGGGCCTGGAGGTGGAGACAGAGGACAACCACCCGACGGAACTAATAACAGAGAAAACCGGCGTAAAAGGCTCGAAAAACAGGAAATTTGGTTTAAAATTTCTCTCGCTTCCAATAAATAATTTGATTTATGAAAAAAAGAATATATAATATGATTCAATTTTGCCATTGAAGTTAGCTATATTATAAGGAGGCCAAAATCATACTAGCAATTATCCCAGGAATAAAGACTGTACGAGCTACCCTTGTCATATATGGCATTTTATTTGTAAGTTTTTGTTTGATATCTCCAGGGTTGGTCCCCAATATATACGGTTCTGAACCCGACTTGAATGTTCCTCTAAGTCCCGAGGATTCTCTTACCCTTGAAGATTGTATTGAAATTTCACTTATGAACTCCTATCAGATCATACAAGCAAGGGATAATGTTACACTTTCAGAATTCAATCTCAGAGATTCCCGGGCTGAGTTCCTCCCCAGGTTAAATCTCTCGGGAGGCTACCAGGTGAGCGATCAGAACGATCAGGTAGCATGGAATGATGACCATTACAGCTTAACGCTATCAGGCTCAATTACGGCATTCAACGGCGGCAAAAACATATTGAACCTAAAGAAATCCAGCGAGTCCCTCTTCTCTACCAGACAGGGATACCTCCTATCCGAGATAAACGTAATTATCGATGTGATAACAAAATACTATAATCTCCTTGAAACCTTCGACCTAATGGAGCTAAGTATTGAGAGCTTGAACCAGAAGCGCAGGGACCTCGAATTCGCAAGGATTCAATTTGAACTTGGACTATCCCCGGAAGCTGACAATATCAAAGCTGAAGTCGAAGTAATAAATGCCCAGATAGACTCACTAAAGAACACTGGCGAAGTTGACCTTGCTGAGACTGAATTAAAGGATGCCATGGGAATAAGCCTGGAGTTCCCTCTTAGGATAAAACAGGTAGCTTTATTTGTTGAAGAGTCGCCCGAATTGGATTCATGCCTGGAAGAGGCTTTAGAAGCCCGGCCAGAAGTTTGGCAGGAAAAATCTAATTTGTCAATAAAAAAGTATGATCTCAGGCTGGCGCAAATAAATAAATTCCCTTCGCTATCCATTACCGGAAGCTACAATGTATTCGCGGATGACTACGTATTCGGGGGAACCTCCATAGACGGTGATAACTGGGAAACCAACTCTAACTGGGAAGTCGGACTTGGATTGAGTTTTCCAATTTTTTACGGTGGTAAATACTCAAGGGCGGTAAAATCCGCTAAGATCAACCTGTCAAATGCTGAACTTGAATACAAGGAACTGGAGAAAGAAATAGAATTGGAGGTAAAACAAACGCACCTCAATCTTTTAACCGCGCTAAAAAAGATAGAATTAACTGAAAAACAAGTTGCGAGCGCTGAATTGAACTATAATACTGCCCAGGGGATGTATCAAACCGGAGTAGCTCCCATAACAGACGTGATAGATGCAGGGATCGCATTGAACCAAAGTAAAATAAACTACACTAATGCTATGTACGAATATCTTTTAATAAAAGCGAAATTGAAGAAGGCTATTGGAGAAAGACCATATTAAAAAACACAGATGGCACAGATAGGAAAAAGATTACACAGATTGAAAGGATGGTTGGATGAATGGATGGGGGAAAAACGCAGAGCACAGAAAATGAAGGAATGAAATTTCAATTAGAATAGAATAAACTGGAAATCAATATAACCGGAGTCTTTA
>JAFGQG010000031.1 GCA_016935765.1 bacterium
ATAATTTACAAGGAGGTCATTTTATTTGTCAATTAATAAATGCCGAGACTTTTGAACGTTACCAAATATTTAGGAGGATAATAAGATGAAAAGAATTACATTACTGTTATTTATAATGATGCTTGCGTTAGTGCAGATGTCTTACGCTAATAGAGTTATTCTTACAGTTTCGGAGATACAGACAATAAGGGCACCCCTCGGGCAGAACCAGATATTAATCAAGTTCAACGATTTACCTGAAGACTTTGGTGAGACTTCAAGAATACTGAAGGCAGAATTAAGACTCAACCTGGGATTCACCCCAGGGGAAAGGGATGAGGGTGTTGATATAAAAATACATCGCGTAAACAGAGCCTGGAACGCTTCGTACTTGTCTTATTCTTCATTTTATTCAGTGGATAATGCGATAGATACAACGCACTATTACCTTGATTACATTAGTACGGAATCGGATAAGATTATATTGGATGTCAGCGAATATATTAAAGAATGGTTAATACGGGGGAATAATGGTGTAATAATCAAGACTTTCACTGAAAGTGCTGATATTTCGATACTTGAGCGGATGGAAACGAGGGATATAGGCAGTTTGGAGTTAATATATTCACCTGAAAGAAGATAATAAAAGGAGTAAGAATAATGAGTATGTCAATTAAGCTAACATTATTAATTCTATTAGTACCCTGTTTGTTGTTTGCAGGGAAAATCAACATCCCAATAGAAGACTTTGTTAATATAACAGGTCGCGAAGGTGACAATCAAATACTGGTAAAATTTGATTTGCCTGAAGATTTAACGGAAAGAAGCCACATAGTATCTGCAGAGTTGTGTTTGAATATACCGATTCCGACATTAGAAACAGCTTCAAGATCACAACCTGAGCTTAGAGTGATGAGAGTGAATAGGGATTGGGACGAGAGGACTACAGGAAGTAGTTTTTACGCTGATTCGAATGAAGTAGATCAAGGAAAATATGAAGTGGAATTTGTTAATAGTGAAGGGCAAACCTGTATAGATGTTAAGGACTTTATTTATGATTGGGTACAACATGAAATCCCTAATATGGGTTTGATTATACTGCCCAATTCTAAGAGAGTGCATCTGTCACCATTTGAGGGCAGGACCGAGTCTCTTGGAGAATTGAAATTGAAATATCTTCCATTGGCAAGATGAGAATAACCAAATTTGTTGCTGATATGCACTTCTTATTCTGATTAGTTTATAGAATATTTACAAACCAAATTACCATTCTAATTAAGCTTTACATTATTTTGTAATTCTGATAAAGTCATTAGGGTATTAACCCCGATGAAGAATATATTTATAAAGAAGGGTATACTTTGTTGAGAACTACTATATTCAAATGGGAAGGAATTGGATATAAATTTTTGGCTAGCTTTAGCCATATATGGGGGGGGGATAATTTTGAATTTCTATTGAAAAAACATAATTTATTGATTATTTAAGTAAACTGTGGATAAGTGGGCTATCCCCAATTCTTTGTATTTCAATGGATTAGGCGTATAAACAATGAACCACTACCTATAAATATTAGGTAATTTGTGGGTTATAATTGGGTATTGCGCAATTTTTTAATTTTGATTAAAATTTCTGCATAGTTTCATTGTTAGAATAATTTTTAGTCATCCATCTTTGACAAAGCAAGCAGCTAAAACCAAAAAAACAGGAGGCAAAATGGCTATCCAAAGTAAGTTTTTTGTTGTGTTGATTGTAACATTAGTTATTTTACTAAACATGGGTGTAAATGCTGATGTACCACATCTGATCTCATATCAGGGAAGGATACTCGATTCCAGGACGGGTGAACCGGTCCCGGATGGTCTCTACGACTTCACTTTCAGATTGTATGGTGACGAATTCACCGATTATGCGTTCTGGACAGAAATTCACCAAAGCGTTCAAGTTTCAAATGGCTTGTACAACATTATACTCGGTTCGGTAACACCATTTGGCAATTTCGATTTCTCGACGCAATACTGGCTTGGGGTACAAGTTGGTATGGATGATGAAATGACCCCGCGTTACCAACTCTCCGCAAGCCCTTATGCACTTAGCATCGCAGATGATGCTATAACTACGCAGAAGATACAGGATGGAACCATAACCCAGGATGACCTTCATGGTCGCCTAGTTTTTGCAGAGATCGTGGATGAAGAAGGAGAATACAAATTTGCGTTGACCAAGCATAATCCCAAGCTTCAGATAATTGGGAATGTTGAATTTGATGAAGAAAATCACGCAATTGCAATTAGTGGTGGAAATAGTAATAATGGTGGTAAGGGAAGTGAATGGACAAGAAGCGGGACTATCGTTCATTTAACGAACTCCGGGGATAGCGTGGGTATCGGTACTTCGAATCCTTCTTATCAATTGGACGTAACGGATGAGATAGGTATTGGAGAAGCCTCGACTGCCACGGGAAAGATACATTTCAGGAACTCGACCAGCGGTACCGAGGTAACTATCCAATCAGGAGTAACGACTTCAGATTATTCACTAACTCTGCCCACTTCGCAGGGAGATACGGGATACGTGATTGTTAATGATGGAGCTGGCAACCTTTCCTGGTCAGAGTTGAACGACAGCGATTGGGTCTATTTGCCAGATAGCAGCTATATGTATGCAAAAAAATCTGCAGGCAGTAATACTTATGCCAGGATTTATGATTCGGGAGAATCACAGGTATTAGATGTTCTCCATCCAATAAATTCACATGGAGAGTATGCGATACGTGGCAGGAGTGACAGCACAGGAGCTTATGGAGTTCTTGGGTATTTTGATAGTTTGTATGGGGGTTTTGGAGTTTTAGGAGAGGCAGGACCAGATGGCGTTGTGGGTGTTGCTGGTATTTGTTCGACCAATATAGGTGCGCTTGGAACAGATGGGGAAGGAGTTTATGGACAGGGTGATAAAATAGGAGGTAACTTCACACCCACAGTACGCATTGTACCACAGGATAGTGTACCTATAAATACAGACGGGGCTTTATATGTAAAAAACAATGGGATCGATACGCTTTATTTTAATGATGATTCAACCGGCTGGGTTCCAATTTTAACTGGACCTCATGGATTACAGGAGGCCTATGAGAGTGGCAACAATGTTGAAATGTCCGTCGTGAGTGGTGATATTCGGATGTTTATTCCCGCACCACCCTTACCCCCGGGGCTACCACCTATAGACTTACTTTTTCTTGATGCTTCTTCAGGCTACGTCGGAATTGGAGACACGACACCTTCATACAAGCTCGATGTCTCAGGTGAAATTGGATTGGGTGTAGCTTCGGAGAGCGCCGGTAAGATTCATTTCAGGAACTCGACAAGTGCAACAGAGGTAACAATTCAATCAGGTATAACTGATTCCAGCTACACTATTATTTTACCAACCAATCAGGGCGATGCTGAACAGGTTATGAAAAATGATGGATCAGGCAATCTTTCCTGGGCAGACCTTAATGATGGAGACTGGACTGTTAACCCGTTAGAAAATTATATTTTTGCTACCCAGGCTGATAGCTTAACCAGTTACGTACGGATTTATGACAAGAATCAATCTCAGACAATGGATGTTTCTCACCCAACGAAAGCTGATGGTCAGTATGCGATAAAAGGTCTAAGTGACAGTACCGGGGCTTTTGGGATTCTTGGGTATTTTGACACTTCTTATGGCGGATATGGAGTTTTTGGGGATGCTGGTTCTAATGGTTTTGTAGGTGTTGCTGGCGTAAAATCGAACAACATTGGCGCTCTCGGTACGGACAGTGAGGGAGTATATGGAGAGGGAGATGAAGTCGGCGGTAAATTCTTACCGGCGATTAGCATTGTTCCCCAGGATAGTCAGCCAGGTAATTTGAATGGAGGACTCTATGTTAAAAATGCTGCAATAGACACTCTTTACTTTTATGATGATACTACCGGCTGGGTTCCTGTTTTGGTAGGACCATTCGGTTTGCAGGAGGCTTATAATGACGGAGATGAAATTGAGCTTACCCCTTCCAAGGGGGATATAAGGATATACGGTACTTCCCCTTATGCGGAATTGTTATACCTAAACGCTTCAAATGGCTATGTTGGCATAGGTGATACAACACCTTCATATAAGCTAGATGTTGATGGCAAGGGAAGGTTTACGGATTCCCTGACTATCG
>JAFGQG010000032.1 GCA_016935765.1 bacterium
AAGAGCCACAGAAGAACGTAAATATTAAGTTTTCAGGCGAAGTCGAAGGAAGTAAATTACAAAGGGAATACAAGTATAACCTTCCTGAGAAGAATACAGAACATCCGTTCCTGCGAAGGAATTGGGCAAAGAGGAGAGTTGATTGGCTTGTTGATAAAATTAGAATGGAAGGGGAAGACGAGAATCTTATCAGCGAGATAATCAATCTTTCGAAGCAATTTAAGTTCGTAACGCCATATACTTCATTTCTTGCTGCTCCCAGGTCCCTGCTGCGACCAAGAGTGATAAAGCCTGGAGACCCTATACTGCGCGTTAAGACCGATCCAGCAATTATCGATGTAATCGCCGTGTTTCCATTTGGTTTGATAAAGCACATGACATATCTGGAAAACCAGGATATTTGGGAGACAAGGTTCCTTGCCCCAAAATGGATGAACGATGGTGATTATACTTGTAAATTGTTCCTGAAGGATAAAAATGGAAATCAATACGTCGAGAATAAAGAATTCGTCATCGACAGCAGACCCCCCGAAATCAAACTGGTGCTCGAAGATAAGCTGAAGACCGGTTCCCTTGTCAAAGTAAAAGCTTATGCTGATAAGGATACCAGGACTTTAAAGGTCAGCTTGCCTTATTCGGACATCGTTGATCTTCGGTATGACCACAAAGAAAAGGCATCGGTGGGTTACCTGAGGGTTCCGCAGAATATCATGCCTGGCGAGTACAAATTAAAAGTGTGGGGAGAAGATTTCGCGCATAATACGACTGTAAATGAGGTTACAGTTCAAATTGTTGGATCATAAACTGAGCTTTCTTTGAAACACCACGAAATACAATAGAATGAATTGCATTATATTGGAATGAGCTGATTTATCTTAAGTATAGTATCTTCTGCGTTATTTGCGATACAGGAGTATCAAATCTACAAAAGTATATCCCGGAAGATACTTCTTTCGATGGTTTCCAAAAGGTATTATGGTTACCTGCGGTTATGATCCTTGCTTCAACTGTTTGGATACTCTCCCCCCGCATATTGATAATTCTTAAAGTTACATAAGAAGTATATGGAATGGAGAAGTTTATTACGACCTCTGCATTGAATGGATTGGGATATGCAAGAAGTGTAAACTGTCCTGGTACATTACGGTCATTTTCAGGAATTTCGAAATACGGAGATTCATCTACTCCCATATCCCAGTTTTCACCAAAAGGACGTGTTTCACCCTGAATGTCTTTAAGGGGCGCATAAAGTGTGTCAAACCAAGGCGTTATGACGTATTCAGTGCCGTCATCGATTCCCGCAGACCTTTCATCAAGGTAAAAATCATCTCTGAAACGAGGTGTTTCTATTATATTGCCATCACCCCATATTATCGTGCCACCTTCTTCATTTACCGAGCATCCAGCGGGATCAACATCACAATAAGCTGCGAAAAGAGTGCAGGGTGTAACATAAAAGTTCGCGTATATGGCATCACCTATTACCGCGTTGTTATACCATAAGATAGAATTGAAAAGCCTGAAATCGGAATCCCTTTCAGAGTAGATCGCTCCGCCAAGTGAATCCGCAGTGTTATTTATAATAGTGCAGTTGATTATGTTGGGATTTGAGAAGTCCCATGCAAAAACACCGCCTCCAATGATCCCGGAGTTCTGCGCAATGATGTCGTTTATTAGAGTTGGAGATGATTCCCTGCAGTATATTCCACCCGCGTAATAGGCTGCGCTGTTCTCCAGAATGTAGGTTTTTTTTATGCTTGGATTCGAGTTGTCGCAGTGAATGCCACCACCATAAAAGGAAGCGCTGTTAAAGACCACTGTATTGCTGTCGATCTGTGGATTAGATTCCATTAACCTGATACCACCGCCGTATTTTGCGATGTTGCTATGGATTATATTCATGGTTATCCTTGGGGTGGAGTTTACACAATCAATACCGCCACCATTCATTCTTTCAGCTGAGTTATAAGCTATCTCATTTATCCAGATCCTGGGACTGGAGTAATAGCATTCTATGCCGCCACCAGATTCTGCTTCGTTGTTCGTTATTGAATTTATTTCTATTGATGGTCCCGATTCATTGCACATGATGCCGCCGCCAATTCTCGCAAGATTGTGTGTGATCCTGCAGCGGCGAATTAGGGGATTGGAGACATTGCAATAAATTCCACCGCCTTCTTCAGCACGGTTATATGAGATGTTGCAGTTAATTATAGCAGGACTGACGTAATAGCAGTAAACACCACCGCCATAAGCATCTGACGAAGCTCCGAACGCGTTGCCGTAAGAGATTCTGCAGTACGCGAGGGAGCAGCCGTTTGCTGAATGTAAAAACCTCAAACCATGGTGCCCACCGGAAGAGTCGGTGAGAAAGGTATCCAAAGCGGTAAACGTGATTGAGTCGCCAGGCTCACCGATGGCTTTAAAAATTGCGTTGCTATAGACGTTGAATTTGTAGTGTCCACCAAAAACAATTTCAACGCCGGGCATAATTTTCAGTGCCGTCGAAGAAAGTACCTCGATATCTCCAACCACCTTGTAAGGTGAAGCGAATTCGAACCATGTTCCATCCCACGGACCGGAGACGTAGGTGGTGTCTGCAGAAACGGAATAGCTAAAGACTATAATGAATAAAAATACTGAAATTGATGTTTTATTTACCATTTTACTCTCCTTGTATAAACAGGCATCCCTGCCTGTTATTTAAACCCTTGCTTCTCTTTATCCTTTTACCCTTTATATTATTTTCTATTTTTGTAATTTTGATGATTGGCAGTTTTGGATGACAGGAAACTATAGATGACAGGCAGGGATGCCTGTCTATACAATAGCAATTTTACCTTAATAATAATATTTTTTTTGTTTTTTGAGTTTCTCCTGAATTTAGTCTGCAAAAATAAACACCGGAAGGAGTATTCTCATCCGCTTGCCACCTGGCTACATACGAACCTGCCATTTTACCTTCATCGACAATGGTGGAGACACATTCTCCCAGTATATTATTAATGGTGATTTTTACATTAGAGAGCCGTGGAACGTCATAATAAATAGAAATCTCTGCATTGAATGGATTCGGGTATGCTGTTAAACTCCAGTCAGTTGGGAGAGTTGATTGCTTTTCGGTTATATCTGAGAATGGTGATTCATCCGCGCCGATGTCCCAGCCTTCACATTGTGGGCGAGGGTCGCCTTCGAAATCCTCGTAAGGAGCGTAAACTGTATCTCCCCATGGGGAAATAACGAACTCAGTGCCGGCATCGATGCAGGGAGAACCTTCTGCGAGGTGAAATAGGGAATCATCATCAAATAAAGGGTCATCTTCGATATTGCCTGAATCCCAGAGAATAATACCCGCACCGGATTCAATATAGCAATCGAGTGGATCAATTACGCAATGTGAGATATATAATGAACATGGATAATCTGTATCGCGGTTTTCTATATATATTTCATTTCCTTCAGGATCATCATTGTTCTCGAATATAGTGTTTGCAATTGTTAAATTGGCGAGAGACCAACAGTATAATCCTCCGCCGAGACGGTCTGCTGTATTGCCATATATAGTATTGTTTATGAGAACCGAGCCTACATGGACATCGCAATATATCCCCCCACCATCCCATTCTGCTAGGTTATTAATAATGATATTATTAGCAATCCTAGCGCTTGCGTTAGAAATACAAATTCCCCCGCCATATTGTTCAGTAATGTTGTTTGATATTAAATTCGAAGTAACCTCTCCATCTGAGTTATACAATTCTATCCCACCTCCACAATATCCACTAGAATTTCCGACTACCACATTTCCTTTAATATATACATCTGAGTGTATTACCCTTAATCCCCCTCCTTCATTAACTGCTGAATTATTTTTTATCAGGTTATTAATTATGCTAACTTCACTTCCTATATGAAAATCACATTCCAGACCACCAGCAATACTTGCTGAATTATTAGCAATAATGTTTTTGGTAATTAAAGCGCTTGACGCACCCACTCCTGCAAACGCACCCCCGAGCCGGTCAGTATGATTTAACATAATTAGATTTTCCTCAATTATAAAATCAGAATGCCAACAATCAATTGCACCTCCTGATACCGAAGCAAAGTTATGGCAAATTTTGCAATGGCTAATTGATATGCAGGAATAGAAAGCGCGTATTGCCCCACCACAGTCATTTGGGCTATTCAATGTATCGATACCGTCATTTGCATTCCCATATTCAATCTTACAGTAAACCAAACTACATACATCTGCGCAATAGTTGAATCTTATTCCATGGTGACCACCTGTAGAATCCGTCAGAAGAGTATCAATCGCCGTAAAAATAATCGAATCCTCCTCAGTCCCGATTGCCTTGAAAAGCGCGTTACTATCCACGCAGAACTTGTAATGCCCCAGGAAGATAACCGAGCAGCCCGGCTCGATAATGAGCGAACTGTCTGTGGGCACGTGCAACTCGCAATCTACGAAGTAAGGGGAGTGGTCTGCGGTCCAGCGCCCGAAGACCTCGCCGCAAACGAAAGTGGATTCTAAAGTGGCAGTATGGAAGATGATGCACTCAGACGCAGGATTGCCTGCAATATCGTAAACTTCCACACAGAGTTCGATGTCCATGTCATAGGGGAGAGGGTACTCCGCGAAGCTGAACGAGACCTGGTAGCCCATGCAGCGGATGACCTCGAGTTCGAAAGGAAGCGCGATCGAGTAAGTAGGTTCGGTTAGGGGAGAGTAATGTACTGAGATTGAGCTGGAATCCACCCAGGTTTCGTAACCTCCACCACAAGCGCCGCAAATGTCAACGGTTCCTGAAGTATCAATTGGAACGCCAGTCAACCCTTCGCGTGGATAACCCCAGGATATGCATGGAGGAAGGGTATCCACCTCGATGCCGGGTTCGAACTCGAATGCGCCGACATCCCAGCCGTCTCCAAGTGGGCGCGGATTCCCCTCGAAATCCACAAGTGGGGCAAATAAACTTGAATCAGTAGCAGGATCAAGTATCAATTCTGCACCAGCATCGATGCAGGGAGAACCGGGTGTTAGATGGAGTGTGTGTCCATCTAGCATCGGATTGCCAGGGAAATTACCCTCTTCCCAGTTAATTATACCCGCGGCTGAATCTGAATCATAGCTACTTACATCAATGTTATTATAAAAGAAATGAGTTGTACATGGATGATCTTCAACATACTGAAGGTAGATTTCCGATACTCCATCAGTCGTATCATTATTAATAATATTATTTAAAATAACGGGCATCGAATTCCAACTGCACACAAAACCGCTGCCCTGTTCTGCTCTATTTCTTGCTATAGTGTTGTTTATCATTCTTGGGTGTCCGTGGACACACTGAACTCCGCCGCCCCTGGTAGCAACGTTATCGAAGATTAGATTATTCACGAAAGTGGGATGCGAATCCCCAAAAAAGATGCCCCCTCCGGTGTATGTGGAATTATTATGAAAGATATTTTTTTTGACATGAAGATCAGGCTCAGTTTTCAGGGAATACCTAAGGGTCAATCCCCCACCACGAGTAGTACCAACATTATATGCAAATGTATTGCTTACGATTATTGGATTACAGTACCAGAAAATAGCTCCACCTCCTTCTCTTCCAGCGAAGTTACGTATTATGTTGTTATTCACAAATACCAGGTCTGTGCCATAGCAGAAGAGCCCTCCGCCATCATTATCAGGCCAATCACCGAAGGAATTGGCATATTCTATTCTGCAGTAAACCAAACTGCAAGCATCGTCAATAGCATGGTCTATCCTGATACCGGCAAAACCCCCTGAAGAATCTGTAAAGACGGTGTCAAGCGCGGTGAATATGATGGAATCATACTCGCTTCCTACAGCTTTGAATGTAGCGCTCGTATCTATGTATAACTTGTAATGACCTGTGAATATTACACTTACACCTGGTTCAATGATTAAAGTGCTATCTCGCTGAACATGTAAGTTGTCTGTTACAAGGTACGGAGAATTGTCAGCGCTCCATCTGCCGGATACGAACCCGGAAACATAAGTCGTATCAGCGAATAGTGCAGTTGAAAGTAATATAGTAATTATAATTATGAAAACTAAGTGTCTGATTGACATTGAATCTCCTTTTAAATAAGGTCTTTTAGATGAAATACAGGGGTTAAAATCCCTTTCAAGGGTGTATTTTTTTATCCCCCGAGCTGAAGCACGGGGTAATTTATTTCTGAATATTCCATTCATAATCATCATTTAAGATAAATTACTTTTTTACATAGAGTTTCTTTACCTATGTTAGCTTTGATCAGGTAAATTCCGGAACCAATTTCTTCACCTGGTCGCCACATGTATATACTGGTCTCCCTGTCATGTATAGACAGGCCTCCTTGCCTGTCATTAGTGCATCCTTGCCTGTCACCGGAAACCAATCTACCTTTAATATCATAGATTTCAATTTGTGGGTACTCTGCATGCAACTTCTTTATACCGCTGAGTTCAATAGAAATTGCGCTATTAAAAGGATTCGGATACACATTCAAGCTAAACTTTGCCGGAAGAATAGTATTATTCACCGGAATACTAAAAACTGGGTCAAACCAATGTAAAATTGCTGCAAGTAATTCTTCGCGGTTAGTAAATGTACCAGCATCAGCCATTCCTTCCATACCAAAACCAAGATAAACAAGTTTCGACTCACTGGCTGTGCTTGTATATCTGGTTCCGGCGGCATTACTCGTATCTGTTGCATAGCGGAGAATTGGCGAAGCGCTATCAAGCGGCGTTATAATATCAGGTGAATCCTGGTTACCTGCCGATCCCGAGCCACCAAGCATAATCGACCTTAGGTGCCCAGATATAAGGTCACCGTCAACATTATAGACAATGGCAGTAGTCGTATTGCCTTCATAGCTGGCTTTAAGGTAATCCGAATAAAACTCAGTTGAGCCGATATCATCACCGATATCCTTGCCTGTTAGAAGTAATTTCCCATCTAAATCCAGAATATAAGCAAGACTATCCCGATCTTCCGTGGTCAGGGTGTTAGTAGAACAATTCCCTGTAAACCATATAATGACAGGAGTGTTCAATTCGTGTATCCTGTGTGCTTGAAAAACTCCTTTGGTTTCACGTTCCCAGTAATAATATGTGATATCAATATCATTTAAAGCATTAATGAAATAGCTTTCGTAGTCATCGCCACCGTCGTCATCTACGAGAAGCAGGTCAGCGGGATACAGTATCGATTCGAAAATTGTGGTGTCAGTATCAGGATCGACTCTAACAGAATCTTCAAAAGCATTGAAATAAGGGAATTCCGGAAGGATTTCGATTTTGTAAGAGAGCGCAGGCAATGAAATTTCGTAGAAACCTGATGAAGATTCACTTATTGTTGAATCGTAGAGGGTTGATATTTCGCCCTGATAAAGCCAGAATCGTAATTTTGCTTCAATGCCCTCTCCAAGGTCGTCATGTGTATAACCTTGTAGAATGCGCATGGGAGTAACTTCGATTTGCATAGATAAAGTGTCGTTCCAATCAGATTCGTCAAGTGTGCAGTAGGTATGACCTTCGATTCGATGCGGCGCTTCTGAGCCTGGCACCCAGGGTATCAGCGGTGAAGGTTCGTAAACCTCCCCAAGAACGAGATCAATAGTAGTATCCAAAGCGATCCCCCAGTCTGCGTATAAGATAAAATGTACATCTTCAATTGGATTTACTCCAAAATTCGCTACTGTGAAATTTAAGTCTGTTGTGTCAATATAGGTTAGGGGAGGTTCGTATTCAACATCCAGTGCTACTAAACCTGCATCGTAATTTGGAAGCGAGTCGATAATTGTTTCCAGACCCATAAGTGAAATGTAAGCTGATATCCATGTCATATCTTCGGTAGGCGGATGATCATACGATGCTGGAATACCACCATCGTTATCGGTATCCTGGGCGAGAAGGTACTCGAATATTCGTCTGAAACGGTTGTAATATAGAGTGTCAGGGACGAAATGGATTATGGAGCGGTAGCAGTTTGCGTACCATATATTCCATGAGTTATCCCATAAATATGGATCGTATTCACCTTCGGGTTCGACCATGGGGGGGAGATATCGCGCGTAATCTTCGATCCACTCGGGCGCTTCTTCAGGATATTCCATGAAGTATGAATTCAGCACACCCCACATAGCAGTTCCCGATGACATCGCCCAAACCGTCCAATTCAAGTGAAGTGACGGGTAATCTTCTATCCATTCTTTTACCCGTATGGCTTCATTAACCGCTGCTGTTTTGTAACCCTCGTTATCAACATCGCAGCCGTACTTATATAGCGCTCCCGCGAGAAAACCGGTTACCATCGGGTGAAGGACCCGGTAGGTTGCCTCTGCTGGAGTGAAACTGAGTGGGTTATCAATGATATGAAGCGCGCAACTGTCAGCATATTCAGAAAATGTAGTTAGCCCAAAGACTTCACGGTACTTCATCTCGGCGAGCAATCCGAGTCCGCAATTCCAGACTGGGTAGTAGTAACTGGAGGTAGAGTGCTCCTCCTCATAAGCCGGAAAGCGCATCACGTAATCCCACGCGAGTTCAGTATTGTCGATATGCGTAGTTTCACCTGTGAATTGATAAAAATAGCACCACGCCCAGATCACTTCCTGTGTATTGTCGGTCTGGATAACATCCCTGAGTTCACCACTCTCCGCTTCGATTATGCCTCCATTATCTGCTGAATCCGGGTCTACAAGCTGCCAGTCAGCATAGAATTGGGTTAACTGGTAAAATTCGTAAGGGTAACTGAACCTTTTAGATGGTATATACTCCTTGGAATCCCGAAGTGGATTCCTGGTTTCTCCATACCTATCAAGGAAATAGCGAATTTCTTCAGTGCTCCAGTAATTCTGAGAGTTCACTCTAATTGGAAATAACAAAATAAATACTATCAAAATTGCAGTAATTGCCAAAAACTTTAAAAATAGTTTCATGTTAAATTCACCTTTAAATACATTATTGGTTGAAAGGTCGTGTTGATTAACATATATAAAGGATCAGGATTGCGATTTTGAAATAGAAATTCCAGTTTAACAGACATATTAAAAAATAATTTTACTAACGTTTTTTAAACAAATTATAATTCTAATGTTTAATCGGACAAATGCTTAAAAATTGCCACTTTGGAACAGAGTTCCAAGGGCAGTGAACATACCCGCGCCGCCGATTATTAACCCGATTAAGCCGCAGCCACAGCAGAATAAAACCGGTAATAGAACTGCAAGCACGGCTTTTCCCGTTGTAGTTCCATGAGCATGTTCCACACCGATGACTTCCAGCACAATAGTCCAGATTCCTCCAACTAATCCTCCACATAAAGGGATCAATTGAATTAAAGCAGTTGAGCCTCCAGCGAAACAGACGATCCTGAAGGTTGTTTCAAACGGTCTATTTGCAGCTCCTACTATCATGAGACATAAGTGAAGAATACCACTAGAGATGAATATACCAGCAGTTATAAAAACCGGCATGAAGACTGCTGCTATAACAACGAAGAACAGGTTGAAAATAGATTCCTGTGGATATTCCGAAGCTAAAACTCCCAGACTCTGAAAAAGACCTTGCCATATTAATCCTACAATCGCTCCCACTGAACCCAGGACAACAGCATATATAAGTGGTTCGATCAAGCCCCCTTCACTTCTCATAGCGGTAAAAGCATCGGTCGGTTTAAAAAGAACTAATTTTAAGGTTTCAAACATCGCTTGGAAGAAACCTATCTCCTGCCGATGATCCCAGGGTAAACCAGGTTTAACATCCAGCAAAATACCGCAGTTAGGACATCTATCAAAATCGGAAGCATCAAACTCAAAATCACAATTAGGACATCTCATATTTCGCCCTCCTGAAAATTTTATTTTATTTAAAAACAGCTAATCTGTAAGATTGAATCTTACCAATTCCAACTATTATTTAAATATAGATATTAAGCAAAATTTGTAAAGAAGTAAATAAAGTTAACGCATTCTCTAAGTGGAAATAAACATGATCTTCGAGAAACCTTTGCAGAAAACATCTGCAGGCAACTCTTGCATGAAACCCTCAGGAATCCTGGAACGTTTCCGGACTGATTGGTGAAATATAAGAAAATAAAATTCCAACCTATGATTTCTTATCTGTTTCCAACCATCCATTCACCCAGTCTGATCATAGCTGGACTATACATTGTTCATCTTACAGATCTTGGGTATCCATAAGTATGATGATTCAACAAAGTTTAACAGACCAACTGGCTAAATTTACTCTACAAAAGAATTTTTATACTGCAGGATAATATCGGTAACTTCAGGTCTTACAAGCATATCCGAAGGTCTTTCGCCGGCAATTAAGAGATTTCTTATTTTGGTTCCACTGAACATGATATGGTCTTCCATGGGATGAGGACAAATTTTATCGTTGACTACAGATCCACATTTCTTGCAGTATGAAAAAGATTTAAAGAATAAAGGAGTAATGCCCAGATCCGGAAAGTCATCGAATATCTCCTGCGCAGCGTATGGAGGATAAAAATCACCAACACCAGCATGGTCTCTTCCCACAATGAAATGAGTACATCCAAAATTTTTACGCATAATGGAATGGAAAATTGCTTCTCTCGGACCTCCGTATCTCATTTCCGTCTCCAGAACCGCAAGTAAAGAATTGTGTTTCAAATAGTACATATCAATTAAAACCTCATAGGTTTTTAAAATCACTTCATCCTTGAAATCTCCTTTTTTCTTCTTACCTATCAAAGGATTAATGAAAATAGCATCGACGAATGTCAAAGCGCTTTTCTGTACGTATTCATGCCCGATATGAGGAGCATTCCTGGTTTGAAAAGCCACAATACTCTTCCAGCCCCTCTCCTCAAACAGTATTCTTGTCTCAATTGGTGTTAGCGAGTACTGATAATAATCTTTGGGAGTCCTGTTGATAAGATCGATCGTTCCACCAAGGAGATAATTACCCATCGAATTTACTTTCGAGACACCTGGATGCTTAGTATTGGAGGTTCCGAATACTTTTTCAGCATATTTACCTTTGTCATATTGGTATTTCTGCTCAACATGCAGAATTGCCAAAGGATTACCATCGTAATATATCGAAATATCGGTACCTTTATCTATTTTTTTTGCAAAATCATCGGTTACATCGAATACCATGGGTATTGTCCAGGGAGTATCATCAACCAGCCTCATTCTTCCCAGTACAGAATTAAAATCATTTTCACACATGAATCCTTCCAATGGGCTAAAAACTCCCGTTGATATATTCTCGATATCCTTGGCAAGGTCTTTAGATACTTCAATAGATGGAAAACTATCTATATTTTCCAGCAGAGTCTTTTTTTTATCGTCCGGAAGTACTCTTTTTACAAGTTTACCACCATGTGGTTTCTGCATTTTTATCTCCTTTATTTATTCGATATATCCCAAATCTCTTAGCTTGGTTTTTATTTTTGTTTTTTCTTCCTCAGGAATAGAAGCTTCATATCTCTCTTCCTCTAATAAACAGATCCTGGCTGCATATAATATGTAATCTGCTACCGATTCAAACTTGGAATTTGCTATGTGCTTTTCGATCTTATCGTGCAGAGATTTAGGCACTTCAATTTTAACGTTATCACTCATATCTTAACCTCCTATGTTTAAATTCATTTATCGCCTTTTATAATGACCCTCGAGTCTATATCTTCGGGGAAAGGGAGATCCATTAATTTTAAAATAGTAGCAAAACCATCATATACATAAGCAGGATGCAGGTCGTTAAACTGATGATTTCTAACGTACATGAAAGCGTCATCGTAAGTGTGCATTCCCTGTCTGTAGCTTGAGCCAAAGAGTGTGTTTGAACCAAGCTTGGCTTTCAGGTCATATCCGTTATGGGGGAGCGCTACAAGATCCGGACCATCCTTTGCATATTCCCCTTGGTACACCTCCGAATTCAAATGGACTTTGTCTATGATCTTTGAACCCGTATCCGGATCCTCCAATTCATTAAGGTGGTGTGTAATTTCATTCAGTATTTTGTCATATTGTTCGCCTTGTTCCACAGTACCGCTTTCTTCACGTCCTTTAAGGTTGACATAGAATCTTCCGGGAATCATGCTGTATGCTTTAGTTTCAGGACTTAAATCGCGCAGGCTATTCGGGTTTTCATTCTTATACACTATTAATCCTTTTTCATGCAGAATGTGATTTAAGTTAACTTCCTTTTTTATTCCACAAAATCCATGGTCGGACATTAGGATTAAATTAACTGAATCATCCAATTTATCTATGAATTTCATTATTGAATTATCTATTTCTCTATAAAATTGGATGAACTCTTCTTTAAATTTCCCGTCATTTTCGTAGTCGAGCCAGAAGAAGTGATTTATGCGATCTGTTTCCATGATGTGAAATATGCAGAAATCCCATTTTCTATTTTCCAAAAGACCGCATGATATTTCAACTCTCTTATCAAGAATATGTAAAAGGTCATTCATCATTTCATCTTTTTTGTCCTTCGCTTTTCCAGCATCCACATCTATTACGTAACCCATTTCTTTCAGTTTTTTTGCTTCATTTTTTGGATATACAGCGTTCTCAATTTCAGAAGCTAAAAAACCAGAAATTAAGAGTCCATTAACCTTTCGGGGCGGATATGTTTCTGGAACGTTCATTACAATGACCTGTTTACCCTTCTCGCTCAAGTATTCCCAAAGAGTCTGCGCTTTTAAGTTAACTCCTGTCTGTATGTACATTTCCAATGGATTTGGTTTTCTATCCACGAAGCCGAAGATGCCGTGTTTGCCCGGGTTTTTGCCAGTCATAAAGCTGCTCCATGCGACCGATGAGATTGGAGGTATGACGGAATGAGTTCTCCTTATCTCACCATAATTGAGGAGGTTTTTTAGATTTGGCATAACCTCCTCATTAATCATCTTTTCCAAGAAGGTGTATGGTACGCCATCCAGACTTACGACAACTACTTTGTTCCTATTATTCTTTTTCCTGAAAAACATTTTAATCCTTCTAATTTCTAAAGGTAACCCAATGACTCGAGTCTTTTTTTAATCTCCTCTTCCTCCTCAGGCGTATAAGCCTCCTCATTTGCCTCCTCATTTATAAGAAGATTCAATTCTTTTAGTTTTTTAATAACCTTCTCTGCGCTTTCTTCAACACTCTCTCTGTTCGTTTCGATTATAATCTCAGGGTTCTCCGGATCTTCAAATGGATGGGATACGCCTGTAAAATCATCAATCTCTCCAGCCCTGGCTTTTTTGAACATCCCTTTTACATCCCTATCCTCACATACACCAACCGGACACTTTACAAATACTTCTACAAAATTTGTGGTCTCTTCCCTTATATGCTTCCTTATCTCAATGTAGGGTGACACGAAAGAGGCTAAAACGCCAACACCATTTCGACTGAGAAGCTTTGCTACAAAAGTAACCCTTTTGATATTCTCATTTCGATCTTCTTGTGAGAATCCTAAATCCTTCGTTAAACTTTTACGTACAATGTCACCATCAAGCCTTTCAATTTTGTACCCCTTGTTCCTGAGTTTTTCAGCTACAAGATCAGCCACAGTTGTCTTACCAGAACAGGGTAATCCAGTAAACCATAGTGTGAATCCTTTATGTTCCATTTTAACTCCTCCTTATAGTTTTAATATCTATAACAGAAAAATTCGAACCTACAAGCTTTTTATTCAAATTTTCTGCTATAATAGTTTTTACTGAATATTGCTTAGCGACCTTCAAAATACTATCGATATAAGGTCCATCAATAATTATTATTTGTACTTTTATTCCCTTCTCTTTTGCTTTAGATTCAAGTTCGCAAAGCTTCATATTTATTACATTATCACGGCTTTCGCAAATCTCTTTTTCAAGCTTTTCTCTAATCTTGTTACCAAGAAATCCTATATCGCAAGAGATTTTTACAGCTTTACCCTGTATCTCCTTGGTCCTAACATCAAGAAATATAAGTTTTGCTCCTTTCTCAGCAGCGTAATCAATAGAATAATCAGCTAATGAATCCGGAACAACTACCGAAGAAAAGACTGCCATTAAAGTTTCCATAAATATATCATCCTCCATTATTTCTGAATCAAACTAATTCCAATTAATGGCCAATATAATGATCCTACCAGAAGGAACATGACCCATGCGACTATGTTCATTATTAAACCAGGTTTCAAAACATCTTTAATGAGATAATAACCGGAAGAATACGCTATAGCATTTGGTGGAGTACCTATAGGAAGCATGAACGTTAAACCGGATGGAATCGCGATAGCGTAAACTAATACTTTGGGATTGATATTATATTTTGTACCGATTGCAAAAGCGATAGGCAATAAAATAGCTACAGTCGCAGAATTACTGATACCTTCTGTGATAATTTTAGAGACAAGGGCGATTGCTGCAATGAAAAGGAATGGCGTTAAAAACGTTTTATGAAGAAAGAGAGAAGTAATCCATTCAGCTGCCCCAGTTTCGACAAGTGCTGCACCTAATGAAATAGCGCCTCCGTACATCAATATAACTCCCCAGTTTACATAATCTTCAACATCTTCCCATTTCAGAACGTTGAATATAAAGAGTAAACATGTAGAAAGCAATGCAATAACTGCGATACCAACCTCTTTGCTGATGAAAACCCAACAGAGAACAGTTACAACAACAATAAATGCCACTTTCTTTTCGATCTTTTTGAATTTGCCTATTTTATCCAGTTCATCTCTGATAGTCTGTGTCGCTGAAGAAATATCCATGGATTCGAATTTGAAGAAGGTAAAAAGAATGATTATCGCGAATATCAATAGTATTACAACAACGGGGAAAATTGAGATGAACCACTCGAAAAATCCTATTGTCAATCCCGTGTTTTCCTTTAAAAATGCTATAGCTAATGGATTTCTAGCGCCCCCCAGGAAAGTGGCTACACCACCGATGATCGACCCCCAAGCCATGGATAGGAATAGTATCATACCATATTTGCTCTGCTGGGGCTTAAGACCAAGTTTCCGGGCAATTATCATGACAACAGGAAACATTATAGCTGCTACTGCATGTTCTGGCATTATAAATGCCATTAAAGTGCAAGTAATAATGATACCGATAATTAAAGTCCTGGCGCTCCTATTAAATTTGGAAAGCATCAAGAGTGAAATCCTGTGACTTAAACCAGATTTCATCATCGCTGCTGCAAGAATGAAAGCTCCTAGAATGAAAAACACTGCCCTGTTGCCAAAAAGCGCAAAAGCTTTTGAAGCTTCAAGTATGCCTGTTAATGGTATTAAAGCGATTATTAGTAGACCTGTTACAGAAAGAGGAAGAGCATTTGTAGCCCACAGAATTATTGCCATGACAAACAAGCCAAGAGCCCTCTGCCCTGAAATCGATAAATTCACGGGATTGGGAAGAAAACAAATTATCCCAAAGACCAATACCGAAATAATTATTATAACGTGATTTGCTCTTGCATGATTTTTCATATAATTTTATCTCACAAATAGCCCAGGTTTTTTAATCTCTGCCTTATCAACTCAACCTCCTTCGCGCTGAGTCTATCAAGCTGATCCAATTTACCGCCTGACGCTACATCCCTCAATACCCATACTATAAAATCAGTAACCGAGTTAAAACCAGTATCTCGTGTTAGGTCTTTTAACTGATTATAGAGGGGTCTCGGTATCTTTATGGTTACTTTGTTATCTTTTTTCAAAATGCCAACCTTTTTAACACTCTAATTGTAGTGTGATTGGTATGATAATAATTTGGGTGGATTTGTCAACGATAAACAGGATTTTTCAACAAAGTACTGAGCAAATATTTAAATATTCAGGATTTTACCCTGAATATCAGAAGGTATTTCATACCCGAATAAATCAAGTATTGTTGGTCCAACATCCAAAATATTAATGCTTTTTTCGTCCGCGTGAACCCCAAATTTACTATTTGACATAACAAATATTCCGTGTTGGGCATGGTTTGCGTCATCAGGTCCAGTGTCGTTTTCATGCAGCCAGAAGGTATTGTGCCCGATCGTACCCGCAGAACGCCAATAAAGGTCACCAAATATTACAATTAAATCTGGCGGTATCTTATTTACTCTTCGGTAGGTTTCCTCTGGTTTATATACAGTGGTTCCAATATCATTGCCTTTATCATCGGGAAGTTTTTCTATCCGTATTTTCAATTCGTTCCTTACTTTTTCATAATCGGAGGGTTCTACGATACCTTCAGGTTCCCTGTTTTTAACGTTCAGAAAGATTCTACTGTAATAACCTCCAGAACCCCAGGCTTTCGTTTTTGAGAAATCGATCATATCCATTGTTAGTCGAGTAACATTACCTGGTTTTGTTTTGAGAGTAAGATATCCGTTTTTAATTAACCATTCGTTGATACATATAGCTCCGTTCATCCTTTTAGCACCATGATCAGAAGCGACTATAACTACTGTATCATCATCCAATAATTCAAGTAATTCGCCTATTTTGGCATCGATGAATTTATAGTACTCTAATCCAGCCTGCTCGTACCTATTACCGGGTACAAATTTGTTATGCTCAGGATCGATATATTTCCAAAAGGCATGATGAAATCTATCGATACCCATATCAACGAACATAAAGAAATCCCAGGGTTTTGTTTTAATAAAATATTTGGCGATATTGAAGCGTTGTTCGCTCATTTCATATAATCGCCGTAGTAATCCATCCTTATCTTCAGTGCGGAAGCCAGACACATCGAATATATAATTCCCAA
Source organism: bacterium (assembly GCA_016935765.1). Taxonomy (GTDB): domain Bacteria; phylum UBP14; class UBA6098; order JAFGQG01; family JAFGQG01; genus JAFGQG01. The sequence goes on from JAFGQG010000032.1 coordinate 16,773, forward strand.
AGCGCTCCTCGATCTCCATTTTCAAATCATCCGGATAGGTATATTGAGAATCAGTTGATGGGGTTAAAAAACATGATATCATCCATCCGTTCATTTTTTTAGGTGGATAAGAAGGTGGAAAACCCATCACGAAAGACTTTTTACCTATCTCAGAAAGGTAATCCCAAACAGCTTTGTCCTTAACAAATTTAGCGTTTACTATAGATAATTCACTATAGTCATACTTTTTTCTGTTTCTAAAACCATAAAAACCAAGCGTTCCCGGATCTTTACCTGTAAACATACACGCCCACGCGGGAGTAGTGATAGGTGGGATAGTGCTTTTAAGTTTAGCATACACTCCATTATTCATCAAACTGCTGATGTTTTTTAATTCATCGCGCCATTTATCAAATACGAGTTGTGGAGTAGCGCAATCAAGACCAATAAACAAGACTTTCATATTCCTTCCTATTGTACAATATTTATCGATTCTCCGTTATATCTATTGAAGAACAAACTATCGTTTAAGTGAAAAAAAATCAAGAGAAATATAATATACAATTAAACTGCATTGTGAAAAAAGAATTTAGTAAGGAGAATATACAGGAGATTTTATCACTTCAAAAGCAATATCTTGTTAAGGCTCGTGTTATATTGAGTTTTAAACTTTATAAAATAAATACCAGAACCTAAATCATCACTGTTATGTTTTGTAGTGTATGTTCCTGAAGGTTTTATCCCATGTTCGATAGTTTCCACATGGTCACCGAGAATATTATACAGCGAAATATCATATTCCCCGTCGGTCGGCATGTTGTATTTTATAGTCAGAGTCGAATTAAAAGGATTTGGATACGCATAGATACTCAACTGCTTTGGTACAGTTGGGTTTGATTCATCAATATCGGTATAGCCGGTATAATATTTATAAAATCTTGTAATAGTATAAGCGTCTTCAGCGGTAGTATTTTCTGTACCATCAACTTCCGGATGGTATGGCAGGACATCCTGAGTGGGGTAGAAGATGGTGTCTTCAGGGTCATCATCTCCTCTTTCGATGTAATATGAGAATAGGGAGACATAAATGGTATCCGAATAGGAAAATGTACTCTTCGGCACCTTCACTTCGCAAATCGCGTTATCTACGTTAAAGCATGCGTCTCCTCCCAGGTCTGCCAAAGACCGTGAGTTAGCGAATTCAGTTTCATCCCAGAAATAGAAATTATCTTCCCACCAGCAGTAATGAGCGTCATACGGATGGTATTTCAGAAAGAGAATTGACCAGACAGGATGTTCCTCTGAGAATGTCAGGTATAAGTCGTCCGGGATGGTTGTTTCACCTTCGGTACCGGTATATCCCCAATATGTGTAGCCGAACGAAATCCCATAACCGCGTTGTTGTGAATTTGAATGGTTGAGGTTAAACGCGATATACCAGTTATTGTCATCATCACCTATCCAAATCGAATCGAGTTTATATCTTTCAGGGTCGTAATCTCCTGTTTTACCACCCTGGATATAGGGGAGAATTGTATCCCAATCTGAGAATGAACCGTTTATGAGAATCGCGTCGTTGGTCCATAAGAATTGTGCACGGTCTTCCTTTCCGGTTTCATTCTCAATTATGTACAGGTATTGAGAGCCGACATCAAGGTCCCGATGTGAGACATTGTGAGTGAGAAATGAATATTCATGGTTCGACAAGAGGTCATCCGAGGATAAATCGTATAGTCTTCCCTGGAAGTCTGAATGGCAGTCGTCAATATTGAACGTTACTTCATCATGCCCGTTTATAATAGCGTAACCGCTTCGGTTCCCGAAATCCACTTCGGAAAGGCTCAAGTCAGGAATGGTATCCAGGTTCGTATGTCCGGGAATGTCCGGGAAAACCATCGCGGGGTCTCCAAACAAGCTGGTTTCCCAATAGAAAACCGTATCGTAAATGCTTCTGAAAGGTATATAGTCAAGATACTCTTCCCAGCTAGCGTTCCAAATATCACCCACATTATAAATACCTTTATTGTATTGTTTGGCGAACAAAACACCTTGCAGGAAAGCCATAGATGGATAACCCCAATATATTTCTCCCCAGGAAAAATAAGCTCGGGTGCCTCCGAACGAAACCCTCGTAGCTCCAACTGCCGCTATACCGCCTTCGTCCTCAAGCACAACTGCTTCACAAAGACTCATATCATAATGAATTTCAGTTGGCAGGATCTCCTCATCGAAAGTACCATTTAAGCAGTTCATGAAAAGATACACTGGCAATTTCTGTTTGTGACCTGACATAAGCAAATTGGTAACCGTGAAGCTTGGCCAACTGTCAAAGGCGAAAGAATCACCTCCACCATGACCTACTAGCATCAAAAATCCGTATTCCCTTGTTGCTAACCTGTTCATGAGTGTTGTCAGATCATAATTTTCCTTTGTGGCATACAATTTTTCAACGGTGAAGTTATCCAGCCAATCTTCGTTCACTGCGTATCCAATAGTCAATTCACCGTCATGTTTGTTGGTTGAAAAAGTGTCACCGCCAAGACCGAGTGCGTTCAAAAACCAGGTTGATGACGCGTTTGAATTGAACCTGCGGACTTTGTTCAAATATCTGCCGGCTTCAAGACGGTCCCCAACTGGTATTCTGCCGACTGCATAATCCCTTATCATGTCGAAGTCGGGCGAAGCGTAGAAGAAATCCATCGGGTGCCACTTCCAATACTCAACAGATGTGTAGTAAGCGTCAAGATAAAAATAGAAAGATGGCGGTATTATGTCAGAATCCCCAAAGAGCGTAATCGATTTAGCCTCTGAGTAAAAAGTACGGGCATCGAGTAGAAAAGTGACTATCCTTGCCGCTAACAGGCTATCATAGTTGAATTCATAGTCGGGAAAAGTATCAAGTAAACCGGGAATTTCCGGATAGGGAACAGGATAATAGTGCTCGTCTATATACTCTGTGGTTATTACTACAGTATGAACACCGTATGATTCATGTATAGCAGCAAGCTCTTCAGCATAGTATAAAAGCTCTTCGGAGGTTATCAGAATATTTTGAATAGTCGGGTCGTCTGTTGTTGCTGATTTAGCATTACTTATAACATCGTACGAAAGCCTGATTTCGCCTTCAGTGATAAGATAAATTTCACCTGTCATAGGATTGTAAATGGATGGTTTCAGATATACTCTCGCTATCGTATTCATATTTGAATGCCCGTATTGAACTTCCAAAGGGCATCTGGGGTAGAACGCGTTGACATTATAAACAGCTGGATCGGGGACAGGTTCATAATCATAGCCCTGTAGTATTGGTCTTGGATTCCGAGCAGGTATTATGTTAGCAGTAGAGCTAACTTTGACTGTTTGTACGCCAATTAATTCTGCAGACCTGATAACTGAGTTTTTTGGAAGTACGAACCTGTAGGCGATAGTGATAAGTTCAGGAACCCCATCCTTGCCGGAAGTGTTATAGCCATCCAGTACAACCGCATCATAATTTTCGTAAACATTATCCAGGATTTTGAAATCTTCTTTATTTACCGTTATTTGCATCGATGACATCCTTGCTCCGATCTGGTTGCCCGTTTGCAGAGATACACCCTTTAAAACCGAGGCAGGCTGCGGAGCCCCAAAATCCAAAGCATATACTTGAATCACAAGTATAGTGCATACGATGATAATTATATTAAAGCTTTTGTTCATTGTTTCCTCCGTATTAGTTAAAATTCCATATTTAAATAATATACAGGTTATTTGAATTCAGTCAATTTTTTTTATATTATACTTCCTGTAGATTGGCTACTTTTTTTGACAAACAACGTAAATCTCCAGGTTGATGAATAGTGGTAAACCAGGTAAAGGACTGCCGTAAATCCTTTCTACATTGAACCTAGTACTCAATTTCTCTATTAAAATCCTATAATCGAATCCTATATGCCTGAAAATATACGAAATCCCTTCGGATATTTGCCCAACGGGTCTTTCTGCAAGTTGAATGCCCATTGATGCTTTTAAAATATTACTGGGCTTCACGTCGATTTCATTTGACCGTTGTGTTATTCTGAAAAGCCCTTTGATTAAAGCCGCAATATAGATTTCATTGGGTATCTCGAACACAATCTTAGAATTCGCGGTAGCAAGTTTCCTTATGTTATCAAGTGCATTTTTCAAGTCATTTTCCCTTAAATGTTCAAGTACACCCGCGCAGAATATATAATCGAAAGTTCCTACATCATCAATAGTGATAGCGTCAATGACTTTGACATTATTGTATTTTTTAAGATTATCAATAGCTTGCTGTCTCATATCCGGGGAGGGATCGTATGAGAAAATCCTCGCATTCGGGAGAATGTTTGAGATCATTTTGCATAATTCCCCATCTCCTGATCCATAATCCAGAATCTTACCAGCATATCCCTTATGTATCTGTTTGATTATCAGTAATATGTGCCTGAATCTTACTCTATGCAAATATCTTTTTATGGGATTAGGATTGTTTACAGTAATGTCAGAATACTTGCTTTTCATAAATAGACCAAATTCAATTTTAATAGTCAAATCATTTTAACACCATCAGTTAATAAATACAAGAAAAATAATGATATAGCATTTTTCTTGAACCAATTTTAATAAAGATATCATATTTTTTATTTATAGCTTTCTGAAAGTGCATTTTTTTATTTTGTGTTGACATTTGAAAATTGAAGTTTAATATTACTTGAAAATTGAATGGGAATGTGATGAAGAATAACAAACTGGAGGAGGGGAAATAATGGATATTACGTTACCCAAATGTCTGAAATGCAATCAAGGAGTTTTAATTCCTTTATCTGACTATGGAAAAGATGGAGCTCCAATCCGATTTAAAGCATGGGTTTGTTCTAATCCTGATTGCGGTTTTTCCATCAGGATTGATAATGGAGAAGTCAGTTATGGCAAAAACGTGACCTTTTCTAATAAATAATACTCTTTCATTCATATTTTTACTTGTTTTATAGTAAACTAATAAAATGCTGAAAACCATATTTTCACACTTGCCAGCGAAGATATTTTCGTTAGTTATTGCAATCGTTATCTGGTTCCACGTTATAACGGAACAGTCATTTGAGTATGAATTTGATTGTATTTTGAAAATAGTAAACATACCAACTGGATATGTTGTTTTATCGGATATACCGAAGAGAGTAAAAATAAGGTTTGAGGGTAAGGGGAAGGAACTGATGAAGATGTATTTCAAGGAACAAGATGTTCTTATTGATGCTGCTGGGTTCAAATATGGAAACCGCAGATATGAATTATCTTCCAGGGATGTTGATTTGCCCGAAAGCCATGTTTCAGTTAAAGAAATAATATCGCCTAAAGCAATACCAATATTCCTGGATAGGTATATCACTGCGAACTTGCCAGTTAGGTCAAATTTATATATCACAACCTCACCCGGGAACCTGCTTGCCGGTGAACCATCCTTTGACCCGGCAGAAATAGTAGTAGAAGGACCACAAGAGATAGTCGACAAGATGGATTCGGTTACTACCGTAAGCGACTCCCTCATCAACATTAACAAATCTATGACGAAATTAATAGACCTGTCAGTCGATGATTCCCTCCTAATATACATACCTTCTAAAACCACTGTAAACATTGAAGTAGAACAAGCTTTTGTAAAACCCATTTTTAGTCTGCCTGTTTCTTTGATTAACATTCCTAAAGGGATAAGAGCTTCGCTTTCTAAGGATATGATAGACCTGGAGTGTATTGGAAATAAAAATAATATTGAGAATCTCAATGAAAAGGATATAGAGGTTTTTATTGATTTTGACGATGTTTCCAAAATCGGTCCAGAGCGACTAAAACCGATCATCAAGCTCCCTGAAGGTATACGATGTCAGAAAACAGATCCCGAATTCTTTACGGTCAATTTAGAAGATTGATGCAGGTGGATTAATAATGATCTGCTTAGGTATTGAAACCTCCTGTGACGAAACTTCCGTTGCTATCATAGACGAGAGAAAAATCCTTTCCAACATAATTTATTCACAGAAAATTCATCATGAGTATGGAGGTGTGGTTCCGGAACTTGCCTCACGGGAACACATAAAGAAGATCGTTCCAACATTCGACAAAGCTTTAATTGAGGCAAATACTCGATTATCAGATGTCGATTGTATTGCCGTTACAAAAGGACCAGGTCTGATGGGTTCTCTTCTGATTGGAGTATGTTTCGCGAAAGGAATAAGCTTTACCGAGAACATACCGCTTGTTGGAGTAAACCATATCGAAGGGCATATTTTCTCTCACTTTTTCAGTGGTGAACTCACTCCACCTTTCCTTATACTTGTGGTCTCAGGGGGGCACACCCACTTATATGAGGTGCAGGAACTTGGAATTTATAGACTACTGGGAAGGACTAGAGATGACGCGGCGGGAGAAGCTTACGATAAAGTAGCAAAAGCTTTGAATCTTGGTTATCCGGGCGGACCTGTTATTGATAAACTTGCTAAACAAGGAAATCCTGGATTTGTGGATTTCCCTAGAGCTATGCTTAAGCAGGATAATCTCGATTTCAGCTTTTCTGGAATAAAAACCGCGGTGGTATATTATCTCGATGAATTGAAAGATGACAATGTATTCTCCAATTTAAACCATATACTGGCATCGTTTCAAGAAGCAGTTATAGATTCACTTCTTGGAAAAGTCGTAATGGGCATTGAGCAAACTGGCATCAAGAAAGTGCTTTTTTCTGGTGGGGTAGCGGCAAATTCCAGGCTTAGAGAAAAAATAAATGACTACGCCAAGGATAATGGTATTTTGGTAGTGTTTCCTCCTAAAGAACTTTGTACTGATAATGCAGCGATGACAGCCGCAGCAGGGCTCTTCAGGTTTAAAAGGGGGGAGATAGCCTCGCCATTCGTTACCGCGGATCCAAGGTTAAAACTCGATTTCTAATGAGATTCTGTGCGAAGCGTCCAGATCGTCGTGAGGAACATAGGCGTATCCAAAACCCAAATTCCAGTAATTGATACCTATACCCAGAGAGTAGGATTTTGAAGTGTTATATCCAACCCATACTGTTAAGATATCAAACAGGATATTTTCGCTTCCCGCGCTGAACGATATATCACCATCAACCGGTTTATCTACCTGGGCGTTAAATGAATATACTTCGCCTAAGTATGAGGTCGATAATCTAAAGTTGAGTGGGAGAGGATCACCCTCCTCAATGAACTTGATTTCGGGTCCAAGGTTTTGAATACTGAAACCTATTCTAAATCTATCGAGATTAGCAGGTTTATATAGAAATCCCAAGTCTGCAGCAAATGAGGAGGCATTTTCCTCCTCAATTTTCTGGTAGATATATTTTCCAGTGATTCCATAAGAGAATAGATTAAAAGCTTTATTGCTGTATGCTATTGAAAAAGCGGCGTCATAAGCGCTGTATTCACCTACGATCTGAAAGTTCTCAACAATTGGTATTTCACCAGAAGATGAATAGTAAAATCCAAAACCCAAATTACCTAATTTCGTAGAAAAAGCTCCACCAAGGAATTGCTGTGTCATATCCAGCAACCAGAAATTCTGTTCGAAATAAACTGAATGACCTTCGATAAGGTTTAATCCCGCGGGATTCCAGTAAATAGCGGTTGGATCATAAGCTATCGCGCCGTAAGCTTCCCCAAGAGCGCAAGCGCGAGTGCCTACTCCGATCTTCAGAAATTGCGCGCCGGTTGTACCTTTAGCTAAAACAGATCCAGATAAAACCATTAGAACTAATGCTATGTATATCGATTTCTTCATCATTTTATTATGGCAAATTTTCCTTTTTCTTCTCCGGATGGTCCGGTTAGATACCAGATGTAAACACCACTCGCTAACTTGTTGCCCTCCTCATTCGTAACATCCCACTCCAAAGTGGATTTTCCATCCTCCTCATCAAGAGTACGAACCAGTATCCCGGCTTTATTATATATTCTTATCTTTGAATCAAAAAGATTACCCCCGAAGAAGGTGATAATAGTGTGTCCTCTTGAAGGCACAAATGGATTGGGATTTATCTGAACTGCGTCCTCAAAAATATCAGCATCAATACGAGTAGTCGCGTCAGCCTCCTCAGGAGGGTTTTCGATGTGTCCCACATTATCGATGGCAATACTGTAAAAACTGTAGGTGCTGTCGTTGAACCCTGTATAAAAAGCGCAAGTATCGGGTGTATTCAACCAAAATACATACTCACCGGAATTTACTGAAACATATACGTTATACCTGAAAATACCAGACCCGCTATCAGAACCGTGCCATGATACAAGAAACACTAAACTGTCAATGGTCTCAGGTAATTCCTCAACTTCGCTGGAAGGTGTGATATTATCTATTGTGTTCAATGTCGTGTTCGTGATTATCGGCTCTGCTTCCGCGGTACTGTCCCTGAAGATTATGGAAGCACGGTTGGTTATTTGAGTACCGGTTATCAGATTCGAATCAGGAAATATCGAATAAGTGAACCAGCTCTGACCATTCGGAGGAATAGTGTCAGGCGGAAGATATATACCCTCAAAATAGAACGTTGCAATACCATAACCGCTCGTAGTGTCAAACTCCATTCTAGTAATGGTGTGCTTTGAATCGATGAACCTGAGAGTAGCCCAATCGAGGTAAGGATCGAGAGTATCTATAACCACGACATCTGGTACAGCGAAAGTAACCGAATCCGCGTTCTGGAAATATATCGTGTATTGGAATTGCCTGTCACCTGTGATATAACCTTCATCACCAAAGCCCGTTGGTCCGACCTTGTGATTGGGATCGAGGAATGAACCAAGGAGAATACGCAGTGTTGATGAAGCTAAACGGGCGAGCTGAGCTGCATCCTGGGCGTATCCTACCACCGAAGTAGCAAGGTCATAAGCCTGGATAAATGGAATCGTTGCGGGAAAGAGAATCTGCACCGAAACCTTAACAGCAGTCCAGAACAAACCTGATATAACCTCGTTGACCGCCTGCTCTGTAGCCCGTTCGAAGTCCTGCTGAGTTAAACCGTCGTGCTGTGTGTACGCTTCCCACAAGTTCTTGCCGAAACACTTCAAGCCGCCTAATAGAGAACCACTAAAGTCCAGGCTGGGGATATCATCCTGTGCGCCTTTACTCCTGTCGAAATTCGGATATTCCGCATGGTTAGTGTTTGCATTTACCTCATAAGTTTTGACTTCTCCGGGTTGAAGAGTGGTAATCCAGAAGGGTACCACACCAGCAACCATATCGTAAGCTTCGAGCGAATCTCCATAGAGAAGAGTGTCTCCGGTTTCAACATCAACTATTGAAGTTACATCAAGCCAGAGAGGTACGTCTAACTCAAGTATGACATTCAATAAGTTGATATTTCCGGAATTGCCGGCATATACCACGTAAGAAACAGGTACATCGATCTCGTTCAGAATAAGGACTTCAGTCATCCCGTTGATATCCACCCAGAGATGCTGCTCGCCGGTTTCAATTATGAAAGCATTTTCAAGGGTTCCGGATTCACCGCCAGGATTTGTTACGACCAGGTCCCATACACCTAAACGCGCTTCGTCCAGGTCAAATACCGCCTGCATCAAAGTGTCTGAATAAACCTCAGTAAATTGAGTAGGGTAACTGCTCGCAATAATGTCTTCTTCACCATCTTTGACCAGTTTGACGGTAGCGCTATCCTCGAAGTTCTCGCCATGGATCAGAGTGGTTATCCAGCCTGTATTGCCAGCATAAGCGGGAGTTATCGAGTGGATCCTGGGGTCAGAAGACACATAGGCATGAAATATTCCATTTTGAATGTTGTTTGATGTATTTTCATCCTCGGGGAATACTATGCCGCATGTTGTATGATAAGCACGACCAGATGATGGAATCCATTGTTCGAATGTTAGGGTATCCCGGTCTCCACCTTCAAGGGTAATATCAAAAACCGTGTCAGAATAATAATAGTCAATAGTGAAATATACGGCGAATGTTTCGGTCTCAGCGCGAAGGTTGGCTATAACTGCCTTCGGTTCGACTGACTCACCAACGTAAATGTCGCCCACAGGTGCAATAATAGAGAGGACTGCTACATCATGAGTGATGGACATTGTTCCAAAGAGTATCGAAATCAAGTTAGTATCGGGATAGGCGATTGCGAGGTCGATACTGCCATCGTTGTCAAAGTCGCCCGGGCAAAGCGCGCCTGGTTCAAAACAATAAACATAGCTGTACTGCCCCAATTCGAAATTACCCTCTCCATCACCAATAAAGATGGAAATAGCTTCATCTCCAATTGCTATGTCAATAAGCCCATCTCCGCTGAAATCACTTACAACTATATTGTCGTTCCAGAAGCTAATATCAGTGCTCCACTGTAGCTCCATATTGCCAGTACCGTCACCGAGCCAGACTTCACCGCCATTATATCCCCAGGCGACCACGTCGTCGTGGTAATCGTTATTAAAATCCGCAACATCGATGTTCTGTCCGCCCCAGACGCTGGTAGAATACGTCATACCATTTCTAAATTCCCCGGTACCTTCACCCAGGAGTATTGAGAATGAACTTGTACTTAAATTTGCCACAACATCCAGATGCTCATCCTCGTTGAAATCACCAACTGCAATTGAAGTGATATCATCGGAAAGGGTATAATAATCGCGTAAAGCGCCTCCCGCGCGAACTACAACAATTTGCTGGATTGAAAACGTAACAACATCTTCTCTATTATCTTCATCAAAATCACCTTTTACAAGTTTACGTGGATATCCATCTATCGTAAAAAAACTTGACCCAACAAATTCTGCTGTTCCATCATTGAAAAGATTAAACACACCGGTATTCGGAGTATCAACTGCTGTATATACTATGTCTTCAAATTCATCATAGTCGAGGTATGCAGCAATTACCAGAACAGGACTTATCGAGACTAAGGTTTCACATGACCTGATGCTAAAATCTCCAAATCCATCATTTAACAACACATTTAAGAAACCACTGCCAGTATTCCCAACAACCAGGTCAGTATGCAAATCGTTATTGAAATCTGCAGATGCTACCGAAGATGGATTATGTCCTACCTCATATTGCTGAGGAACTTGTACGAAACCCTCACCGTCGCCATGCAGAATGTCAATGGTTCCAATATCGATTCCCCATGCTGGGAGGATTATGTCCTGTTGCCCGTCATGGTTGATGTCGTTGGAAGTCAGGACGTCAGGGATATAGTCGAGGTAGGTGATCCAGCCGGGCCAGGGAAGCCAGTGTGGCTCGCTGAAAGTGCCATCACCATTGCCGCGTAAAAAGCCTAACTTGCTGAAGGTGTAATAATAAACTACGAGGTCCAGGAAACTGTCGCTGTCAAGATGAAGCGGATGAAGCGAGTTTATTGACTCCACTGAGTATGTCGGTTCGGGAGACGCGAATGAGCCATCGCCATTTCCCTTAAGGAAAATCACGCCTGCAGGGTCATCATTCCCGGAGATTATATCGAGGTGTTCATCATTATCGAAATCTCCGACATCCAGGTCAAGTGAGAGAACGCCAACTGGATACGGGGTTCCTTCTGAAAATTTACCTTCGCCATCGTTCAGGAAAACGGTGATACTGTCGAATAGAACGGAACCCGGAGCCCAGTAGGGAGGAAGGATGATATCGACATCTCCGTCTTCGTTGAAATCTTCCAGGAGCGCGTAACGCTCATAAAAAGTGTAGGCAACACTTACGGGGAGTGTATCCGAAACAGCAAAAGTCCCGTCACCATTTCCAAGAAGAATAACGGTGTGGTCTTTGTCTCCATACACAAGGTCGGGGAAATTGTCGTCATCAATGAAGCCGATACCACCCAATCTCGGGTTATCGCCCGTTATTCCCCATAATACCGCGTAATTATTCTCAACCGGCGAACTGAAAAAACCGTTTCCATCTCCGAATAAAATTGGAACCAGGCTATCGGAGGTATTGTTGATAAGTATGTCGAAATTATCATCATTATCGAAATCCGCAATAGCTATCGAGAATCCATAGTAACCGAGTTCTGATTTAGAATACCAACCTGAGGATTCCATCATGAAGATAGTTACACCGCCGGAAGCCATTACAGCTATATCAGTATAACCATTCTCATCGAAATCCGCAAAAGCAACATCCTGCGGGGAAGTAATGGGAATCTGCACCATTGAAGGCGAAAACAATGGTTGTGCCACTGCAAGATGAGAAGTGAGAGAACATATCAGAACAAATAAAAGCGTTCTAATGTACTTTTTCAAATCTAACCCTCTGGTTGTTTTTAAAGTAAAACAAATTCTTTCAAATTAACTGTTGAAATAATACTCTATTCTCAAAGGATTGTCAAGATTATATTGTGTATTTATGAGCGATGGTTAATATTAATTATAGTCTTGGGGTTCTCATATATTTTCTCCGAAACCTGCAGGATGATTGGATTAATGTACCTACTGCGCTGAACAATTTCTATTATACTATATTGCTTTTGAGTTTCCATACATCCATTTAATTGATTTCATAGTCTATAAAAAGATTTCCTATAACTATTTTATCCATGGTTTAAATATTCAGTGTTTTCCCCATTGAGTTATTTTATTCAATATATCATCGAACACTTCTTCTTTATTGCTTTCATGCAGCATCTCGTGCCTGCCACCGATATATAGTCTGTAGGTGACTTCAGATATTCCGGCTTTCTTGTAGATTTGGGCTGCTTTGAGGACACTCTTGCCATTATGACTGACAGGGTCGGAGTCACCGGAAAATAGGTGAATATGGAGATCCTTTGGGATTTTTGCTATGTTGCTCACTTTGTTAAGCTCTATCATTCCGGAGATCATATCGTGGAAGAAACCAGCGGTGAATATTCCGCCGCAGAGAGGGTCCGCAACAGCGATATCCACCTCCTCGGGTACGCTGCTTAGCCAATCGCGGTCGGTTCTTGTTGGTTTGAACTGGTTATTGAAGCCACCGGTTATAATTCTCTCAAACAAGCAGCTTTTGCCTTTCTTACCCCTCCTGCATCGCTCGAATTTAGCTAATAATAATCCCAATCGGAGCATTATACCGCTTGTATGATTAGTCCCTGAGAGTATTACACCGTCTATCTCATTGCCATATTTGCAGATATAAGTTCTCGCCAGCAGGGAACCCATGCTGTGTCCCAGGAGATAAACAGGGAGGGAAGGATAATCCTCTTTAATAATAAGGGTGAGTTGATGCATGTCATCCACAACCTTCGACCAGCCGTTATCATCAGCGAAGTAACCCATAACTCCTGCTGAAACGCCAGTTTTACCGTGCCCCCTGTGGTCATTCGCATAGACGGCATAACCGAAGGAAGCGAGAGTTTCGGCAAAGGTTTCGTACCTGCCTGAATGTTCCCCTTTGCCATGCGCTATCTGGATTATGCCCTTCAGTTTATCTATATCCGGCGGAATCCATTTATACGCGTAAATATCTATCGAATCGACACCGGAGAATTTAATGCTTTGTTTATTCATCTAAAATTTCCCTCTTCTCTCAATAGTCTGGATCATGCACGTTGGTCCGCCAGAACCCTTAATGAACTCGCTTAGATCAATGAGTATAACATCAAAGCCAGCCCTTTCGAGAATATTCGCTACTTCCTTGTTTGCCGTTCCAGCGATAATTCTATAATTGCCAAGAGATATTACATTTCCGCTAACAAAACCTTTGCATTCGATATTGATATTATTGAACCCTTCGAAAAACCCCTTCCCGAAAATTCCATTACAGGATACTGTGGATTCCGGTCCGAGTAAGCTCATCGCGCCGCCGAGATGGAGGAAGGGAGGAGGGATAATTGCCAGACGGATTTGGTAATCCATAGCTCTCAAATAATACGTTAGCTGCTTGATTCCATCCTCGTTAGTTCTTCGGGACCGCCCAATGAAAGCCACTTTCCCGCTTAGAATTACATCGCCGCCTTCGACAGTGCCGGGCGGCTGAATTGTTCCCAGACAGGGTTCGCCAAGTTTGTTAAGATGGTATGCGAGCCATTCTTCCTCGCCTTGACGGGTAGGCAGCCCCATTCTCAGTCTAATATACCCCTCAGGTATACTCAGTACGGGATCAGCGACGAAAACAGAGTTCGGATGACCGGGCAACTCTGGAATATCGATAACCTCGCAACCTGATGTACTCAAAACAGCTTTCAAGCTATCATGCTGTTCTAAAGCCCTGGTTCGATTCGCAACTTCCCGAATGTTGTGCAATTCCGGATCTTTGACATTAAAATACTCTGATATTGGTGAGCATACAACAACCCGTGTTAATTTGTCTCCTTCATTCTTGACCATTCTATTACTCCAGGATAGTTTCATCCCTCTCCTGCCATGCAGGTTCAACGATACATAGAAAAACAAGGTCTGTTTCACCAACGTTAACTACCTTCTGTTCTGAACCAGGGGGAATGTAAACTGCCATCCCTGAACCCACCTTTTCAACCTCATCACCGATATACATATACCCTTCACCCTCGAGTATAATATAAGCTTCCGAAACCATTAATTTGTGCAGCAGATTGCTCTTTCCTGGTTTTATCCTCGCGTAGGCAATACTGTATCCAATTGGAATACCATCCTTTTCAGGGTGAAAAAACTCTACCAGTGGAGTATTGTCTTTGGCAATAATGAAATTGCAGTCCTTTAAACTCTTTATAAACATAATAGAATACTCTAATGGATATTTGCAATGAGTCAAGCGTTCTCTTTAAATTTTCTGTTTGCTGTATAAATTACTGCGTCAGTCGGACAGGCTTCTATACATGCGCCACAGGACCAGCAATCAGGAAGAAAAACCTTTCTTTTCTTTTTATATATACCTTTCATGGCTTCTGTCGGGCAGGCTTTGACACATTTTTCACAATCAATACACTTTGCCCTTATTATTCTAATTCGGTTTATCGCTATATTTTCAAGCAACCATGCGTATAATCCAAAAGGACATATTAGCTGACAGAAGGGTCTGTAAATAAAAAAAACTTGCTATTGCAAACACCGGAAGAGTAAACAAGGCGATTGTAGCAAGAGTCCTTAATTTATACAGCTTAAAAATAATTAATGTGATGGAAAAGAACAAAATTTTTAATGGATGTAAGCAATCCGAATAAAAGCACTATAAAGATAAAAAATAATGTTATCCTTGATATTAATGAAATAGAGAAGGGAAGTTTGAATTTATATTTCTTTTTGAATAAAGGTATATTGAAGATACTTTCCTGAAGAGCTCCAAGGTGACAGCCCCATCCGCAGATCAGCTTACTGCCGGTAATTGAAAACAATGTAAAAATAATAAAAGACGGGATAATAATCCTGGTTTCGCCTTCCATTTTATTAAACACTTTGAATAGTTTCACTAAAGATTCCATTGGATTTGGAGAATCGCCCAGCACAACACCAAAAATTATTATAACTGACAACAAAATAAGAATACGCGAAGTTTTTATCTTTTTCTTACTTAAGACAAAGATCAGGACGAAGGCTAATAGCAAAGACCAGAGAGAAAACTTAATAATATCAATTACAGGTTTACTTTCAGTTCCAGCATGCTCGACAGCTTCTTTAACTTTATTGGTATCGATACCCAGTTCATTAATAGGGATCTCTAAAGGTAATTCCCATGCTGAAATATCTTCATGGCTTAATTGGTGGAGTATTTCTTTAACGGGGATATTATTCTTCTTTGCTAATTCTTTAAGTGTAAAACTATCCGAGTAAGTTATTGTTTTTACAGAGTTTATCTGATCCCATTGAGCGTAGAATATTAGAAAAATGGAAATTATAACCAAGACGACACCAATAGTAATTTTAGTTTTCATCATGAATATCCTTTAGAGTTTATTATTTTTCGGATTATGTTTAAGTTTTTAAGTATTCAAATTTTATTTTTTTATAGGGATAAGTCAACTTATTAATTTTTTGTTTTATTTTTATTTTAATACCGTAATGTTCCGAAATAAATCTATAAGGTTTTTTATACGGGATGGTTTTAGCGGAAATTATCAGGAGAGTGGGATAGCAGAATTCCTAAAAAGTTATATATATATAACACTGTTATAATTATAT
>JAFGQG010000033.1 GCA_016935765.1 bacterium
ACCTGGAGTGGTATTATTTTCAATTTAATTTTGTTGAAATGAATTGCAGCTTTTTGAAATGAGTGGCAATATAGAAGAATGAACGGTCGTTTTTTAGAATGAGTGGAATTGGCAATGCCGGCAATTTCCATCTTAAATTTTGAAAACCTTCTTCAATGCCGAGTATCTTCTCCTTGCAATCGGTATCACCTTGTTCACGGGTGGATCCATGCGGATATGCCAATCCTGCCCTTCCTTTTCTATCCCCTGCACGCGGTTGAGGTTGACGATGAATGAGCGGTGGCACCTGAAGAATGGTTGGTCCAATCTTTCCTCCAGTTCACCGAGGGTTTCCTTCGAGAAGTAAGGTTTTTGCCTTGCTGTCTGGATCAGTGAATCGCCGCCCTGAGCTTCTAGGTAGAAAATAGCATCCACCTCGATCATGGTGACCTTCCCGAATTCCTCTTTTAGCGCTATTTTTTCGAGATATGGTTTCAATTTAATCCTTTTATCATTAAAATACATTCAACAATGAACGCTATCAATTTCGGTATCACTTGATGAGTTAAATTTAATATGAGGTGCTGTCAATGTGCTTTTTAATCCTCAATATCTGTTTGGTGAATTCTTATCCTGCCCACTTCAACAACCCACAATTGCCCTTTAACAGAAATTTTATTCAATGATTCAACAAGCTGTTCAACCAGTAACTCTAATATTCTTAGGGTTGGATTTCTAGGCACTCTTATTACAACAATACCATATACTTCTTGCGGTGGGAAACGAAGAACATTTGCAAAATCAAGATCAAGAGTGACCAGGCACATTTTATCTTTACTACATTTCTTATATAATTCATCATCAGAACACCCCTGTAAATCTTCTTCCCTGACCGTTGTGACTTCATATCCACTGTTTTTGAGAATACTTGACATTCTCTTACTAAAATTCTCGTCTAGTTTGAATTTCATTCCCACCCCATGGACTACTTATTTGAGCTAACAGGAATTTCGATATACCTTTCTCTAGACATCTCCGCACCATAGGCAATAGCAGCCTGAATATCTTCCCTGGTCAGTTGGGGGTATTCTTCAAGGATTTCTTCAACACTCATACTATTCGCCAGGAAATCCAGGATCAAGGATACCCAGATCCTTGTACCACGAATACAGGGTTTACCAAAACAGATATTTGGGTTTATTGAAATCCGCTCTAATAACTTATTCATTCATCCTTCCATTTTTTTTAGATTCAAAACAAAAATATAAAACAAAAAACAGTAGTGTCAAGTTTTACTTGTACTTGAGATTTTATTAAGTGAAGCTAAAATTAACTTCTTTGGGAAACTCTCACTTCAAATACACGACCCGTTTCTTGGTACTTTTCTTGCCAATATTTACCCGCACAAAATAGATTCCGCTGCTGAGAGACGCATCAGGACTCCAGGTGAAGCCCTCAGGGACTACTGGATGGGTGGATGATTGGTTAGATAAAAACTATTTAATGATTTGACCTTTATCACTGGTTTTAATCAACTTTCTTATCAAGTAACAATCGCGCGCTATGTACAACCGCTAATATAAATATTGAGTCAACCCAAATTTAGCCCGGACTTCCCTAACATCCATGGTTTTTCCTGCTTCGCTGTCCTTAAGACCTGCTTCGATAGCCTGGCGAACGTAAATCTCGTACATCAAGTCATCCCATGTGGCATTCTCTGGTAATTTTTCCAATAAATTATAAGCTTCCTTTTTGATATTATTAGTGGGCATATATATTCCTCGATCTGCTTACTGCTAAATCCCCAGCCTCGTGATAGCAGACATAAGAATCATAATAGTAATCAGTGGAATCTAACTTTTGTATCATGATTAAGTCGTGAAAATATAATACTTTTATGTAGTAAATAGAATAACAAACTAAAATGCAAATTGTCATAATTATAGCTTTTATCAAAAGTTAACTCTATAGGAACATCTGGAGTACGCTTAATATCACCTAAAAATGTCAAATTTAATCCTTGTTGTTTTTCAATAAAACTTTTAACTGCAGAAGCGCTTTCTGTTTTAACCAGTATAATTATTTCATTTCCTGCTATTATTTCTTCTCTTTCAGATAGGTATATTGGACCGGCATACTTAACTTTATCGCTTTTGTTTATTTCATATATTAGACTAAATAATTCTTTCTCACTAATAGGATTATTAAGTTGATAAGTGTGTCCTTTAAAATGTTCAGAATGCCGGCGTCCAAATTTTATTGACTTCGTATTGTATATTTTTCTACCGTCAGCACCAAACAACTGTTCAAACAAATTTAACTTTTCAGAGGTAGAAGCATCTTCTTTAAATTCTATATGTACTATATTCTTCAGCAGTGAGCACTTTACCCATCTTTGACCGTATTCAGGTACTTCAGAATAAGGAGTTCCAGAAGTAAAATATAATCTACATGTATCGTAAACCAATTCAGGTGGAAGTTCAAAAGGTTTATTATAAAATATAGAATCCCCTTCAACTTCACGTGCAAAAAACTCATCGAATTTCTTTATTAAACAATCCACATTTTCAATATTTGCTTCAAAACTTTCACCTGATGTAAATAATAAGGCAATAACTGACATAAAAACCAAGATAAAACCTTTAACAGAATATTTTCTCATAGAAATTCTCCTATATCTGGCATTCTGAAAAATCTTTAAAAGCCTGACTATACACAACTCCAAAAAAAAATCGAGTATTAGTTTTCATTTATAAATAAGTGGATATTCAATTTTATTTTCCAAAGAATTGATATCAAGGTCAACATCAAGCGCATGCCAATGAAGATGAAAACCATGCAATAGCTGAACATCTAAAACATCCCTAATCTTTGCATCCTTGAACCATGGGAATTCCTCATAGGGAAGAAAATATTCTTTTCCCTCTACAAAAAGCCAAATCCCGTGAATATCAATACTTAGAACTTCAGCTTTTAAAGTGCTTTTTCCAATGGTCTCTAATTTCATTTTTATGCTCCTTGACAATTTTTGTCAATTCTATTATTTGACTATCAGATAACCCCCAGTTTTTAGCAACTTTAATATCAGGTTCAAGCCAGAATTTTGCCTCTCCTTCTGCACAATAAACATGAACGTGCATCCTATCTTATTCACGTGAAAAGAAATAGAATCTATATCCTTTATACCTGAAAACTGTAGGACTCATAACATTTTTGTAGATTTGTTCTAAAAATCTAGATTTTATCAATCAATTTACAATACTATTAGTAAAATACACTTTCAAAAAAAAATACCAAGAGATATTTGATATTTACTTCAAATACACCACCCGCTTCGTGATCACGGATTCACCAAATTCGACTCGAAGCAGGAATATACCGCTTTCCACCGAAGGTTTGGGCTGCCAGACCGTTTCACCACCCCGAAGTCGGGTGATCAACTTCCCCAGAACATCATAAATACGCACATCAGCGTTGATAGGCGAAGAAATTGAAATAGTGGAATTAAACGGATTAGGATAAGCAGTAATTTCGAACTCATGAGGTAAAGGTGCATCATCATGGATACCGAGATTACTGCATAAAAGAGTGTCCGCCCCGGTGACTTCGGTTACGATTGGAGCAGCATCCCCAGCAGAGGCAGTAACAGACTCCACCATAGGGGATACTGATTCAACAACAAGACTCTCCGTCACTACCAGGATGGCAGGAGAGACTTCCTCACCAAGACAAGTATTTCCTGTAGAATTGAACTTTGCCAAACATATATCATTCGAGATGAAACCTAGAATTCCAGTTACTACGAACCCATTATCCAGGGTTGGCGCAATAGAGGCTCCGTAATCACTACCATAACTACCGAAACTAAAAGCTGATTCCAGGTCTCCTTCTTCAGATAATTTGACAAGAAAACCTTCCTCTCCGCCTTCACCGAAGGTAGTGGTAATTCCAGTCACAGCATAATTGCCGTCGTGGTCTGATTGAGCAATCCCATTGCCATATTCATGTTCTACTCCACCCACTGCAACTGCCCACTCCATATCCCCTGCGCCGTTCAACTTTGCCATAACAATGTCGTTCCCTCCAGCTCCAAAGCTATTGCTATAACTTATAATGGCATATCCATCATCAGATGTCTGGATAAGGGATTGGGCGTATTCTTCACCTGCTCCCCCGATAACTCTTGCCCATTCAATAGCGTATGACGAATTCAACTTGATCACCAGCATATCATTACCGCCTGCGCCGTAAGTTTGGGTATATCCTATTATTGCAACACCACCATCGCTTGTCAGTACCATATCTGCCAGATTATCATCGCCAGTTCCTCCAATTGTTTTTGCCCATTCTAAGGATCCGGTAGATGAAAATTTTATCAGGTATAATTCACTTCCCCCGGCACCGTGGCTGCTAGTGTACCCGCCTGCCAGAAAACCATCATCACTGGTCTGTAAAACAGTATAGCTATATTCGTAATAAGAAGAAATGACTGTTTTAGCCCATTCTAAAGTACCCGAGGAATTTAGTTTGACCAGAAAGAACTCTGTATATCCTCCTCCAAAATTATTACTGGAACCACATACAATAAGACCATCATCGCGAGTTTGAATAACTGCACTGCCGTTATCCTGGTATTCACCACCAACTGCTTTCGCCCACTCCAGCGAACCATCTGACGCAAATTTCGCTATGATCATATCGCTTGAGCCAGCGCCGAAGGAAAAAGTTCTACCGGTGACTGCATAACTACCATCGCTTAAACTAATCACCGATTCTCCTTCATCCCTCCCCGATCCCCCGATAGTGCTGACAAACTGAGTCTGGGATAAGCAGACTGAGGTAAGCACAATTAAAAAAACACAGATCCACTTCTTCATTATTACTCCTTTCAGATTAAGTTCACTATTATCAGATTTACAGTAAACATTTTAAGTTTTAAAATTAATGATTAAATTAAATAAAGCAATATTTTTCCCAAATTGTTACTACTTCAAATACACAACCCGTTTCGTGATGCTTTTTCACCGGACTTCGCTCGAACGAAGTAGATACCGCTGCTAACGGAGATATCATGGAACCAGGTGAAGCTCTCATGGATTACTGGATGGGTGGAGGATTGGATGGATGGGAGCAGCTTTTCAACCAACCTGCCACTGATATCATATACCTTCACATGTATGGGCGATTGATACAGTGGAGACGTTGCACCTGTTACTCGAAGCCTTAGCGGAGTGGGATGCAACATCTCTACAGGGGCAATTTTAATCCTTAAAACTGCATTAAATGGATTCGGGTAAACATTCATGGCGGATGTTTCTAGTTTGGAGGGTGTGCCTTCTTCGATTCCAATGAAATTAGAAACATCGAGAATATATAAACCACCAGATGAAAGAACATAAGCAACAGTATTCTCAATAAAAATATCAGTTGCAGAATGAAAACGATTATAAAATCCTTCCACATCACAACCCACCTTCATAATTTATTTTCAATCGACATAACAATAAACCTTATATCTGCTTCATGCAAGATAAAGAAAGAACCATTCTCGCTGAATAAGAAACTCAACCAAAAAATACACTCAATTTCTATACCAAGTTTTTTCAAATATATTGTTTGACAAACATGTTGTAATTAACTATTTTACTTATGATTAATTAGCCTTATAAAGGTGAAAATTATGACAAAGGTCAAAGAAATAAAAGATGCTATAGATGTGCTCCCTGAAAAAGATTTTATACAACTCAGGAAATGGATAGCTGAAAAAGACTGGCGTAAATGGGATAAGGAAATCGAGGAGGATTCAAGCAAAGGAAATTTGGATTTTTTAGCAGATGAAGCGTTGGAGTATAAGAAGAAGGGGAAATTAAAGGACCTTTAAATGCATCGATCTACAGAACGTTTCTGGAAGTGTTTCAAGCAACTTCCTTTAGAAATACAAAGCCGCGCAAATCAACAATTTATACTGCTAAAAAGCAATTCTCATCATCCATCTTTACATTTAAAAAAAATAGGTAAATTCTGGTCTATAAGGATTTCACTTGATTACAGGGCTTTGAGTATTAAGGATGGTAGTGATTATATTTGGGTCTGGATAGGCACTCATGATGAATATATGAGATTAGTAAATAAAAATCCTTGATTGATACTCAATGGCTAATAATATACGTCTTTAATATCTAACAGTAATGTTTTTGTTTCAAGAAAACCAACCTGCCGCTGATATCATATACCTTCACATGTAAGGGCGATTGATACAGTGGAGACTTTGCACCTGTCCCTCGAAGTCTTAGCGAAGTGGGATGCAACGTCTTTACAGGGGCAATTTGAATATTTAAAACTGCGTTAAACGGATCCGGATACACATGCATGGAGAAATTTTCGGGTTTGGAGGGTACCTCTTCTTCGATTCCAGTGAAATGGGAGATGTCCAA
Organism: bacterium; assembly: GCA_016935765.1. Classification (GTDB taxonomy): domain Bacteria; phylum UBP14; class UBA6098; order JAFGQG01; family JAFGQG01; genus JAFGQG01. The sequence continues at coordinate 6,414 of JAFGQG010000033.1, forward strand.
AATACCAAGTCCATCATTCCCTCCAGCAACATAAGCTTAATCATCTCGAATAAATACATCAGAGATTCTATCCTCATTTATATAAAAACCAACTTCAAATCGTAACTAGCTTTTATTAAAAGTTCGGTAACTTCGACTGGCAAATTTTCATCAACCTTAAATTTCATTTTTAGTTCACAGGTAAAGCAATGATCTGTTCCTTTGTTAATTCAGCAGCATATAAAATAGCTGCCTGTATCGATTCTCTAGTAAGTGAAGGATAACTTGCCAAAATCTCATCCACACTCAGATCCGCAGTTAAATTGTCCAAGACTACTGAAACCATTATTCGCGTTCCTTTTATACACGCTTTACCGTGACAGGTGTTCGGATCAAAAACAATGTAATCCACCCAATTCATACAAACCAATATCCTCTAATTCAACTTTATATTTACGCTTTAGTTATTTCAAAAATATAGTAATATAAAGAAAATTGTATCATCCAGTTTTTTAATACACTTGTTTCACTCTTATTATGCTTAAAGTTATAGAGAAAAACCATTATAGGCAGGAAAAAATATGATTTCTGGCTTAACATCATAGAAATTATCAGGATTTTCAAGAAATTCCCAACGATTAGATTAACCACATTCAATTTCTATCATCTGGTTTTTACTTTATATACACCACTCGCTCAGTAATCTTCTCTTCACCTACATTCACCTTGACCATATAGATACCGCTGCTGAGGGAGGGACCAGGTGTCCAGGAAAATTCCCAATTCGATTCCAACTACCGCCGGAACCACTTCCCCCCATCCCGCTACTGAAGCGGGAGGGAAAAAAACCATAATTGTATAGACAGGCATCCCTGCCTGTCATCTTAGATTTCTATTTGAGTGGATTTGGATTTTACAGACAGATTATCCCCCTTAGCTAAAGCTATTGAGGACAGTTAATCTATCCATACAACGGCGATTTTAACAGAAGAATTAAATGGATTTTTTGAAAATGTATCCAAATTTAAATTGCAATTTCCTAAATAGAATATTATTTTATTTTAAATGATAAACAATACCGAGCAACATATCATCCCCCGCGATCTTTCAATGAGCAAGATCAAGGAATTTCTCTTTCCAAATCTGGAGGAAGTTGACCCGAGTTTGAAGGAGATTTTCGCGCGCCAGGCAGGAACCTCCCTCTTTTTGATATTCGCGCTTCTATTTGCCATCAGCATTTTCATCTTCGGGATAAGTCTCGTATCCAACATCAAGATCCTTGTGCTGTCACGAAGCCTCATCGCCCTCGTTGTTGGTATGCTAATCATCCTGGCACTTCACAAGATCCTTCGTGGAGAACATCGAGACATGGTACTTCTCATTGTTGCAGTTGTATTCATAGCAACGTGGGGCGTCGCGAAGGATATCGCGAATTTCAACGTTCTCTTCAACAGCTACGGGATCGTTTATATCGTGGTGCTCTTTATCGGTATGATACAGATGCCGTTCAAACCCCGCGCTTCACTATTTCTCGGGCTATATTGCGCCGCGCTTTACGCTATCCTGTGGTTCGCGCTGGTTCGCCCGGTCTTCGGTCCGGACTGGATAGCGCGCGCATTCGGAGAAGAGATCAGCGAATTCGTTAAAATCTGGATTCAGTCGATGCCTGCCGACTCCACAAGCCCGTTCAGGCACTTCAAATTCTATTCAACATGGTATGTCCTCCAGTACCCTATTCTTGGACTTATAGCGTTCGTTTTCAGGGCAGCGAACCTGCATTCCCACCTGAAAACCTTCCTTGCTGACAAAACACTCGCTACTAAAGAAGCCGAACTTAACGCGACGAAAGCTCTCCTGCTTAAACCCGAAAGCCAGAACCTGGAGTTTAAATCCAGTTTGCGCTGGGATTACCATACTCAACAGCCAAATAAAAAACTTGAAGAGGTCGTAGTCAAAACCATCGCGGGATTCATGAACGCAGAGGGTGGAATACTATTCATTGGGGTCGATGATGACGGAAAACCACTCGGTCTCGAGAACGACTACACTTCGCTTCATAAAAAGGACGCTGACGGTCTGCAGCTTCAACTTTACAGGTTGATCACTGACTATCTCGGCGTGGAGTTCAGCAAGAATATAACCATATCCTTCCCGAACATCCAGAACGTGGAGGTCTGCAGCATCACAGTCATTCCAAACGACACACCAGTCTTCGTGAAGAAACTCGACGGCGCGTTCTATGTCCGCACCGGCAACCAAACTCAGCACCTCAACGCGCAGGAAACGATGGAATATATCGCGAAGCATTTTGAATAGTATAATCCGTAAGTTTAAATACTACAAACATATACAATACACTCTAAAAATTGCAGGCTTTTAAATCTGTAGTAAAATGTAACATCCGTTGCGCACCCGTTCCATTTTTCTGGCTAATTTTCTTTCTAGAGCTCTACACATAACATCGATTATTTACCCTTTAGTTTACCTTGTAATGGAAATTATTTTTAACATTTTCACTTGTACATCTTTTTAATACGATTAATTTTCTAAAAGTAATTTGAAATAATTGGTGATCTGTCATGATTTATAAAGTTATTACCAAAAGTATTATTGTTATTTTATCACTGGTTATTTGGATTCACGCTGATCTGGCTATTGCAGAATCAAACGCGATTGAGGAACATAACCGTATTCTATCAGGAATAGATAGCCTCATCGAATCGGAAAACTGGCAGGAAGCTGAAAGCCTCTCTCAAAAATTGGCTGATTATACAATTAACAACTTCGGTGAATTCGACAGTCTAACTCAAAAAGCTCTGCACAAGCAGGGATTGATAATGTGGAACCAGGAACGGTACTCCGATGCCCTCCCCTATTTCCAAAAAGCATTGGAGGTAGTCGAAGAAGTCTATGGCGATACATCGTTCATCTATTCCCGAAGGCTCGAGGATATCGGGTACTGCTATTATTACCTCGGAAAATACCAGCAAGCTGGCATATATATGGAGCAGTCGCTTGAATTGGACGGGGCATCACTCGGTGGAGAACACCCTGATGTTGCTTCCAACATGGATTTGCTGGCATATATATACTATATGCAGGGGAGGTTTTTCGAGGCTGAATCGCTGTACCAGCAAGCACTAAGGATCATGAAAAAAAACTACGGTTCCGATCATATCAACGTCGCGGAAATCATGCACAACCTTTCACTGCTCTACGTTGACCTTGCCAGATATGCAGAAGCCGAGTCTCTCTCCGCTAAAGTAATGAAAATTGCAACTGCCAACCTTGGTAATGATGATCCGTTAATTGCGGTTATCCTGAACAATCTTGGGCGGATACAAAAGAACCTGGGCAACTATTCGAAAGCTGAATCCCTCTATAAGCGAGGTATTGGCATTCGGGAAAAAGCATTGGGGAGCGACCATCCAGCTATCACACCTTCGTTGAATAACCTGGCTGCAGTGTACCGCGTTCAAGGAAAGAGTGCTGAAGCGAAGGAGTTGCTGGAGAGAGCTCTCGAGATTGATAAAAAAAACTATGGACCGGGACATCCCAACGTTGCTGTAGATTTGAATAACCTCGGGTTTTTGTATAACAACATGGGCAATTTAGTGAAAGCGGAAAGCCTTTATTTAGCTGCATTAGAGATAACTGAGAAAGTCCACGGCACAGAACATAAATCAGTAGCTACAGACCTTAACAACCTTGCAGTTCTTTATGAAAGGCTGGGTAAGTATTCAGTAGCGGAATCACTTTACTTGCGCTCGTTGCAAATAAGGGAAAAGGTCTTTGGATCCAAACACCTTCTGGTTGCCCAATCACTGAACAACCTGGCGGAATACTATTTTAGCTTAGGGAAGTATGACCGTGCGGAAAGCCTTCTTAAAAGCGCATTGGAAATACGTGAAAACCTGCTTAATCCTGATCATCCGGATGTAGCTAAAACCCTGTATAATTCAGCCATTCTATATCACTACCAAGATAGGTTTTGTGAATCTGAACCTATATATTTGAGAACAAACGATATTCTCAATAAGCGTTTGCGGTATTCCGCGGGTTATATGCCTGAGCGGGACCTGATAAGGTACGTGGATATCGATTATCATCGGCGGAAGAGCTTTGAGGCTTTCGCCCTGGAGTACTATTCTCAGAAGCGTGAGATCGCCGGGGACTGGTACAATTACCTTCTGGTATTCAAGGGTGCGATTGGAAGGAGCGCGACCGCCTTGAGGGCGATAGTAGAATCATCAGGAGATTCCGCCCTAACCGGAATAGCGGATGATATGGTTGAGCTTCGCTGGAGAGCTGCCAACCTGAGTTTGAGAGAAGATTCCTTGATTGCGGAATATGTACAGAATCTGGTTCATAAAGCCGATTCGCTTGAGGGTATTCTTACAAGAAAATCCTCAGAGTACCGGGATTTCGAGGGGGAATTCAGTGTAGCCTGGAAAGACATACTCGGGGCATTGAAACCAGACGAAGCTGCCGTTGAATTCACTACAGCCTATTCCAGGCAGGATTCCCAGCGATATTACGTTGCGCTGGTGCTGAAAAAAGACGCGAAGCACCCGGAAGTGATCAGTATTGCCTCCGAGAATGATGTGGACAGTGTGATGGTTTGGTATAATTACCTTGCCAGCACAGTTTTTTTTAGTAGCGATTCCCGGGGCATTAGCCAGAGAGTATATGATAGGATGTGGCAGCCTCTGGAGTCATACCTTGAAGGTGTTCACAGGATATATATCAGTCCTGAAAAGGAGTTGTACAAGCTGAATTTCGGTATCCTTCTAGATGAGTCAGGGAAGACACTGATGGAGAAATATGATATAAGGATTTTAAATTCGACAGGTGACCTGGTCAAGACCGGACATGAGTTCTCGCAATCCCCCTGCGTTGTTTTTGGAGCCCCTGACTATGATTGGCAGGATGAGGCTAAGGATAGCATTAATATTCGGGCGTTCAAAACGCATTATCGGCAGAACATTCTCGATGAAGAGTTCGAATATCTGGAATCTTCGGAGTTGGAAGCTCAGAGTATTACACAGATATTGAAAGATCATGGCTTTGATGTGGTATTGAAGACAGGAAAAGAGGCTACTGAAGAGGAGTTTAAAAAGCTCGAATCCCCACGGATATTGCATCTCGCTACTCATGGTTTTGTCCTGCAGGATCAGGATAGGACTGCCCTTCAGGAAGGCGAGATCGAATCGCCGATGATGCGAAGCGGTATAGCGCTTGCTGGAGCTAATCGATTGATCAAAGAGCTCAATATTCCAGATGGCGAAGAAGACGGGATCCTGACTGCTTCTGAATTGATGGAGATGCCATTTAGGGGAACCGAGATAGTGGTTCTTTCAGCGTGTGAAACCGGGTTGGGGATGATAAGGACTGGAGAGGGCGTTTATGGTTTACGGAGAGCGCTTCAGCTTGCCGGAGCTCGTTTTGTAATGCTCTCGCTCTGGAAAGTTCCGGATAAGGAAACCGGGGAGTTGATGGAGTTATTCTATCATAATTGGTTGAATGGAAAAGAGATACACGAAGCATTGAAACAAGCCCAGATAGAAGTGAGAAAAAAGGCAATCGAGAGGTATGGCTACGACTCCCCCCTTTTCTGGGGAGCGTTCGTGATAGTTGGAAATTAACGAAACGCGTTTCCGATTGCGGAGCGCGAAAAAGAAACAAGAGAGAAATGAAAAAAGTCACTACAAGTTTGCTTATATTGATAATAGTAACTGCTTGCGCGGTTGCCGGGGATTCGGATAGCCTACAACCTGAGCAGCTTGACAGTATGTTTCACCTCGCGGATTCACTGCTAACAAACCGCCACCTTGAAGAAGCATACGAGCGTTTTAAATTCCTGGAAAGGCAATTTGAGGGAAGCACCGATAGCCAAAAGCTATTGGAGTTAAACCACAATTTAGGCAGGCTTTACTTTCATCTTTCAGAATACGATACAGCTATAATTTACTGGAAGAAAACTCTAAAAATAGCCATTGATTTGGGGGATAAAAATAATAGGGTATTAAATCTTAATTACATCAGTATGGCTTACAAAAATTTAGGAGATTATGAAAAAGCGTTATCATACACTTTAAAAGCCCTGGACCTAGCACGAGAAATCGGTAGTAAATCTCTTGAAGGGCAGGCTCTGGGCAATATAGGAATAATATATAAAAATATGGGTTATTATAATAAAGCTCTGGAGTATTATCATCAAGCTCTGGACCTGGCACTTGAAACGGGGAGTAAAAGCGAGGAAGCGAGGCACTCAGGAAATATAGGTAACGTTTACAGACACCTGGGGGATTATAAAAAAGCATTGGAGTATTTCCTGAAATCGATCAAGATAAACGAAGAAATTGGAGATAGAGCAGGTCTGAAGACTGACATCGGCAACCTTGGTATCGTTTATAACAGGCTTGGAGAGTATGATAAAGCGCTTTCCTCCTATGAAAAGGGTTTAAAGATGGACAGGGAATTTGGGGATAAAAAGGGGGAAGCTATCAATCTGGGGAACATTGGTATTTTTTACCAGGGATTGGGTGACCTCGATAGAGCTTTATCATACTATGAAAGGGGTTTGCGAATCGTAAAGGAAATTGAAGATAGGACAAGCGAAGCATGGTTTAACAGCAACATGGCTGGTATGTACAGGCAGCTTAAAAACTACCCCAGAGCATTAGAACAGTATGAGTTTGCCCTGGATATCTACATGCAGTCAGGTGAAATATCCAGTGAAGCTACAACCCTTGGTAACATAGGGATAGTATACATGGATAAGGAGAATTACGAAAAAGCTCTGATGTACTATGAGCAAGCGCTCGAGATCAATAGGAACATCGGCAGCAGGAAGAGCGAGGCTGTCAATTTGCACAACATCGGCACTGCTAATTTTAGGACGGGCAATTACGAGAAAGCACTCGAGTACACGCGCGCAGGGCTTCAAATTCACAAAGATATCGGTGAAGGAGAATGGGTTAGAAAAAGCTATGAACAGATCGGCAATATCTACACTCGAATGGGCGAGCTGGACAGCTCGCGAATAGCTTATCAGAGAGCGATCGACTCCGGTGAATCCCTCAGGGAGAAGTTGATCTCCAGCCGCCAGAAAACCGACTACTTCAGGAGAGCGGTTACAGTTTATCAAAGCGCTATTGACCTGGATTATATGCTCTACGTTGATAGCGGAGATCCATCCTATATCGAGGAAGCGTACACTTATTCAGAAGCGTACCGGAGCCGAGCTTTCCTTGACCAGCTTGCTGAAGCGAAAGCAGGATTGAGACAGGGATTGCCGGAAGAAATTTCGCAGCAGGAACGCACACTGATGTCGAGAATAGGCTGGTTATCCGATAAGATCACCGAACTGGAATCGATGCAAGGGGAGGTTGATACGATTGAATTATCAGATTACCAGGAACAGCTTGGCTCTGAGGAAGAGGCGCTGGAAAGGCTGCACAGCAGGATAATGATGGAATCCCCCAGGTACGCGGATCTGCAGTACCCGGAGCCGGTCTCAATAGAAACCGTGCAGGAGAATATTCCGGATGATGAAACCGCGCTTCTCGAATATACGCTTATCGACTCAGCCTCTTACCTATGGTGTATAACGAAGAATAACTACTATGTTTACAGGATAAAAGGGCGGTATGAGATCGGTGAAGCTATCCTGGAGCTGAGGTCCGAGATCACTCTTCCGGGATCATTCTCCCCTGAATTCGTGGAGTTATCACGAAAGCTTTATGATTGGCTGATAAAACCCTGCGAAGACGTTATCCGGGGTGTTGATGACCTTATAATCATACAGGATGGTATTCTGGGTTACCTGCCCTTCGAACTTCTTTTATATCGTGATGCTGACATAGAATCATTGACAGAAAGTGGTTTTTATGCCAAAATTCCATATCTTGTCAAGAGATTTAAAATACAGTATTCGCCGTCTGCAACGGTATTAATCCAGATCAGGGAACACCCAAAGGATGCGCTTTTCGATAGTGTAATGGTAATGAAGGATTTTCTTGCGTTCGGAAATCCCCGGTACGTTCCAACGGACGATCAAACTGCCTTTGAAGGGTCAAGTACTGTAAATGATATCGCGGGTGCCGGTCTTGCAATTCCAGAGGTTTTTGAGCCGCTTCCAAGCACAGAGATAGAGTTGATGAAGATCGCTTCGCTATTTCAAAAAGGGGATTATATGCTTTTTCTAAGCACACAGGCTTCTGAAGCGAACGCGAAAACTAGAGCTCTGGTTACCAATTACCGGTATGTTCATTTCGCTTGCCACGGCGTGTTTGATGAGAACAATCCGCAATTATCCGGTTTGATATTATCACTTTACCCGGCTGATACTTTGGAGAACGGCAGGCTTCAAATGTACGAGATATTCAACATGGATCTGCATGCTGATCTGGTAACCCTTTCCGCTTGCGAGACCGGGTTGGGAAAGATCGTCATGGGAGAGGGCATCATGGGAATTACCAGGGCTTTTATGTATGCCGGGACTCCTTCGGTATTAGTGAGTTTATGGAGTATCGCGGACGAATCCACTGCCGAATTTATGTATCAGTTTTATCATAATCTTGTCAATGAAAATATGAATAAGGCAGGAGCGTTGAGGGAAGCAAAACTGGAGATGATCAAGTCCGAAAGATACAGCCACCCGTTTTACTGGGCG